>JANTGJ010000005.1 GCA_024762975.1 Candidatus Krumholzibacteriia bacterium
GTTCTCCGGTGAGGGGTGCGGTTGGTTCCGTGCCCTCCTGAGCGTCCGTGTCGGTCTTGTCGTTTTCGGCCGCTTTCTCGGCAGCGCGCTCCTTCTCGGCACTTGCGATCGCTTTCTGCTCGACCGAACGGGTCAGAATCAGGAACGTGCAGATCAGGGCGACGGCCGTGATGCCCGTGTAGACCCAGAAGGCACCGGTGATTCCGACCGCGTGCCGGATGGGGCTGAAGAACGAGGGGAGCCAGCCGCCCAGGTTCATCAGGGCGTAGAGCATGGCGTAGCCCATGGCAGCCGTTTTTCCACTGGTAAACTGCCGCACACCGGCATAGGCCGCCGGTTGATACATGCCATAGCCGATCACGACCAGAACGATTCCCACCAGGGTCATCAGGTGCAAATTGCTCCACAAACCGGGTTCGGGAAAGATCAAGGGGGCAGCGGACCAGACGATACGGCCAGCCAACAGGAAGAGGAAGGCGGTCAGCAGTGTGTTGCGTACTCCTCGCTTATCCGCCACCGACCCCAGGAAGAACATCGAGATGGTAATTCCGGCGGTCAGGACCATGACCATATGGTGTGAATTCACGTCAGGATTCGGAATGCCGGCAAATATGTAATCCGAGAAGTGCATGGCCAGATAGCCCAGCATGCCGAAGTAGACCCAGCCTTCCAAAAAATAGGCCAGGTTGATGCCCCACAACGCGCGAGGTGCGTGTACCAGGTCGATAAACGGTTGGATGATCTCCTGGAGGGGACTCTGCTGTTTGTCCGGAGGGGCTGCTTGGGCCATGGTCGTGCCTTTCGATTGCGGTTTGTATTCGGTCCGGCCGGACCGGGCCTGGCGATGGAACCGAGTCGGGGACCATAGCAGATCCCCGGCCCCGATACATCTGGATTTCACACCGCGGTAGGGAACCGCGATGACACGAACATCAACGGTCGAGAGCGTCCTCGAGCTGTCCACGGATCCGTTTCCGGTGACGGGCCGCCGTCTCTTCGCAAATCGTCATCGTTTCCCGTGCCGAAGACAATGTCCGGTCCAGGAAATCCGGTTGGGCGCTCTGGTCCAGTTCCTTGAGGCCCTCGAGATTGATCAGGACATTGTAGTAGGCACCCTCGGCCGCCGTCAGCGCGGTCAGGATCGCCACGCCGGCGTCCGACAGGGAGGCCGCATTGCCGATTCGGGCAATCTCGCCGGCGAGTTCCAGCAACTCCGGGATTTTCTCCAAAACGGACGCCGGGACGCGGGTCGCACCGCGGGTGGCCTCGGCTATCGCCAGATTGCGGGCCTTCAGTTGCGCCTCGGTATTCTTGGGCAGGGCAAAGCAGTCCATGACAGCGTTGAAGCTGTTCGTATCGTCGTCGATGGCCTGCAGGAAGAAGTCCTTCAACTCCTGGCCGCGCTCGGCGATTTCCTTCACCCGGTTTTGGACTTCTGCGTACTTTTTCTTGCCGACGGACAGGTTGCCGACCATGGCCGTCAGTGCGGCCGCCTGGGCTGCGCACAGGGCGGCGACCG
The DNA here is from genome assembly GCA_024762975.1 of Candidatus Krumholzibacteriia bacterium. Lineage (GTDB taxonomy): Bacteria > Krumholzibacteriota > Krumholzibacteriia > LZORAL124-64-63 > LZORAL124-64-63 > JANTGJ01. The sequence continues at coordinate 1,520 of JANTGJ010000005.1, forward strand.
AACCACCGCCGGGCGCAGGCGAGTCGGTGGACAATTCGTCGGCGAATTCTCGATTGGTCATCGATACCAGGGGACCGTCGACCAGCCCGGCGCGGTACTCGATGATCTTGTCGTCGGCATCGAAGGGACCCAGTTCCCGCAGACCGAGACTCTGGATCGCGGTCTCGATGATCATCTGGCGGGGAATGCCGGCCGACATTCCGGCCTGGCGCAGGTAGTGCTTGCCGGCTTCGAGCAGATCGCCCTCGGGAATCAATCCGACCAGTTCGCTGCCGGTGACTCGCACCCCGCGGTCCGTGGCGCTCTTGCTGCAGGCGTCGAATGCCTGGTGAGGCTTGGTGATCGCGGTGTTGACCAGATTAATGGAGACCTGGGCCCGGTCGTACTCCTCGATGGTCCAGCCAACGGCCTTGCAGGCGGCCAGCCGGTAGGGGCCGGGCACGAGGATGTTCTTACCCTTCTCGTCCTTGACCAGTTTCCCGGTGTCGTCGCGCTGGGCGCGGCCTGCTTCCTTGATATCGAGGGCGATCTGCGATGCGATCTTCTTGTAGCGGGTGTTCAGGTTCACGTTGTAGGCAACCAGAAAACCACGCGCGGAAACATTGGTTGCCCCGGTCCTGCTCGATCGGTCATTCCAAACGTTCGGGCCGTAGTCGGGTTTCCACTCGTCGGTACCCAGTTTTTCGGGCAGGGCCTCGTATTCGCCTTTGCGCACATAGGCCAGATTGCGGCGCTCTGGGAGAGTGGCTGCCTCCTCGTACAGGTAGACCGGGATCTCCAGCTCGTTGCCGATGCGATCGCCCACCTGGCGCGCGATCTCGACACACTCTTCCATGGTCACGCCCGCAACAGGAACGAAGGGGCAGACATCCGTGGCACCGTGCCGCGGATGGGCGCCCTTCTGCTTGCTCATGTCGATCAATTCGGCAGCACGTTTCACGACACGGAACGCGGCCTCGCCGACCGAATCCGGAGAACCAATGAAGGTGATCACGGTGCGATTCGTATCAGCGCCGGGATCCACGTCGAGCAGATGGACGCCGTCCACTTCCTCGATGACCGAAGTCACGGAATCGATGATGGCCTGATCGCGGCCTTCGCTGATATTGGGAACACATTCGACGAGCTTCTTCATGGGAGCGAACCCTTCGGATTGGAACGGCCCGGGCGGGCCGAGCTCTATGCCTGGCATTGCATGGTACCGGCACCACGACGGGCGGTCCGGCGAAGTCCGTAGGGGAAAATAGCCCGACCGCCCCGGATTTTCCAGCGACATCGATTCGCCGTCAGGTGCCGGGACTTATTCTCTACCACGATGGAATCGGCAGTACCATCATGTCTCCTTTGTAACCGTACCGAAAACTCGCGCGATTGCCGGGGATCGTACATCTCCCGGCCCCTCTCGAATCATGGCTTCGCGAGGGGGAGGAGCGGCGATTCCGCTCGTATCTGATTCTGGAATGAAGCGTTGTGAAAAGGGGAAAGAACACAAATCAAATTGCAAGGCTCCCACTACGAGAGTATATTTTCGATATTCAGCGCTCCGAGTTGCTCTCCCAGCGGGCAGTCTTGGTTCGTTCCCTCGCCCAGCCGGCCGGCTGACCGGTCCGTGATTGATGAACTCGAAGGTGGACGGTGATGTACACTCCAAATTCGCATGACCGCGTAGCAATCTTTATTGATGGTGAGAATATTCATTATAGCGCCAAGCATATGAACATGCGTTTGGACTATTTGAAGCTGTGCCGAAAGCTGGCGGGTCCTCGCCGCCTGGTGCGCTCCTATTTCTACACGGCCATCAGTAACCAGTCCGAGGGCAAGATCGACTTTGTGAATTTCCTGAAGCTGAATGGTTTCAAGGTGGTCACCAAGGAGATCCGGGCCTACAACGAAGGCGAAGGTTCGAGCCGCAGTGTGCGCTCCAGCCTGGATATGGAACTGGCTATCGATGCACTCGAATTATTGCCGAGCCTCGATTCGGTGATTCTTTGCACGGGCGATGGAGACTTCCGGGCGCTGGTCGATGCGATCGGCCGTCACGGTGTGCACGTCGAGGTCTGTGCTCTGCGCGAAATGACCAGCACCGATCTGATCGCCGCAGCGGACGTCTATACCGATTTGGCCTCGCTGAAGGACGAGATCGCGTTGGCGGGTTTGCCGCCCCGCGAGATCAAGAACGACTTGCCGCCGGCCGACCAGGACGACTTCAATTCCTTCAAAAGCCAGGACACGAGTTTCGATTTCTAACCGGTGAGATTTTCCGATGAGACCGTCCCGCGGGTCCGGTGCCTCAGGCGCCGGATCCGTGTTCGTACAGCAGGCGCTCGATCAGAGCACGGTAGCCACGCTGGATGCGCCGAGTCAGGGGGCCGGGGGTGCCGTCGCCGACGATGTGCCCGTCCGTGCGGATCACCGGGACGACTTCCCGAACGCTGCCGACGACAAAAACCTCGTCGGCGGCAGCCAGGTCGGCGCGGTCGAGGTCCGATTCAACGGCATCGATTCCCAGCTCTCCAGCCAGTCTTAGGATCTTTTCCCGCGTCAGTCCGGCCAAAAAACCGGCGCCTACCGCGGGCGTGGCCAGCGCGCCGTCTCGTACCAGGAAGATGTTGCTGGTCGCTCCCTCGAGTAGGCGTCCATCCGTCGCAGTCAACAGTGCTTCGGAGCAACCGGCTCGGGCCGCCTCGCGTAGGGCCAGGATTGCGGGCAGCGTATTGAGAGTCTTCAATTCGGGAATATTTCCGCGGGAGAAGCCAGCATCCAGGGTGATCGCCGCAATGCCGTCGCGGTGCCATTCGGGCAATACGGCCGGGACCGGTACGAGAGTGATCAGCAGCACCGACTCGATCGCAGCGAGATGGGCCAGCGGCAGGGGATTGTCGGGTGTACCGCCCCGGGCGATCGTGATCCGCATCCTGCCGTCGGTGTCGGTCATGGAGTTGGCGCGGGACAGTTCCCGGATGGTGTCCTGCAGGCGTTCCGGATTCGTGGGCAGGGGGAGCGCCAAGGCTGCGGCCTGGGTGCTTAAGCGGTCCCAATGTGCTTCCAGATCCAGGGGAATGCCGCGATACAGTCGCAACGTGGTATAGACACCGTCTCCGTAGAGGAAACCGCCATTCCATACGGAAATCGAGGCGGTGTTTGCGTCCTGGATCCGGTGGTTCAGGGATACGAACATGGGCAATCCGTCCGTCCGGGGCCTTGCGATCCTGTGGCGAAGTCGCGGTGCGCGGCGTCTCCAGAATCGTACAAGCCGGCGGCGGAAGCAAGGGGCACGCGCAGGCTCCGGCGCGGCGGTTCGGAGCCCGGGCGGAATCGACGAAGTCTAGGCGTGAGCCTGATCCTCGGCGGCGGTCAAAGCGTTGCGCGCCTGGATCAGGCGCCCGAGTTCGAGCCTTGCTGCCTGGTTCTGGCCATCGGACTGCAGCAGAACCTCGGCTTCACGGCTGGCGCGTTCCAGTGCGCTGCGGCATCCGCTGCTGAGAAGATTCAGCAAGCGGCGCCGGACTTCCAGGCTGTTGTGCTGCGCGAGAAAGCCCTCGCAGTGATCGATCGCCTGGGAATGTCTGCCCTCGGCTTCCTCGACGTCGCAAAGATTCAATACGACGTTGCAGTGCGCCGGATCGAATTTTCTCGCCTTGAGGAAGTGCTTGCGGGCCTGCTTCAGGCGACCCTGCGCGAATTCGAGAACCCCCAGATTATTGTGGATATCGGCATCCCGGGGGCTGGCTTTCAATGCGTGCTGGAAATCATCCCGTGCTTCGATGAACTTTTCCTGACGGGAGCGCACGACGCCACGGTTGTACAGGATATTGGGGTTTCCCGGTAGAATCGCCAGGACCCGGTCGAACGCCGTTTCGGCCTTTTGGAATTCACCCAGTGAAGAATACAGTGCGCCCAGATTATTGTGCCCTTCGGGATGTTCGGGAAAGGCATCAATGACCTGCTCGAAGCATTCCAGGGCAGCGCGCAGGTCGCCGGCCTCGAGAGCATCGGCACCTTGCTGGACCATGGCGGTCAGATCATTCCCAGGAGTGGCGGTGGGCGCCGCGTTCGATTCGGTGGCTTCGCAAGTGGCGTGGGTCATGGATCTCTCCGATTTCTCTGCTGTGTCGACGACGAAAACAGCCCCGGAGGGCGTTCTCGGACTCTCTGGGGATTGGGAGAGGCAATGAGCGTGCCAGCGAGCGTGATTGGATCCGGTGACGAGCCTCCGCTTCGGGACCTGCAACGCGTTCAGGGATAAGGACTACCCTCATGCTTGTGGGGGCCTCCGGTTACGGCCTGTTGACCTGGGAGCGGCAGGTGGCTGAAAAGTGGCCAGGCAAGGTGGAGAATTGGGCCGCGAACGGCAACTCTCCAAGCCATTGCGGGCATTCGAACTTGGGATTTCGGAAGCAGGATAAACCGGCTGTTGACACGGCCCCCGGCTCTGTTACTTTTGCAACAAAACGGCTTCGAAAAATCGCAGATCATTCCGCAGTACCCACGATCTGTTCTTTCTCGAGCCTTGAATTTGTCGTTCTGAACGTTCAGCCCCCGCAGGGAGCCTGCATGTACGAACAATTCCTCCCCGTGCTGATGGTCCTGGCCGTTGCCGCCGTGTTTTCCGCGGCGTTCCTGGGGATCAGTTTCTGGCTCGGCCCCAGCCGGCCGACCGCCCTGAAGAATTCCGCCTACGAATGTGGGGTCCCGGTCCGGGGGAACACCCAGATCCGCTTCTTCGTGCGCTTCTTTCTCGTGGCGCTGTTCTTTCTGCTGTTTGATCTGGAAGCGGTCTTTCTCTACCCGTGGGTCCTGCTCTTCAATCACCTGCACGCCGCCGGACACGGCGTCTTCGCGCTGGCCGAGATGGGCTCCTTCGTTGCCGTGTTGCTCGTCGGATTCGCCTACATCTGGAAGAAGGGAGGGCTGGAATGGCAGTAGACCTGGAACAGCCCAGTAATTTTCTGACATCCCGTCTGCGCCAGGCCGTCAACTGGGGACGCAAGTATTCCCTGTGGCCGCTGCCCTTCGGTACCGCCTGCTGTGCGATCGAGTTCATGAGCACGGTTTCATCCTACAACGATATCAGTCGCTTCGGGGCCGAGCTGGTGCGCTTCTCGCCACGACAAAGTGATCTGATGATCGTCGCCGGTACGATCAGCTACAAGCAGGCGCCCATCCTGAAAACGGTCTATGCCCAGATGGCCGAGCCCAAGTGGGTCATCGCCATGGGCGCGTGTGCCAGCACCGGTGGATTCTACAAGAACTACGGCACGCTGCAGGGGGCCGATCAGGTGATTCCGGTCGACGTCTATGTCGCCGGTTGCCCTCCGACGCCGGAGAACCTGCTCAATGCATTGACGCAGATCCAGGACAAGGTGGAGAAGGAGGGCCTCGTGCCCTCGTCGGTCCGGCACGCGACCCACGAACAGGTAAAGAATCAGATCCGGGACCAGGCCGGGAATCAGGCCCGCGGATGAGCCGCGCGATGATCCAGCACGCGTTTGAACCCTCTTCAGCGAACGGAGCCCCGGGGGCCCGCCGCAGGGACGGATGAGTATGAGCGAGAAGCTGGTCGAAAGACTGCAGCAGGAATTCGGGGCCGATATCCTGGCCACGAGCAATCGCCTGGGTGATGAGGTGGTTACCGTCGCGCCGGACAAACTGGCGACCGTGGCTGCCCACCTGCGGGATCGGGAAGGTTGCGAGCAGCTTTCCGATGTGGTGGGTATGGACTTCCCCGATGCCGAGCAACGGTTCGAGGTGAACTACCTCTTCCGTTCCTGGAAGAACAAGGCCCGGATCCGGGTGAAGGTACGGGTCGATGAGGACGAGTCGGTTCCGACGCTGTCGGATCTGTACCATTCGGCCAACTGGCACGAACGCGAAGTCTACGATCTGTTCGGCGTGCCGTTCAGCGGCCACCCGGATCTGCGGCGCATCCTGACGCACCATGAATTCGAGGGACACGCACTGCGCAAGGATTACGATATCGAGCGCGGACAGGAATGTTCCGAGCCCGAAAAGCTCTTTTCGGATGAGGATATCGCACGCGCTGCCGAGCGCGCCACCAACCTCGTGGTCGAACGGCAGGGTACTCTGGACGAAATCCACCCTTCGGATCTGTTGACGGTCAACATGGGGCCGAGTCACCCGGCCACCCACGGTGCGTTGCGAATCGAACTGCTGCTCGACGGTGAGACCATCGTCGAGGCCCGGCCCGAAATCGGCTACCTGCACCGATGCTTCGAGAAAGAGGCCGAGGATCATACCTGGGCCGAAGTCATGCCCTATACCGACCGGCTGAACTACTGCTCCGCGATGCTGAACAACTGCATCTACGCCGGCGCGGTGGAGAAGATGTTGGGGGTCGAGATCACGCCGCGTACCCGCGTGATTCGCGTCATCGTCAGCGAGCTGTCGCGGATCATCGACCACCTGGTCTGTGTCTGCACGAATCTCGTGGATATCGGTGCGCTGACGAACTACTGGTACCTCTACAATGTGCGTGAAAGTATCTACCAGATTCTGGAGCAGCTGTGCGGTTCGCGTCTGACGACCAACTACGCGCGTATCGGCGGCATGAGCCACGATCTGTACGATGGTTTCGAGGACGAAGTCCGGGTCAAGATGGATCAATTGAAGAAAGCCCATGAGGATGTGCTGCAGTTGATCGCGCGCAACCGGATCTTCCTGGACCGCACCGTGGGCGTGGCGCCGATGAGTACCGAGGAGGCGCTCAGCTGGGGGTGGACCGGCCCCTGCCTGCGCTCGACCGGAATGGCGGCCGACCTGCGCAAGGACTCCCCCTACCTGGGCTATGAGGAATTCGACTTCGACGTGCCCACCGGCAGCAATGGTGACACTCACGATCGCATCATGGTGCGTCTGGCGGAAATCGTGCAGAGTCGCTCGATCGTGCTGCAGGCCCTCGAGCGTCTGCCCGAAGGTCCTTTGATGATCGACAATCCAGCCGTCGTGATGCCTCCGAAGGGCAGTGTCTACGGCAGCATCGAAGGCGTGATGAATCAGTTCAAGCTGGTGTACGAGGGAATTCATGTCCCTGCCGGCGAAGGCTACGGATTCGGCGAAGGGGCCAACGGCGAGCTTGGATTTTTCTGTGCCTCGGATGGTTCAGGACGGCCGTACCGGGTCAAGGTACGCCCGCCATGCTTCCCGATCTTTTCCTCGTACCGGAAATTGATCGAGGGGAAAATGATCCCCGATGCCATCGCTACGCTGGGCAGTATCAACATCATCGCCGGCGAACTGGATCGCTGATTCGATGGACGGCAGGCGGGAAAGGTTCGCCAAGGAGAACGCGATGAAGAATTCGCAGCAAGTGAAGCAGGATTTCCAGGCGACCCCGGAGACGGAGTCGCGGATTGAAAAACTGATTCAGCAGTACCCGACCAAGGCCAGTGCGCTGATGTCCTGCCTGTGGGCGATCATGGACCAGGAGGGCTGGGTTTCGAGTGACGCGGTCGATTACCTGACCGAGCGCCTCGAGGTCACCCGGGCCCGGGTCTACGAGATCCTGACCTTCTATACCATGTACCGCACCGAGCCGCAGGCGGACCACGTGTTGCAGGTCTGCCACAATATCAGCTGCCACATCATGGGGGCGCGAAACATCATCGCACACCTGGAAAAGCGGCTGGGAGTGCGCCTGGGCGAGACTACGCCTGACGGCAAGTTCGCCATCGAGGGAGCGGAGTGTCTGGGGGCGTGCGGCCACGGGCCGTGTCTGCAGTTGGGCAAACACCTGTACGAAAATCTGACCGCTGCGAAAGTCGACGACCTGTTGGAGAACCTGCGTCGGGACGAGGTGCCGCGCGCGGACACCGACCGGGAACTGGAGGACTAAGTTGAGCCGCAACGATACACGGATCCTCTCGCAACGCTTCGGACGCAAGGACAGCCACAAGCTGAGCGTTTACGAGGCCGAGGGAGGCTACAAAGCCCTGCGTAAGGTGCTGCAGGAGATGCAGCCGGCGGAGGTGCGCGAAGAGGTCAAGGCCTCCGGCCTGCGCGGTCGCGGGGGGGCGGGCTTCCCGACCGGAGTCAAATGGGGCTTTGTGCCCCAGGACGCCGAGGAAATTTACTTCTTCGTCAACGCGGACGAGTCCGAGCCGGGAACCTTCAAGGATCGCTACTGTCTGGACTACGATCCGCACCAGACGATCGAAGGCACGATCATCAGTTGCTTTGCCGTGCGGGCCCGAACGGCCTTCATCTACATTCGCGGCGAGTTCGGCTGGCTGGTCGATCGAGTTCAGAAGGCTGTCGACGAAGCCTACGCCGCAGGGTTCCTGGGCAAGAACATCCTGGGCAGTGGGTACGACCTGGAAATGATCGTCCATAAGGGCGCGGGTGCCTATATCTGCGGCGAAGAGACCGGTCTGATCAATTCGGTTACCGGGAAGAAAGGCCAGCCCTCGTTGAAGCCGCCGTTCCCTGCGGTCTCGGGTTTCCTGGGCAAGCCGACCATCGTCAACAACGTCGAGTCCGTCGCTACGGTTCCCTGGATCATCAATCACGGCGCTGCCGCCTACCAGGAATTCGGCACCGAGAAATCCCGCGGCACGAAACTGTTCTCGGTCAGCGGACCGGTCAGGAATCCGGGAGTTTTCGAGATCCCCCTGGGTATGCCCTTCCGCGAGTTTTTCCATGATGTTCTCGGTGGCATGATCGACGGTGAAGAGCTCAAGGCGGTCATCGTCGGCGGCAGCTCGGTGCCGGTGCTGCCGGCGGCTGAAGTGATGAATATCAATCTGGACTACGAATCGACTTCACAGGCGGGAACGATGCTGGGCTCGGGCGGGATGATCATCATTCCCGAGAGCAGCGACATGGTCGAATTGATCCAGGTATTGATGCACTTCTATTTCGATGAATCGTGCGGACAGTGCACGCCGTGTCGAGAGGGAACGGGGTGGTTGCACAAGATCGTCAAGCGGCTGCGCGGGGGGAAGGGTACGCTCGATGACCTCGAGCTCCTGGAGCATGTCTGCAGCGGCATGGCGGGGCTGACCATCTGTCCACTGGCCGATGCCGCAGTGATGCCGATGCGCAGTTTCCTCGACAAGTTCCGCCCCGAGTTCGAAGCCCTCATCCAGGAGACCGCGACGGCCGGCGCTACGAGCCGCTGGCCGCGGGGTGAGCAGGAGTGAACGGAATGGCCAAACTGACCATCGATGGCAAGGAACTGGAAGTCCCCGACGGGACCCGGTTGTTCGATGCCTGCACCGAGGCGCGCGGCAAACCGCTCCCTCATTTCTGCTACCACCCGGACCTGTCGGTAGCCGGTGTCTGCCGTCTGTGCCAGGTCGAGATCGAGGGAATGCCAAAACTGGCAATCGCCTGCAACACGATCGTGAACGATGGCATGGTGGTGCACACGAACAACGAGCGGGTGCGCAAGGCCTCCGAGCAGATCCTGGAGATGCACCTGATCAATCATCCGGTGGACTGCCCGATCTGTGATCAGGCGGGTGAATGCGGGTTGCAGAATCAGTATATGGAGTACGGGCTGTACGACTCCAAGGTCGAGATGGTCCAGAAGACTCACAAAAAGAAGGCCAAGGTCATCGGACCGCAGGTCATCCTCGACCAAGAGCGTTGTGTGCTGTGCAGTCGTTGCGTGCGATTCTGCAACGAGGTCACCGGGACGGGCGAACTGGGGATCTACAACCGCGGCGATCGGGCGGAGATCGATACCGCACCCGGAGTGGATCTGGACAACAACTACAGTCTCAATACGGTGGATATTTGCCCGGTGGGCGCCTTGACCAGCCGCGATTTTCGTTTCCAGAAGCGAGTCTGGATGTTGAAGGCCGCCGAAAGTATCTGTCCGGGGTGTTCCACCGGTTGCAACGTCCGCATCGATTACGAAGGGTCCCGCATCTACCGGTTGAAGCCCCGTTTCAACCCCGATGTCAACCGGCGCTGGATGTGCGACAAGGGGCGCATGCTGTACAAGGCCGTCCACGACGAAAAGCGGCTGACCGAACCGATGAAGCGCAGCGGCGGTGAATTGCAGACGCTGGGCTGGCAGGAAGCGAGTGAAACCGCGGTAGGCATGCTCAAGCCGGGGAGAGTGGATCTGGTGCTGGGCAGTCCGCATCTGTCGCTCGAAGAGGCGGTCCTGTTGCGCCGCCTGGGACTCAAGCTGGCGGGCGAGGATCAATTGGTCGGCGGAGTTGCCGGGGCCGAGGTCCGCCCGGGCGATGATCTGCTGCTGAATTCCGATCGAACGCCCAATCGGGCGGGCCTCCGCATGGCCGGCTGGCAGGAATTGCCGGTGGCGGAGCTGGTTGCGAAGCTGCGTGAAGCGCGCGGAACCGTACTTGTGCACGGAGGCAACCCGGCCGCGGACGAGTCCGTGCGCGAAGCGCTGGCCGGTTGCCAGCATGTCCTGTACATCGGGACCCATCGCAATGAGACGGCCGGGACGGCGGCCTTGGCGCTGCCCGGCGCTGCGTGGGCCGAGAAGGCCGGCATCTTCGTCAACAAGGATGGGCGCCTGCAGGCTTTCAAGTCGTCCATCGTCCGGCCGGGACAGGCACGCGAGGACTGGCGGGTCTTGTCCGAGTTGCTGGCTGCGGCGGGCGAAGAAGAGGCTCCCGGCAGTCTGCGCGCGCTGCGAAAATCGGTCGGTGCCGACTTGTTCCCGGACGTCGAATTCAATCTGGTCGCCCTGCCCGCGCGGGGTGTAAACCCGACGGCTCCGGTCGCCGGAGGAGAGGGCTGATGGACATCATTCTGGAAACCCTGTCGAAGATCGGCTTCATGTTTGCCGTGATCATGGGCATGGTCGTGGTGCTGATCTGGATGGAGCGCAAAGGCGCGGCCTTTATCCAGGACCGGACCGGACCGAACCGGGCGGCGATCCTGGGTGTGCGCCTGGCGGGCCTGGTCCATCCCGTGGCGGATGTGTTCAAGCTCCTGTTCAAGGAAGATATCCAGCCCTCCGGCAGGCACCGGGCCTTCTACAACCTGGCCCCGTGGCTGGTGATGACCGTGGCCCTCAGCACGTACGCCGTGATTCCGTTCGGTGACTACCTGACGGTGGCCGGCCGCAAGGTGGCCCTGGTCACGGCCGACCTGAATGTCGGACTGCTGTACATCCTGGCTGTGGCATCGCTGGGCACCTACGGGGTGGTCATGGCCGGTTGGGCGGCCAACAACAAATACACCTTCCTGGGGGGCGTGCGGGCCACCGCCCAGATGATCTCCTACGAGATCAACATGGGGCTGGCCCTGATGGGCCTGGTGCTGGTGTTTTCGCACACCGCGACACCCGGGTACCTGCGGGAGTTCCTGGGCACCGACTTCCTGTCCGGCCTGCGTCTGACCCATCTGGTGGCCGGCCAGGGCGAACTGCTCTGGGGCTTCCTGCCCAAGTGGGGCATCGTCGTGCAGCCACTGGGCTTTCTCCTGTTCATTACCGCGGTCTATGCCGAAACCAACCGCAACCCCTTCGACCTGCCCGAAGGTGAATCCGAGATCGTGGCGGGATACCATCTGGAATACAGCTCGATGAAGTTTGCTTTGTTTTTCATGGCCGAGTACGCGCACATGGTGATCGGTGCGGCCCTGATCGCGACATTCTATTTCGGGGGATACCAGATTCCCTGGATGCCGCGTCCGGTTCTCGAGGCGCATGCCGGTATGTTGCTGACCCTCAAACTGATCGCGGTGGCGGCGGTCGGTTTTCTGTTCGCCCTGCTTTTCCTGCGCCGCACGCAAAGGGAGAAGGGGAAGTTCGGCGACCTGCGGGACAACGAACCCCGGTTGGGAGCAGGCTTGTGGCTGATCGTGGCCCTGGCGGCCCTGGGCGGCCTGGCTTTGCGGCCCTGGACCCTCGGACCCGAGGGAGCTTCGCTTTTCGCGAGCCTGATGCAGGTCGGGGCCTTCCTGGCCAAACTGGTGTTTTTCGCCTGGCTGTTCATCTGGGTCCGCTGGACGCTGCCGCGTTTCCGGTATGACCAGTTGATGGGCCTGGGCTGGAAGGTCATGCTGCCGCTGGGCGTGGCCAACCTGGTCGTCACGGCCGTGGTTTTGACGATCGTCTAGAGGTCCCTGAAGGGATCGAACCGTTGAGTTTCGTTTCCGGCGTGGCCGGATCCAGATAGCGCTCACACCGAGGAGTGTCATGAGTTTCGAAGGATTGCCCAAGGGAACCGGTGCCAAGAAGGCCTCGTTCCGCGACGCGATCTACTTCTGGGAGATCCTGCGCGGATTGGGTGTGACCATCAAACACCTGGTGTACAACATCTTCCACACGGCGGAGATGCCGACGATGCAGTATCCGGAGGAGAAGCGCGTCTACAGTGACCGCTTCCGCGGGCGCCACCGTCTCATGCAGCGCGAGGACGGTACGCCTCGTTGTGTTGCCTGCCAGATGTGCTCGACCGTCTGCCCGGCCGACTGCATCGCCATCCAGGGTGCGGAACACCCGGACAGTGAGATCGAAAAGTTTCCTGAAACTTTCGAGATCGATCTGTTGCGGTGCGTTTTCTGCGGACTGTGCGAGGAGGCCTGTCCCTGCGATGCCATCCGTCTTGATACCGGTATCTACGAGATCGCCGCGGACAGCCGCGAAAAATTTATCGTGCAGAAGGACTTCCTGTTGAACAACAAGGAAGACGGCACCTACTAGACCAGGAAATGATCCGGGCCCCGGCCCGGGAAGGGGACTGATTCGGCATGGAAGGATTTCTGTTCTGGTTCTGCGGCATCCTGATGTTCCTGGGCGGACTGATGATGGTCGTCCAGCGCAGCGCCGTGGTATCCGCCGTTTGGCTGGTGTTCAGTTTTCTGTGCACGGCCGGCATTTTCGCCCTGCTCTCGGCTCCGTTTCTTGCCGTGATGCAGGTGCTGGTGTACGCCGGCGCCATCATGGTCCTGTTCCTGTACGTCATCATGATGCTGCATGGGCCGGTACTGGAGGATGAGCTGATTCCATCGAACAAGGCCCTTTGGCCGCTGATTGCGATACCGCCCGCTGCGGTCGTGATTTTGCTGGTCGGGTGGGTCAAGGGTGAGGGGCTGCGCACCATGCCTGACTCGATTGCTGCGGACTTCGGTACTGCGGAACACGTCGCGCAGTTGCTGCTGGGCCGCTATCTGTTGGCCTTCGAGCTGATTTCGATCGTACTGCTGGTTGCCATCATCGGCGCCCTGGCGATCGGTCAGCGGGAGAGGAAACTGCCGTGGAAATAACCCTGAGCCATTACCTGCTGCTGGCGGGCGCCGTCTTTACGACGGGAATGGTGGGCTTCGTCATCCGGCGCAACGCGATTGTCATGTTGATGTGTGTCGAGTTGATGCTGAGCTCGACCAATATCGTGTTCGCGGCTTTCTCGCGTTTCCACGGCAATGCCGATGGTCACGTTTTCGTGCTGATGAACTTCGCCGTCGCCGCCGCCGAGGCGGCCATCGGCCTGGCGATCCTGGTCGAAATCTTCCGCAGACGCCGCACGGTGAACGTGGATGATTTCAAAACCCTGATGGAGTAGATTCGTGGAGAGCCACTCGACCGAAATTCTCCTGCGATGGATCGTGCTGATCCCCCTGTTGGGGGCGGCCGTTAACGGCCTCTTGAACCGCAAACTGCCTCGGCAGGTGGCGGGACTGCTGGCCTGTACCACAGTGGGTATCAGCTTTGCGTTGTCGATCGTCGTGTTCCTGCGCCTGCTGGGGATGGAAGCGGAGCATCGTTTCCTGACCGATACGGTGGCCACCTGGATCGGCTATGGCAACCTGAGCGTCGATCTGGGATTTGCCATCGACCCGCTGAATGCCGTGATGGCCCTGGTCGTCACCGGGATCGGCTTTTTGATCCACGTCTATTCGCTCGGTTACATGGCACACGACCAGGGCTTCCAGCGCTTTTTCGCCTACCTGAACCTCTTCATCTTCTCGATGATGACGCTGGTTCTGGGTGAAAATCTGCTCATGCTGTTCGTGGGCTGGGAAGGCGTGGGCCTTTGCTCGTACCTGCTGATCAGTTTCTGGTTCAACGACGAGGCCAATGCCGCCGCGGGCAAGAAGGCCTTCATCGTCAACCGGATCGGCGACTTCGGATTCCTGATCGGCATGTTCCTGATCGGTGCAACCCTGCTGCCGCATCTACAGGGGGGCGAGGGCCTCTTCTCGTTCCAGACGCTCCAGCACCACACCGACCTGCTGGCGCCCGTGGCAACGGTGATCTGTCTGCTGCTGTTCGTCGGCGCCACCGGCAAGAGCGCCCAGATCCCGTTGTATATCTGGTTGCCCGACGCCATGGCCGGCCCGACGCCCGTCAGTGCGCTGATCCATGCCGCGACAATGGTCACCGCCGGTGTGTACATGATCGCCCGCATGAATTTCCTGTTCGTGATGTCCGATACCGCGATGCTGGTCGTGGCGATCGTCGGCGCCGCGACGGCGATTTTTGCGAGCTCGATCGCGCTGGTGCAGAACGACATCAAGAAGGTACTGGCCTATTCGACCGTCTCGCAGTTGGGGTACATGATGCTCGCCTGCGGAGTGGGTGCTTTCGGTGTCGGCATTTTCCATGTCATGACGCATGCCTTTTTCAAGGCGCTGCTGTTTCTGGGTTCCGGTTCGGTGATCCATGCCATGAGTGACGAGCAGGATATGCGCGTCATGGGGGGGCTGAAGAACAAGCTGCCGATCACCTACTGGACCTTCCTGATCGGTACCCTGGCCATTGCGGGAGTCTTCCCGGCTGCCGGGTTCTTCTCGAAGGACGAAATCCTCTGGAAGGCGTGGAGCAGCGGCCACCATATCCTGTGGGGCGTGGGATTCCTGGCCGCCGGGATGACGGCGTTCTACATGATGCGCCTGGTCGCGATGACGTTCTATGGGCAGAACCGCGCCAGCGCCGAGGTCAAGAGCCACATCCACGAATCACCCGCCACGATGACGATCCCGCTGATCGTGCTGGCGGGACTGGCGCTTGTTGGCGGCTGGATCGGCTGGCCCCATTTCCTGGGCGGTGGCGCCTGGTTCGAGGCCTGGCTGGAACCGGTATTCAGCGGAGGACACGCCGCCCACGGCGCGGTCGTCCATTCGGCCGGCGAGGCTCACGTTGCCCACGATGTTGCGATGGAATGGACTTTGGCCGGCGCTTCGCTGGCCTGGGGAATCCTGGGCCTGGGGGTCGGCTGGTTCATCTACACGAAGAAGCTGGCCACGGCCGACTCGTTCAAGAAATTCGCCGGTGGATTTCCGCACCGCGTACTGCTGAACAAGTACTACGTGGATGAGGGATACGAGGCGGCGTTTATTCGTCCCGGTTTCCGTCTCAGCAAGACGGTGCTGTGGAAGGTGATCGATGCCGGAGTGATCGACGGGTTGCTGGTCAACGGTGCGGCCCTGGTTGTTGCCGTCGTCGGTTCGGTGCTGCGGATCTTCCAGAACGGGATGGTTCGATTCTATGCCTGGTCGTTCACCATCGGGGTGACGGTCTTCATCCTGTACCTCAGTTTCTCGGGCTAGGAGGAAGCTGGTTTGTCGTTCATCAACGACCATATCCTGACTCTGGTCACTTTCGTTCCGCTGGCCGGTTCGCTGGCGCTGTGGACGGTGATCCGACGCGACGGCCTGGCGCGCATCTTCGCTCTCGTCGTCGCGCTGATCGATTTCGTGCTCTCGCTGCACCTGTGGTTCCACTTCGATCCCGGCCGCGGCGACGATCAATTCGTCGAGCGCTTCGCCTGGCTGCTGTCGGGCGAGGTCACCTACCACCTGGGGATGGACGGGATCAGCCTGGTGCTGGCCCTGCTGACCACCTTCCTGGGGCCGCTGGTGATCCTGTCGACCTGGTCGGCGATCACCAAGCGCGTGCCGGGTTTCCTGGGTTTCGTTCTGTTCCTGCAGACGGCCATGCTGGGAACCTTCTTTGCCCGGGACATGCTGCTGTTCTACGTATTCTGGGAAGCCATGCTGATCCCGATGTACTTCATCATCGGGATCTGGGGCGGCCAGCGACGGATCTATGCCTCGGTGAAGTTCTTCATCTTCACGATGGTTGGTTCGGTGTTCATGCTGGTCGGCATTCTTTGGCTGTTTTTCCAGGCCGGCAGTATGGCTCTGACGGATTTCCTGAATCTGCAGATCGGGCATGAACAGCAGTTGTGGTTGTTCGCGGCATTCTTCCTGGCCTTTGCGATCAAGGTGCCGGTATTTCCGTTGCACACCTGGCTGCCGGACGCTCATGTCGAGGCGCCCACGGCGGGCTCGGTGATCCTGGCCGGTGTCCTGCTGAAGATGGGAACCTACGGCATGCTGCGATTCGCGATGCCGCTTTTCCCGGACGGCGTCACCTTTTTCGCACCGGCGATCAGCATTCTCGCGGTCATCGGAATCATCTACGGAGCCCTGGTTGCCATGGTGCAGCCCGATGTCAAGAAGCTGGTGGCCTACAGTTCGGTCTCGCACCTGGGTTTCGTGGTGCTGGGACTCTTCTCGCTGACGCCGATGGGCGTGGCCGGCGGGATCTTCCAGATGCTGGCGCACGGCCTGTCCACGGGCGCGTTGTTCCTGCTGGTCGGGGTGATCTATGACCGCCGTCACACGCGCGAGATTTCCGAGTTCGGCGGACTGGCCCACCAGATGCCGCTGTACGCGACGTTCTTCATGATCGCCACGCTCGCCTCGGTTGGCTTGCCGATCCTGGCGGGCTTTATCGGCGAGTTCATGATCCTCTTCGGTACTTTCCACAGTTCGACGCTGGTGCACGCGAAGCTGTTCGCCATCCTGGCTGCGACGGGTGTCGTGCTCGGCGCCATCTACATGTTCTGGATGTACCAGCGGGTATTCCTGGGCAAGCTGAGCAATGATAAGAACCGGAACCTGCCGGATCTGAACCTGCGCGAGATCGTCGTTCTGGTGCCGATCCTGGTTTTCATCTTCTGGCTGGGCGTGCAACCCGGTTTCATCCTCGACAAAATCGAGACGAGCGTGGAACACGTGCTGGCTCCCCTGGGAGTGGAGCAGCACCACGAATCGCAAACCAGCGAAAGTCATCATGCACGGATCCTGCCGGCAGGCGGGACCGGTTCCCCGAACTTCGTTGTTCTTGAAGCGGAGAGTCACTGATGAATGAATTTTTCATTCCCGCCGTCGGATCCCAGGCCGGGCCTTTGCTGCCCTACTTGATCGTCGCGGCCGGGGGCCTGCTCGTGATGCTGGTGGACTCCTTCGTCAAGACCTTGAAGAAGGACCACCTCTCGTATCTGACACTGTTCGTCCTGCTCGGTGCGATCCTGGTACAGATCACGCGGGTACCGCAGGACGGGCCGGTGCTGGGCGGGATGATGCTGATCGGCGCCTATGCCCGCTTCTTCAATTTCCTGTTCCTCGGCGTCGGCGTGATGACCACCATTTTCGCCACCGGCGGCTTTGACCGTGACGGTCTGTATCGTCCGGAGTTCTACCCGCTCCTGTTGTTCTCGATTCTGGGCATGATGGTCCTGGCCGCGGCGAACGACCTGCTGACCGTGTTTCTCGGGATCGAGACGATGAGTCTGTCGGTGTACGTGCTGGCCGGAGGAGTCCACGGAAATGTCCGCAGCTCCGAGGCGGGTTTCAAGTACCTGGTTCTCGGCGGGTTCTCGTCCGCATTCCTGCTGATGGGCATGGCCCTGTTGTACGGTTTCGCGGGCGGTACGGGCTTCGCTGACCTGACTGCGGCACTGCGCGGTGACAGCCCTGATATCACTCTGCTGACGCTGGGTTCCGGTCTGGTACTGGTCGGAATGGGCTTCAAGGTGGCGATGGTTCCGTTCCACATGTGGACTCCCGATGTCTACGAAGGGGCTCCGAGTTACATCACCGGTTTCATGGCCACGGCCGTCAAGGCGGCGGGCTTCGCCATCCTCGTGCGCTTCGTTCTGTTGCTGCAGCCGCAGACTGCCTTTGCCTGGTATCCCGTGTTGACGGCTTTGACGGTGATCACGATGACTCTGGGCAACCTGGTGGCGCTGGCCCAGAGCAACATCAAACGCATGCTGGCCTGGTCTTCGATTGCTCACGCAGGCTACCTGCTGCTGGGTGTCGTGACGATGATTTCGCCGGCGGCGGGCGACAGTGAGATGATGCTCCGCTCGAGTGAGATCGGCGGTTCCGCCGGGTCGGCAATCCTGTTCTATCTGATCGCCTACACGTTGATGAATCTGGCCGCGTTCGGGATCATCAACATCCTGGGCAAGGGTCGGGGTGAAGATGGTGAGGAGATCCACCGGTACGCCGGCCTGTACCACCGCAATCCCGTGGCCGCTGCAACGTTGACCGTAGCGTTGCTGTCGCTGGCCGGCATCCCGCCGATGGTCGGCTTCATGGGAAAATTCTACCTCTTCTCGGCGGTTGTCCGTGCGGGCCTGATCCCGCTGGCGATCATCGGCGTGGTCAACTCCCTGATCTCGGTCTACTACTACCTGCGCGTCATGGTCATGATGTATATGAAGGACGAAGAAGAGGATACCTACTCAGGAACCGAATGGGTGTCGGTGGTCACCTCCGGAATGCTGGCGCTACTGGTAATTTATCTGGGCATTCAGCCCAACGCTTTCCAGAGGGCGGCCGAAGTGATTTTTCGACAGATCACGTTTTGATGCGGAATCAAGACGGAACGGGCAGTACAAGTTGAAGCCATCGCACCGGGAGGCAAGACTTGTCCCAAATACAGTTTCCTGGTGACGACCCAGGGGGTAGAAGATGCGTAGAATGATCGTATGGCTGGTGCTGGTCCAACTTGCACTGGGCCTGATGGTCTCCATTGCGACGGCCGGCGACGAGGCGGGAATCAAATTCCGCGTCATCGTAGGCGAGTTCGAGGACAAGGCCGAGCACGGCTGGTATCACGGTCCGGGACCCGGGCAGGGAATGGCCGATATGCTGACCACCGCCCTGATGAAGAGCGGAAAGTTCCGGGTTTTCGAACGGGCGGCCCTGGACGAACTGCTGGCGGAAAAGAATCTGAGTATGTCGGATCTGGCCAATCCGGGCGCCAATGCCGGGCAGAAACTGGAAATCGGGGACATCCTGATCAAGGCCGTCATCACCGAATTCGGGTACAAGGAGAGCAAGACCAAGGGGGGACTGATTTCCGGTGCCCTGAAGAAGGCCTCCGTCGGCTCCTATACCGGGCGCGTGGCGGCCGATATCCGGATGATCGACATCGGCACGGGCGAAGTCCTCTGGGCCGAATCGGTGAACAAGAGCGAGACGAGCCGCTCCCTGGGCATCACGACCAATGACTTCTCCTTCGGGAACCAGAAATCGTTCGATGATCATGTGGTCGGCAAGGCGACGCGCAAGGTCATCAACGCGGTAGTCAAGGAACTCTCCAAGCAGGTTCAGAACAAGCCGTGGCAGGGCGTCCTGATTACGGCCGACGAATTCCTGTTCATCGATGGCGGAACCGAACTGGGGCTGAAACCCGGCATGAAGTTCGAAGTGCTTCGCCAGGGCCGCGTCGTCAAGCATCCGAAGACCGGAAAGATCCTGAAGGTGATCACCGACAAGATCGGATTGGTAGAGGCCACCGAAGTCGAGGATGGCGTGACCACGGTTATCGCCAAAGAGGGCCAGGGCTTCGAAACCGGTGATCTGGTTCGAATCCGCAAGTGACACTCGCCGGTGCACCGGTGAATGAAAGGGACCGGCCGAAAAGCCGGTCCCTTTGCAGGATGGGGAGCGTGGCTAGCGGTAGGCCGGCAGGCCGGTGATTTCGGCGCCGATGATCAGGGTGTGGATATCGTGGGTGCCCTCATAGGTGTACACCGATTCCAGATTCGCCATGTGCCGCCCGGGCGAGAATTCGTCCGTGATACCGGCGGCTCCCAGGATTTCCCGTGCCTGACGCGCACAATCCAGGGCCATCGCCACGTTGTTCCGCTTGGCCAGACTGGTCAGCGGGGTTTCGTGGGTCCCCGAGTCCTTCAGCCGTCCCAATTGCAGAGCCAGGGCCTGGGCCTTGGTGATCTCGGTGAGCATCGTGACCAGTTTCTGCTGTACCAGCTGGAATCCGGCGATGGGTTTGCCGAATTGCTCGCGCTGCCTCGCATATTCCAGTGCGACGTGGTAGCAATCGGAAGCGGCGCCGATCGCACCCCAGGCGATGCCGTAGCGGGCCTCGTTCAGGCAGGACAGGGGAGCTTTCAGGCCCCGGGCACCAGGCAGCAGCGCCGAGGCGGGCAGGCGCACTTCGTCGAACGCCAACTCGCCCGTGTCGCTCGCGCGCAGGGAAAATTTGCCGCCGATGGGGTGGGCAGTAAATCCCGGGGTGCCGGCTTCGACCAGAAATCCGGCGACGCCTTCCTCGGTACGGGCCCAGACCACGGCTACGTCCGCCACGTCGGCATTCGTGATCCACATCTTGTTGCCGGTCAGGATCCATTCGTTGCCGTCGCGTACCGCACGCGTTTTCATCGCCCCGGGATCCGAGCCATGGTCCGGTTCGGTCAGGCCGAAACAGCCAACCCGTTTGCCGGCTGCCAGCTCGGGCAACCATTTCTGCTGTTGCTCAACGGTGCCGAAGGTCGCGATCGGCCACATCACGAGGCTGCCCTGCACCGAGACGAAACTGCGCAGGCCACTGTCGCCGCGTTCCAGCTCGCGGCAGATGAGGCCGTAGATCGTCTGGCTCATCCCGGGGCAGCCGGGTCCATGGACCGCGGCTCCCAGCAGACCCAGTCCACCCATTTCCGGGGACAATTCCATCGGGAAGGTGCCCTGGCGGAAGTGTTCCCTGATATCAGGCGCAAAGCGATCTTCGACGAACCGACGGACCGTCTGCACCACGCCACGTTCCTCGTCGCTGAGGGTTTCATCGAGGCGGTAGAAATCGACTCCGGAATAGGTCATCTCAGATCTGCTCGACGGAGACGACCTCGGGAATCCGTTCCTTCATGCGCGCTTCGATGCCCTGCTTCAGGGTCATCATGCTCATCGGGCAGTTGCCGCAGGCGCCCTGCATGCGCACGAGCACGATTCCGTCCTTGTAGTCGATGAACTCGACGTCGCCGCCGTCGGCCTGCAGTGCGGGGCGGATCTCGTCCAGGACAGCTTCAATCTGATCTTTCATCGGGATACCTCAGGGTCAGGGAAATTGGACCGTCTCTTCCCCCACAAGCTACCGTACCAATCGGCCGTGTCAACCTCGGTTCAACGGATTCGCGCGGTGCGATAGCGGTTGTCCGCTCCCCGCGCGGCGGGTATCATGTCTGCACTGCGGGGGGTCCAGGATCGGCCCGCATTTTTATCATCCCTCACCCTTTGCAGCGACAGGATACGCGATGAATCCCGAGGCCGGAATCGATGGCGGCGAGCTCTTGAGAAATATTCGCATGTGGGCTCTGGAAGCGGGAGGGATGCTGCTTGCCGGAATGGAAGATGTCCACGAAATCGACGCGAAGGCCGGTACCGAATTTGTCACCGAGATGGATCGTCAGGTCGAGGACTATCTGCTGGAGCGCATCGGGACCGCCTACCCGGAGGACCGGATCGCCGCCGAAGAGAGCGGTTGGAGCGGAAAAGCGGGGAAGCGAACCTGGTATGTCGACCCGCTGGACGGCACGACGAACTACGCTCATGGCTATCCCATTTTCGGAGTCTCGATCGCCTGTGCCGAGGCGGATGCGGTTCTTGCCGGCGGTGTATTTGCTCCCTATCTGGATGAGCTGTATCTGGCCGAGCGCGGCGCCGGTGCGCGGGTTCAGCGACCGTCTCACGGTACTTCACGCCGGTTGTCGCGGCCCGAGACCAGAACCCTGACCGAATCGCTGGTGGCCACCGGATTCCCCTACGAACGAGATCAACTGGTGGACAAGAATACGGAATTGGCTGGAGCATTCCTGAAGCAATGCTGTCACGGTCTGCGTCGGGGGGGCAGTGCGGCCGTGGACCTGTGCCACGTGGCGGCCGGCAAGTTGGATGGTTTCTGGGAATTCAAGCTGCGGCCCTGGGATACGGCAGCCGGCACGCTGATCGCACGCGAGGCGGGGATTCGGGTCACCGACTTCGCAGGTCAGGAATCGCCGATCCACACGGCGACGATCCTGGCCGCGGTCCATGGACTGCACGGCGAGATGCTCTCGATTCTGGCAGAACATGACGCCCGGGGATGCGCACCTTCGGCCGCCAGCTACCCCGGAGGGATGCCATGAGTTACGACTGGGTTTCCGTTCTTCCGCCATTGTTGGCAATCGGGTTGGCGCTGTGGACCCGCCAGGTCATCGTTGCGCTCTTCATCGGGGTGTGGGTGGGCGCTTCCCTGGTCACGGGCAATCCGGCTTCGGCACTGCTGCGTGTCGGAGACGAGTATCTGGTTGGTGCCCTGGCCGACAACTCCCACGCGGCGATTATTCTGTTCACTTCCATCCTGGGCGGGATGGTGGGGATCCTCTCGCGCAGCGGCGCCACTGAAGGTGTGGTTCATTGGCTCAGCAAGCGCATCGACAGCCGTCGCAGCGGACAGGTATCCACAGCAGGCCTGGGAACGATCATCTTCTTCGATGACTACGCCAATACGCTGCTGGTGGGTTCGACGATGCGCCCGTTGTCGGATCGGTTGCGCATTTCGCGAGAGAAACTGGCATGGCTGGTCGATTCGACGGCCGCGCCGGTGACCACGGTGGCGGTGATTTCGACCTGGGTCGGATTCGAGATCGGCTTGATCCAGGATGCGATGGCCCAATTGCAGGACGGTCGCGCTGCCTACACTTTCTTTCTGCAGTCGATTCCCTACAGCTACTACCCGCTGCTGACGTTGCTGATGGTCTACCTGGTGGCGATCACCGGCCGGGACTTCGGCCCGATGCGCGCCGCCGAGGAGCGCGCCCTGCGCACGGGCAAGGTCCTGCGCGACGGCGCCCGCCCGGCCAACGAGTTGCCCGGTAGGGTGGAAGATCCCGAGGATTCCGATCCGGCGCCGCCCTACCTGGCCGGCCTGCCGATTCTGGCGGTCATCCTCACGACGGCGGCCGGGTTGTATTTTGGGGGCAGGAAAGTCGCTCTGGCGGAAGGAATTTCGTCCCCGGGAATTCGCGAAATCCTGAACCATTCCGATAGCTTCGCCGTGCTTTCCTGGGCTGCCCTGATCGGTGCTTTGCTGGCCGTCTTCCTGGTGGTGGCGACGCGGCGTCTGAGTCTGGTCGAGGCCCTGGACGGTTTCCTCGAGGGTGTCAAGGCCATGCTGATCGCAGTGACCATTCTGGTGCTGGCCTGGAGCCTGAGCGCGGTTTGCGAAAAACTGGGCACGGCCGATTTCCTGATCGAGATCAGCCGTCAGGCGCTTTCGGCGCGGTTGTTGCCGGTGGTGATGTTCACGCTGGCTGGTGCCGTCAGCTTTGCTACGGGTACGAGTTGGGGGACGATGGCGATCCTGATGCCGTTGGTCTATCCCCTCGGTGCGGACCTGCCGATCGCAGCCGGTCTGGATGCGACCACGGCGCAGCACATCCATCTGGCGGCGGTCAGCGCGGTTCTGGCCGGGGCGGTCTTCGGGGACCACTGCTCGCCGATCTCCGATACGACAATCCTCTCGTCGCTGGCCTCGGGCTCGGATCATGTCGATCATGTCAGGACGCAGCTGCCCTATGCCCTGTCGGTGGCTGGTGTGTCCGGAGTCTGCGGATACCTGCCGGTCGGATTCGGTGTTGCGCCCTGGATCTCGTTGTTGATCGGGGCTGCGGCGGTGGTCGGTCTGGTCTTCGGGCTGGGACGGACTGTGAGTGTGGCGCCCGACGAAAGCGATGCGAGATGAAACCGATCCTCACCCTGCTGACGGATTTTGGTCGGACCGACCCTTGGGTCGGTGCCGTACGGGGAGTGCTCTGCACCGAATGGAGCCGCTGGCCCGGCGAGACCCTTCCGCCGCACGTGGTGGATCTTGGACACGAGGTGCCCCGCGGGGATGTGGAGGCGGCGGCGTGGTTTCTTTCGTACGTCGCTCCCGAGTTTCCGGCCGATACGGTCCACCTTGCGGTGGTCGATCCGGGGGTGGGCGGAGACCGGTTGCCGGTCGCGCTATCGGCCGGCGGCCAGATCTATGTCGGGCCCGGCAACGGACTGTTTCGGCCGATTCTCGACGACGCAAAGCAACGGGGTGAGAACGTGGCCGTGGTACAGCTGGACAACCCGCTCTATCGTCGCGATGTCGAACGGAATTCGGCCACTTTTGACGGTCGTGACGTTTTCGCACCCGCGGCAGCGCATCTGGCACTCGGCGTACCGCTGGAACAGGTAGGCTCGCCGTGTGACGATTCGGCGATCGGCCAGGTGCCGGGACAGGGATTTCCCGCCGGCAGTGGTGCCGGAGGGCGCCGGTTCCGGGTTCGCTGGATCGATCGCTTCGGCAATGCAATCACTGATCTGGAAAGGGAGTCCGAGGTGGGGGCGGCGCTGACGGCGGGCCGCGAGGTGGAGATCGCCGGCGCCCGGATCCCCGGGCCGCTGCGTTCCTATGTTCACGCCGAGCCGGAAACCCCATTCTGGTACTGGGGAAGTGGGGGAACTCTGGAAATCGCGGTACGCGATGGGGACGCCGCCGCCCGGCTGGGCCTGGAACGGGGGCTGGCCCTGTACGTGCCGGGACTGTAGTTTTAGATCAATCGGCGGCTCGACCGCCCTACTGTACTCCCCGGCGTCAGGTGGAGGCGCACCGAATGACACGGATTTCCAAACGCAACTTGCAACCGGTCGCCCTGCTGATCGCCGGCGCGGCCATCCTGCTGGTGGCCGGTTGTGGCCGCACGGGAAATATCAACATCGACTATCCGGCCGAGCAGGTCGATTTTCAGATCCAGGGAGGGCGAGTTCCCGGACTGTACATCGAGCGTGTGGTCGATCTGCGACCATTGGCGCAGAAGCGCGGCGGCGGATATTTTTTCGAGATCCGCTATCCGAAGGACAAGGACTGGGCGCGGGATCCGGCCGAGTTGTACGCCGAAGCCCTGGCACGGGATCTCGAGCAGACGCACCTGGTGGAAATGGTCCCGTTGCGCGCCCAGGCGGATTACGTCCTGGAGGCCGATGTCCTGCAGCTGGGGTGCCGCTTTCAAAGATCGCTGAATTCATTCCTGGTTCCGGGAATCCTGGGCGCCGGGGTTGGAGCTTTCTTCGGTGATGATTTCTCGGGGAGGGCCAAGCGGGGCGCGGTGGGCGCGGTGCTGGGCATCGTGGCCATTCCCATGCCGTCGAAGAATCACGCAGTGGCCGAAATCCGGCTGACCTTGCGCGACAACACGGGCAACCAGCTGTGGCAGGAGCGGTGCCTCGGCGAGGTCGATGAGCGACTGTCGGCCACCGCGACCTCGCGCAGCGATCAGAAGTGGCTGAACCGGACCTTGCCCCGGGCGATCAAGAAGGCCAACGGCTGTCTCGTGGGACAGTTGCGGCGGAAGATGATCGAGCTCGGCGAGAGCGAGCCGCGCTAGCCCGTTCCGAAAACGAGTCGCGAAAACGAGCCGCAGAACGAACAAGCGCCGCCCCTCCGGACGGCGCCCGTTCCTCGAGGAATTCGTCTACAGGAGTTCGGCAGCCAGGCTGGCCAACTCGCTGCGCTCGCTCTTGGCAAGCGTAATGTGGCCGTGGATCGCCTGGTTCTGGAAACGTTCAACCACATAGGTCAATCCGTTCGAAGAGGCATCCAGGTAGGGATTGTCGATCTGGTAGGCGTCCCCCGTCAGCACCACCTTCGCATCCTCGCCCGCCCGCGATACGACGGTCTTGACTTCATGCGGCGTCAGGTTCTGCGCCTCGTCGATGATGATGAATAGTTTGGGCAGGCTGCGCCCGCGGATATAGGTAACGGCCTCGACTTCGACCACTCCGGTATCGTACAGGTACTGCACCTTGTCCGAGGTGTTCTCCATCTTCGGGTCGACCAGAAATTGCAGGTTGTCCGATACCGGCTGCATCCAACTCTCGAGTTTCTCGTCCTTGCTGCCCGGCAGGTAGCCGATGTCCTTGCCCAGCGGCATGATCGGGCGGGAAACCATGATCCGCCGATACCGTTTCTCCTCGGCGACCAGTTGCAGGCCTGCCGCCAGCGCCAGCAGGGTCTTTCCGGTCCCGGCCTGTCCCAGCATCGTGACCAGACGGATGTCCGGTCGCAGGAGCAGCTCGAGCGCGAACTGCTGCTGGACATTGCGGGGGCCCAGTCCCCAGGGGCGGGCGTCTCCATGTTGGAAGGGTTCGACCAGGCCCGAATCGGCACGATAGATTCCCCGGGCGCTGTGCTTCGGGTTGGCGGCATCCTTCAACAGGACTCCCTCGTTGGGATAGCATTCATCGTCCAGCGTGGTCGGCGTACCCTGATAGAAAGAGTCCACGACATCGCCGGGAACCTCGCGTTCGCTCCACCCGGTATACAGCTCGTCAAAATTCACCCGGGTGCGCAGAAAATCGTCGGCCTGGATGCCGAGGGCATCCGCCTTCACCCGTGCATTGATATCCTTGGACACGAAGTGTACGTCCGTGCCGGCCTTCTGCAACGCGCAGGCGACGGCCAGAATGCGGTTGTCGGCCACCGAACGGTCCATGTCCTTGGGCAGGTACTCGGTGTAACTCTTGACGACGACATAGAGCTTGCCCCCCGTGGGCATTTCGACACCCTGGCTGAGCGGCCGCCCATCGCGCAACGAGTCGATGGTGCGGATCACACGACGTGCATTCCGGGCCTTTTCGTCGTTGCCGCGCTTGAATCGGTCGAGCTCCTCAAGCACGTCGACGGTCAGAATGAGGTTGTTCTCTTCGAAG
Source organism: Candidatus Krumholzibacteriia bacterium (assembly GCA_024762975.1). GTDB lineage: Bacteria > Krumholzibacteriota > Krumholzibacteriia > LZORAL124-64-63 > LZORAL124-64-63 > JANTGJ01. Next base: position 28,280 of record JANTGJ010000005.1, read on the forward strand.
GAAGTCAGCGAATCGGCGTCGTGCAGAAGCACGTTGGTGTCGAGCAGGAAGGTTCGTCCGGTGGGAGCCGGAACCGTGCTCGCGTCGTCGAGCCAATGGCTGGTGGTGATTTCCATCTCCATGACGGCCTCCCGGGGCGCGGCCCTATCCGGTACCAGCGCCGCAGTTGGGGGAATCCTTTCCGGGCTTGTCGGTAGAATCGGCAGTTCCGGCTTGTAGCCTGAATCCTTTCTCGGTAGTCTGCCCGCAAAACATGGGCTTCCCAACACGATCCAGCGTACGAGGGATTGATGATCCAGCGACTGAACACACCATATGCAGGGCCGGCTGGCCGGTCAATCGCCGCCTTGGTCGGATTGCTTCTTGTTTTCGGAGGGGCGCCGGGATTGCGGGCCGGAGCGGATCCGGACTCGGCGCAGACGCGGGTCTGGCCGCTGGATCTGCCGGAGCACTACCTGACCAGCAACTTCATGGAGTACCGCCCGGGGCGCTACCACGCCGGCCTGGACTTCAAGACCCGTTCGCTACCCGGTTTCGTCGTGCGTGCGGTGGAAGATGGCTACATCGAGCGGATACGCGCGACTCCGGGGGCGTATGGAAGGGCGATCTATCTGCGAGGTGATTCGGGTCGGACCTTCGTGTACGCCCATCTCGGTCGATTCAACGATGTCCTGCGCCGGCGGCTGCAGGCGGTGCGCACGCGGACCGGTCGCTATCGTGCCCGGCTGGAGTTTCAGCCGGGTGAAATCCCGGTCACGGCCGCAGATGTGCTGGGCCTGTCCGGTCAAAGCGGCACCCTGGGGCCGCACCTGCATTTCGAGGTGCGAGATGCGGGGCAGCGCCCGATGGACCCGCAAAGCGAGGGCTTTGCCGTGCCGGATCACATCGCGCCGGTTATCCACCATGTGCGAGCGGTGCCGGCCCAGGCCACCGCAACGGCGGGGGGAATGTCTCTGGCAGTACTGTGCCCGTGCGCAGAGCGCGATACCCTGCCGGCGCTGGCCATCGAGGGGCCTGTGGCCTTCGCAGCCCGTATCACCGAGCAATCCGACCGGATGGGGCATGTGCTGGAGCCGGCGAAGATCGAAGTCCGATTGGATGGAGCGGTCGTCTACTCCACCAGGAACGAGCGCTTTGCATTCGACGAGGTAGGTCAACAGCGGCTCGAATGGTTGGAGATACCGGCGCACGACGGTCGGGCGAGGATTCGGGAGCGCTGGCTGCATCGGCGTCCCGAAAATCATTTGCCGGGACGCAGCGGCGGTTTGTGGTACCTCGGAGCGGAGGGGGAAGGACTCGCCGCAGGGCGGCACGAACTGTCGGTTACCGCCACGGACCGGGCGGGGAATCGGGATCGGGTGATCGTTCCCTTGATCGTGGGCGCCGCGACGCCAGGTGAGGGTTGGGAAGAGGCTCCGGCCCTGGCCTGCTTGAGCGATGCAACTGGCATGAATACAAACTGTTTGACGCCATTCTTTCAGGTGAAGAGTGAGGGTGGCCAGGCGGCATCTGTGCGAACCTTTTCTGCCCAGTTCGATGATCCGGTGCTAGCGCCGGTCCAGGTCCTCTGGGATTGGTTGCCCCAGGATGCGGGACAGCGGACGGCCGCGGCTCAACAGGGGCTGCTGGGAAGTGGGCCGTGCCTGCGCATTACCGCAGCCGATTGGCCCCTGGACGGTAAGCTGGCTTTCGCCTGGCCGGACTCCGCCCCGGTTCCGGACGCGGCGGACTCCGCTCTGGGCGTCTACTCCTGGGATGGCCAGGAGTGGGACTGGGAGGGAAGCCCGCTGCGCCCGGGGCCCGCGAATCTCCAGTTGGGCATTGCCCGGCGTCGAGCCCATACATTGTTGGCTGATTTTCGGCCGCCGCGTCTGCCGGAGGCGTCGATCGACACGATCTCGTTCTCTCGTGGACCGGTTTCGCCGGATCCGGCGGTGACCCTGCCCCGCTGGGAGATTCGGCCCCTTGCCGTGGTGGATGACGGCTCCGGCATTCAGTCCTCGTCGATCCAGCTCGATCTGGGGGGGCGACGACTGATCCCCGAGCCGGATCTGGTGCGGGACCGGATCCTGATTCAATTGCCGGATTCCTGTCGTGCCGGTTCCACGTACGAACTGGTGCTGACGGTGGCGGATCGGGCCGGCAACCGGGTCCAGGCTTCCTGGGCCGCCAGTTGCCGGGTGGACTCGGACGGTGGGGCACGCTAGTCGTTGGAGACCCTGACTTGGATTCGCGCGGACGATTCCCTACTTTTCGCCCAGACCCCTGCACTGGCGGCCTCGGTACGGAGAACGAATGATGAAATGGTATCAATCGAGATGGTGGATTCTCTTTCTGGTGACCGTACTGTCGTTGCCGGGCGGCATGGGTGCCCGGGCTGCGGATTCCTATACGGGGTGGTATCTGAGCGCCGGGGCGAATCTGCTGCTGATGGACGGGACCGGCAGCTGGGGCGGGGTCGACTTTGACCCGACGGCCGCAAGCTTTGACGGGGGAACCGGTACCCAGGGGTTGAACTGGAGCGAGAAACTGCTGCTGGGCGGGAAGCCGAATCTGGGCTATCGCTTCAACGAGCGCTTCGCAATGCAGTTCGGATACAGCTATCTGTTTCCCAAACGTTCCGCACAGTATTTTACCCAGCAGATCGGCACCGCGACCACCCAGGACCGGCTGGACTGGGAGTGGCGTCATTCCACGTTGGATCTGGTCGGGGTCTACTACCCCAGCGACGAATGGAATGTCCATTTCTATGCCGGCGCCGAGAGGGTCCTGGCTGAACTGGATGCCGTTCCGTCGCGCAGTGCCACGTTGCCCGACCTTTTCGGCGGGGCCACCTCGCAGACCGACTCCGAGTTCTGGACCGACACGGTCCGGGCCTGGGGTGCCGTTGTCGGGGCCGGGTTGGAAATGCCGTCCGAGAACCTGAATGTCTCGACCGTGGTTACCCTGCAGTATTCCACTTCGCGGGCGCGGCAGCAGCTTTTCGTGACGCCGGACTTCGATCTTGGAGTGGGAGGCTTTGCCCTGTTTGCCGGCTTGAAATGGTACTTCACGGCGGAATAGGTTTCCGGCAGAGCCGTTTCCGTGGCGCCGGTTGTCCCGGCACGGTTTCCCTGCTATCCTACCTGGGATCCGCCGCGACATCGATTCCGGCCTGACCCGAAACACCAACGCGAAGAACTGCAGACTCCAGATGTCAGTCTCTGTGCCCCCAGACAATTTCGTGCACCTGCACAATCATTCGCACTATTCGCTCCTGGACGGAGCGATGAAACCCAAGGACATGGCCGCCCGGGCGGCCGAGTTGGGGCAGCCGGCGCTGGCGCTGACCGATCATGGCAACATGTTCGGCGCGGTGGAGTTCTTTCTCGCCTGCAAGAAGGCGGGGATCAAACCGATCGTCGGATCCGAAGTCTATATTACGGCCGACCGGCAGAATCGGGTCGCCGACAAGGTGCACAATCGCAGTTATCACATGGTGCTGCTGGCGGCAAGCGAGACGGGCTACCACAATCTGGTCAAGCTTTCCTCGTATGGTTACCTGGAGGGATTCTACTACCGCCCGCGCATCGACAAGGAATTGCTGGCGCAGTACAGCGAGGGGCTGATCGGACTGTCGGCGTGCATGAGTGGCGAGCCGAATTTTCATCTGCGCACCGGAGACGTCGAGAAGGCGACCGCCGCCGCTGCCGAGTACCGTGACATCCTGGGCGCGGAGAACTATTTCCTCGAGATCCAGAACCACGGGATCGAGGAAGAAGGCCGAATCCGCCAATTGATGCCGCAGGTCGCCGACGCCGTGGGCTGCGGAATCGTTGCGACGAACGACTGCCACTTCCTGGACCGTGCGCACCATGAGGCCCACGACATCCTGCTGGCCATCCAGACGGGCAAGACCCTCAACGATCCGAACCGCTGGCGCAGCAACACGCCCGAAGTCTACTTCAAATCGACCCAGGAAATGCTGAAGCTTTTCCAGGATTGGCCCGATGCGGTTTCCAATACGTTGCGTATTGCCGAGCGGGTCGATTTCGAGATGCAGCTGGGTAAACTGCTGCTGCCCGAATTTCCCTTGCCGGACGAGTTCGATACACCCGACGAGTATGTAGCGAGCCTGTCGCGCAAGGGATTGAAAGAGCGATACGGCACCATCACCGAAGAAATGGAGGAGCGCCTCGCCTACGAACTGGGAATCATCCAGCAGACCGGGTATGCCGGCTACTTCCTGATCGTTTGGGATTTCATCGATGCCGCGCGCAGGATGAAGATTCCGGTCGGGCCGGGGCGGGGATCCGCCGCCGGCTCGCTGGTGTGCTACTGCATGGGAATCACGGATATCGATCCGTTGCGGCATCAGCTGCTGTTCGAGCGTTTCCTGAATCCAGAACGGATCTCGATGCCGGATATCGATGTGGATTTCTGTTTTGAGCGGCGTGGCGATGTGATCGAGTACGTGGCGCAGAAATACGGGCGTGAAAACGTCTCCCAGATCATCACTTTCGGCACGATGGCAGCCAAGGCCGTGCTGAAGGACGTCGCCCGCGTGCTGGACATGCCGTTTTCCGAAAGCAATCGGATCTCCGGTCTGGTGCCCGAGGAAGTCGGCATGACGCTGGGCAAGGCACTCGATTCGGCGCCGGGTCTGAAAGAGGTCGCTGATCAGTCCGACGAACACGCGATGCTGATGCGCAATGCCCTGGTTCTGGAGGGCCTGAACCGCAATACCGGAATTCACGCCGCCGGAGTCCTGATCACGCCATCGCCGCTGATCGAACATGCGCCGCTGTATCGCAATACGAAGGGCGATATCACGGTCCAGTTCGACATGACCATGAGCGAAACCCTGGGCCTGTTGAAGATGGACTTCCTGGGCCTGCGCACGCTGACGGTCATCGACAAGGCACTGGATCTGGTGGCGGCCACCACCGGCAAGAGAATCCTGGCCGAGGAAATTCCGACCGATGATGAGGCAACCTACCAGTTGCTGCAGGACGGACGCACCGTGGGCGTCTTCCAGCTCGAGAGCAGCGGTATGCAGGAACTGGTGCGCAAGCTGGCTCCGACCTGTTACGACGACATCACAGCCATCTGTGCGCTGTATCGGCCCGGGCCGCTGGGCGCGGACATGGACAAGGTCTATGTCGAGCGCAAGCACGGCCGCCAGCAGGTCGAGTACAAGGATCCCTGCCTCGAACCCATCCTGAAGGACACCTATGGCGTGATCCTGTACCAGGAGCAGGTGATGCAGATCGCCTCGAAGATGGGTGGCTTCACCATGGGCGAGGCCGACACGCTGCGCAAGGCCATGGGTAAAAAGAAGCTCGACATGATGGCCGAGATGAAGGTCAAGTTCCTGGCCGGCGCCCAGGCCGGCGGATACGACGAGCGCGCGGCCCGCGAAATCTACGAGGAAATGGAGTTCTTCGCCCAGTACGGATTCAACAAGAGCCATTCGGCGGCGTACGCTCTGTTGTCGATCCAGACGGCCTGGCTGAAGGCGCATCATCCGGCCGAGTTCATGGCTGCGACCATGACCACCGAGATGCGCAAGTCCGATCGGATCACGCAGCTGATCGACGAGGTGAAAGCGCTTGGACTGGAAATTCGCCTGCCGGACATCAACCATCCCAGTTCCCAGTTCGGGGTCAGCGATGGGCAGATCGTTTTCGGCATGGGCGCGGTCAAGGGAGTCGGCGCCGCCGCAATCGACGTGATCGCCGCGGCACGCGAGGAACTCGGGCGCGATTTCACCGATCTGTTCGATTTGTGTGAGAACGTCGATCTGCAGAAGGTCAACCGCAAGGTGATCGAAGGGTTGATCAACGCCGGCGCCATGGATCGATTGCCGGGGCACCGGCGCCAGTTGCTGGCGAACCTGGATCGCGCACTGGCCTTCGGGCAGCGGGCGGCCCGGGAGAAGGCTGGCGGTCAGGCCTCCCTTTTCGGAGGCGGCAGTGATGCGCAGTTGATGCGACCGACACTGGCCGAATGCGGCCCGTTCGACCCCCTGGTCGAGTTGTCGAAGGAGCGGGCGGCGGTGGGGTTTTTCCTCTCCGGCCATCCCTTCGAGGAGTACCGGGAACTGATGGCCTCGTTGCCGACGGGGTCGACGGCCGCAGCTCACCAGCGTGGAGAGGGGACCTGGGTCGATCTGGTCGGAGTGATCACGTCGCATACGAAACATCGCGACCGGCACAAGCGCGTCTACGCCCGGGCCAACTTCGAGGACAAGAGCGGAGTGATCGGTTTGACGATCTATTCGCAGCAATACGAACTGGCGCAGCATCTGGTCGCCAGCGATCACATTCTGGTCGTCGGCGGACGGGTGCAGGTGCGCAGTGACGGCGCCCGCGAGATTGTCGTCGACCGCCTGACGGATATCGATCAGGTCCTCGGTACCTGGACGCGGGATCTCTTCCTGCAGCTGGATCTCGAGAGTGCAGGTGCCGCTGCCATCGAGAGTCTGGGAGATTTGCTGCGGGATTTCGGCCGTCCCCTGGAGATTCGCGCTCCGCAGGATCCGGATATCCCGGAGCCCGACGAGCCGGAGGTGGACGAGGCCGTCCTCGAGGCCGGCGGCGAGCCCCCAATGCCATTGATGGCGCAGCCGATTCCGGTGATTGTCGAAGTGCAACGCGGAGATCGGACCTGGCTGTTGCAATCCGGAGGAAATAGCCTGGCCCTGACCCTGGATTGTCTACGCCGTTTGCGCCAGGTGCCCGGCGCTGCCGGATTGCGTCTGCGCGTGGTGTTGCCCGCACCGGTCGAGGCCAAGCGACGCTTCCAGGGACGAGGTTGAACCGCTGTGCCCGGCGCGGCGACTTGGGCTTGACACTGGCCCGGTGAGATGACTAAATCCCTTTTTGCGAACCGTTTTCCATGCGGGAGAACGGCTTTTCCGCAGGGACCGGAGGTGCACCGGCAACCCTGCCATGAGGCGATACCCATGGATTGGAAGAAGAAAGCCCTGTGGCTTGATTTTGAATTGCCCCTGGTCGAACTGGAGGAGCGAATCCAGACCCTCCAGGATTCGGCCGATGTGCGCGGCATGGATGTACAGGAAGAGGTCGCGCGATTGCGCGCCAAGGCCGAAAAGCTGGGGCGCGAGATTTTCGAGAAGCTGGAACCGTGGCAGCGCGTGCAACTGGCCCGGCACCCTCGTCGGCCCACCACCGTCGACCTGATCGGCTACATCTTCACGGATTTTCAGGAGTTGCATGGCGACCGGATGTTCCGCGATGATCCGGCGATCGTGGGGGGCATGGCGACGCTGGGCGAGCGAAAGATCATGCTCATCGGTCACCAGAAGGGGCGAGACACCAAGAGCAATATCAAACGCAATTTCGGAATGGCCCACCCCGAAGGATACCGCAAGGCACTGCGCCTGATGGAAATGGCAGCCCGCTTTGAGCGCCCCGTGGTCACCTTCATCGATACGCCCGGCGCCTATCCGGGGCTGGGGGCCGAGGAGCGGGGTCAGGCCGAGGCGATTGCCCGCAATCTGCGGGAGATGGCTGCCCTGCCGGTTCCGATCGTCGTGGTCGTGACCGGGGAAGGCGGCAGCGGCGGCGCGCTGGCATTGGGAGTCGGGGACCGGATCTACATGCTGGAAAATTCGATCTACAGTGTGATCAGTCCCGAGGGCTGCGCGGCGATTCTCTGGCGCGACGGCGCCAAGAGCAAGGAAGCCGCCAAGGCCATGAAGCTGACCAGCGCCGATGCCCGACGTCTGGGTGTGATCGACGGTGTGATCAAGGAACCGATCGGCGGAGCGCACCGGGACCACGAAGGCATGGCTGCAAGCATCCAGGGCCAGATCCAGGACGCCCTGGCGGAACTGGAGCAACTCCCGGTGAATGACCTGCTGGACCGGCGTCTACAGAAATTCCTGGATATGGGGGACTTCGAGGATGCGGGTCGTTCGTGACCGTTTGCCAGTTGATGCGACGAGTTTTGGGATTTTGTTCGAAAATGGCAGGATGGGGTTGACGAAAGGTTGGTATTGTCGTAATATCTTCAAGCCAACCTCTTCCAGAATCTGGATCCTCTTCCGGCCGCCCCCGATCCATTGTGATCTGTGGGTTATTTCTTTATGGTACCTATTGATCCATCAGGTGGATGGTGCCGTCGGTTCGCTCCCGTTTTCCCATTGGTTTCGCAAGGTTTGAGGAGGCGATTCATGCTGGATCCGAAGTTGCTCGAAATTCTCGCGTGTCCCGTTTGCCGGCAGTCGGTCGAAGCCGACGAGAAGCAGGAGTGGCTGTTGTGCCGCAAATGCTCGGTACGGTACCGTGTCGAGGGTGACATCCCCATCATGTTGCCTGAAGAAGCCGAGAAGATTCCCGGTCCCCATCGTGAGGGAGAGTAGCGGACCATGTGTCTTTTCACTCATTTTGCCGCGGGAGCGTTGACCGGTGCCGCGACCGGAAATGTGGGCTGGGCGGCCGTGGCCGGAACCGCGTCGCACGCCGTACTGGATGCGATTCCTCATTACGACCACCCCGATTGGCGGGTCGAATTGGCGGGGGGAGTTGCCGCACTGCTGTTGCTGCTGCTGATGCCCTTTGTCAGTCCCGCTGCCGTAGTGGGGGGGATCTGCGGCATGCTGCCCGATCTGGAAAATTTGTTTCAAAAGTTGGGGTGGATGGACCGGAAACGACGTATTTACCCTTCCCACAACGGTTGGGTCCCGCACGGGCGTTCGTTGGGTCCTCGTGCGATTCTGTGGCAGTTCGCAATTTTTGCCGCCTGTTTCCTCGCCCTCGGGCTATTCAACCCGGGAACAGCTCTGGCCGCTGCCGGAACCGATGTCGCGCGGATGGACCGCCCGCGGGTGACGGTGGTCAGTGGCGACCGGGATCAAACGGTGCTGCGTCTGGATTTCCCCGTACTGCAGATGCCGACGGACTGGGACCGGATTTCTGTCGAGCAGGTCGACTTTGCGTTGCCGTCCACGATCGAGGAATCCGTGCCGGAGCAGGTCGAGATTCTGCCGCCGCGGATGTTCGTCAGTGTGGCCATCCCGTCGAGAAAAGCCCCGCAGGTCGAAGTACTGGGCGCCCGTTGGTGGAAGGAGCCGCTGGCGGAGGTGGCAACCGACGACCTGGTTTCGTTCTCTCTTCCTTCCGTGTACCGATCCGTTCCCATCAGTGGCGCACGGATTCCTCTGGCCGCCCGGGGTGGTGTTCTGCGATCGCTCACCGTACGCCTGGATCACCAAGCCGACTCGCGCTGGCTGGCAGAGGAATCGGCAGCCAAATCCTTGACCGAACCCGCCACGAGAACCTGGCGGGAGACGCCGCCCATGGGGCTGGCCAATCGCTCTCTGTTCGAACAGATGCGGGACACTTCGCGTCGCGCTTCCCTGGCGCGTGTGGCACAGAAATCATCGTTGCCCGAGTTGTTTTTTCTGACCGATCACTGGGCGCGGTTGGAGATCGACGAAACCGGGGTCTATTCGGTGTCCGGACAGGACCTGCATCTGGCCGGCGTGACCAATACCTCGGTCCATCCCGCGTCGTTGCGACTGTATCGGGGGGGCGGATTGTCCCTGATGGCCGACCCGAGTGCCCCGGATTCGTTGCAAGCCGATCGCATCGGCTTGAATGAGGTCGCCATCGAGGTCCTGGGCGCTGAGGATGGCGAGTGGAACCTGGATGACGAGCTGCATTTCTACGGCGTAGCTACCAGTGCCTGGAGTGATCGCCTGGGCGCCTCGCCCGACCCGCTCGAACACTATGATCATCCGTACGCCGCGCAGGCAGTCTACTGGTTGACCTGGGATTCTACTGCCGTTTCTCCCTTGCCCGGCAGCCCGCGGCGCCTGGTAACCGATGCCGCAACGCCCCGCGGGAGCGAGATCCTCTCCACGGCACGGTTGCGTGGGCACCATGAACAACAGTTGCATTCGGACATCGGCCGGGTCGCGGACGATTTCGTCTGGTACAACGCGATCAACGCCAGCGTGACGGAGAATTTCAATCTTCCGGGAGTCGTGGCCGATTCCAGTGCCTTCTTCGTCGTGGACTGGCGCGGCGTGACGGACGAGAATTCGAGTCGCTACGACACCGCCGAAGCAGCCGCCTGGGCCAATGGTTCCCTCGCCACGCGGGTGGCGACCGGGTTTGCGATCACCGCCCAGGAGGATAGCCTGCGCGTCCGCCTGGCAGGACCGTTCACGCCTCTGGCAGACCAGCCCAACAGCATCAGCCTGCAGCGTACCGGGGGCGATGGTGACCTCTGCCTGGACAGTTTCGATATCCTGTATTGGGCGGATCTGGACCTGCGGGTGCTCCCGGGCCAAACCGAGATCCCGATCTGGGCCGAGACCTCGACTGCCGACCAGGCCGATCTGGTCGTGGCCCCGCCGGCGGGGCAGCAGGTCCGGTTGTGGAATGTCACGGATCCCTCGACTCCGCGTGCATTGACCGGCGCGGCCTCGGGCGCCTACACCGGACGGACTGGATTCGGAATCGACCTGCCGCCCGGGCAGCACACCTATTTTGTCGCCTTCACATCGGAACGGATGCTGGATGTCGGGCCGATCCAGGTGAGCAGTCCCGACCCGATCCGGTTGGACCCGAAGGGGGTGGACTATCTGGTCATCTACCCCGGAGAGTTTGCGCCGGCGGCCCGTGCGCTGGCCGACTTCCGCTCCACGATGCTGCCGGATACCGATTCGCCGGTGGCGGCGAGTTACAACGTGCAGGAGATCTACAACAACTTCTCCGGTGGACAGAAGGACTGGCGCGCCATCCGCAACTTCATGCGCTATGTATACCAGAATGGTGGACAGCGTCTGCGGTACGTCTGTCTGATCGGCAACGCGTGCCGGGACTACCGCAATTACCTGGGGCGTACGCCGCAGGTCGATCTGTACTACGACTTCCTTCCTACTGAAGTACGCACCCCGTTCCCGGACAATCCGACCTACGACCTCAGGGAATCGCCCTACGCGACGGACGACGGGCTGGTGTCTTTCGATCCTCCGGCCCTGCTGGATGTCGATTATCCCGATGTCGCCGTGGGCCGATTGCCGGCCGTGAACCTGGCCGAGGCCGAGTTGATGGTGGCCAACACCATCGCCTACGAGACCGAGACGGAGCCGGGCGCATGGCGCGATCGGATCCTGATGGTGGCAGACGACACCCATAAGCGCGGCGTGATCCCCTACTCGGGAGAGCACAAGCATACGGTCGAGGCCGAGATGCTTTGCGAGAATCTGGTTCCCACATCGATCGACGCCGTAAAGATCTACGCCGTTGCCTATGATCTGCCGCCCGGTAGTACCAACAAGCCCGAGGTTCGGGCCGATATCAACATCGGTTTGAATGAGGGCACCACGATCTACCACTATATCGGCCATGGATCGCAGGACAGCCTTGCCGATGAGCGGATTTTCGAGATCGAGGACATCCCGGCATTGACCAACGGAATGAAACGGGGCCTGTTCGTGGCCTTCAGCTGCGACGTGGGCGTATACGACAGCACGAATCGGCGTTCGATGGGCGAGGTCTTCCTGACCAGCGACGCCGGCGGCGCGATCGGGTCGATCACCGCCAGCCAGGTCAGTTACAGCACCGAGAACGATGTGCTGACCAACGCCTTCTACCGGGAGCTGTTCCCGGACCGTGAAGTGGATCTGACGCAGGGTATCGGACAGGCCCTGCAGCGCGCGAAGGCGGAGATGTACTACTTCAACGCGCGTCGGAATTCCCAGCGCTACAACCTGATGGGCGACCCGGCCCTGGTGCTGCCGCACCCGCGCAATGATCTGCAATTCGCTTCCGACAGCCTGGATTCCCTGATGACCGGCAGACGGCACCAGGTGCGTCTGGGAGAGGCCGGCGACCTGCTGATGCCCGAAGCCGGGGACAGTTACGACCTGCGGGTGGAAGAGTCATCGGTCACCCGATACTACGAATTCGTCTACTATCCGAACCCGGATTCCCTGCTGAGCTACGTCGAACGTGGCGAAGCCGTTTTCCGGGGTACGGGGACCGCCGACGGGGACCAACTGGCCGTGGATTTCATGGTACCCAAGCAGATGCGCTTTGGTCCGGATGCCCGCGTTCGGATGGTCCTGACGACTCCCGAGGGAGAGCACGCCGCGGAGGTCCGGGTGCCGGCCGTCCGCTCGCCGCCGACGGCGAATGAAGATGTCCACGGGCCGAGCATCGAACTGGCGTTCGCTGACCACCTGCAGAGTGTCCGCTCCGGGGCCCTGCTCGAGGCGCAACTGAGCGATCCGAGCGGGATCGCGATTCTCGGGACCAGTCCCATCACGAGCATTCTGCTGGAGTTCGATGAGACGGGATTCATGACCGATATCACGCCGTCCTTCCGCTACGATCCGGACAGTTATACGACCGGCCGGATCGGCATGGCCCTGCCCGCGGACATGGAACCCGGAGAACATGTGGTTTCGTTGTATGCGGCGGATGCGTTGGGAAATGTCGGCAGTGATACGCTGTCCTTCCGGATCCAGGATGAAATCACGACGGGCATCGCTTCGGTGGCGCTTTTTCCTAATCCGACCCACGGCCCCTGCCGATTGGTATTCGATCTCGGAGAACCGATGCACCTGCGGTGGGACATCTACACACTGGCGGGACATTGCATCCGTACGATCGAGGCCGATTTCGAGGAGGCCGGGCGTTCCCAGATCGAGTGGAACGGGCGGGACGACCAGTCGGACGAGATCGCCAATGGTACCTATCTATATGTGCTGAGAGGACGAAGCGCGAGCGATCCGGAACACCCATTCCACCATACGGGCAAACTCGTGCTCATGAGATAGTCGACAACGAACGGTCCGCCCAAGGGGCCTGAACGATGGACATAACGGAGGTAGAGCGGAATGAGCAGGAAAATCATGATGGCGGCCCTCGGCGCGCTGATGATCTGCGGTCTGGCACAGGAGGCCACGGCCGGCGCCGGCGCCGGTGCCATTGATCTGACCTTTCCCGTCGGCGCGCGCTACAACGCCATGGGCGAGGCCGGCGTAGCCCTGTCCCAGGATGCGACGGCGCTGTGGTGGAATACGGGGGGGCTGGCTTTCCTGCCGACCCGGGCGCGCAACAAGGACGTGCAGATGATGACGTCGAAACTGGCCGAGGGCCTGGCCGACGACATCCGTCTGACCTGGTTCGGCGCTGCCCGCCCGCTGGGCGATATCGGTGCGATCGGAGCCAGTATCAACTATCTCGACATGGGCTCCCAGATGGGCGTGAACGAGGACAATCAGGAAACGGGTGAGTTTGCCTCGTACATGTTCTCGGTCACCGCAGGCTATGGGGTCCGTATTGCGCGGACTTTGGGTGTCGGTGTCGCGATCAAGTATTTCCGCGACGATCTTGCACCCGATCAGACGATTCAGGACGGTGTTGCGGGCGGTGGCAGCGGTGACAGCTTCGGTGTGGATTTCGGCGCCCTGTGGAAGATTCCGCAGCTCAAGTCGATGGTCGGCATCTCCGTGGCCAACCTCGGCCCGGACATTACACACGTCGACGCGGCCCAGAGCGATCCGATGCCCCGGAAGGTAACCGTGGGCGGGGCGATCAGTCTGGTCAACAGCGAGTACGGCGGAGTCCTGATGGTGGCGGACATGCTCGTGCCGCTCTACAAGTGGAAAGGCAATGACTACGCGATCGGGTTGGAATTCGACCAGAAGGAATACGGAGCGGGCTTCGAGGCCAACTACGACTACTCGCTCTTCCTGAGGCTGGGTTACAAGAACGCCAGTTACGGTGACATTGCCGATCTGACCTATGGCATGGGTGTGGATCTGGAGAAGTGGACCGGCCGGGCCTTTGTCTTCGATTTCGCCTGGGTTCCCCAGGCCGAGGGACTGCCCCATGTCTCGCGCCTGTCGGCCGGATATCGATTCTAGCGGACGCGGGTCCGCAACCGTTCCGAGAACGGCCCATGAAGCGGTTTCGGGAAAAGACCGCGACGGGACGGGGAAGCCGACGGGAGTTTCCCCGACCCACAGCATCGCCACTGGGCTTCCGGCCCGGCGGTACCTATCACAAGGCGTCACCCCGGGAAGCCAAGGAGCATGGAATTGATCTCCAGGTCATTGAATTCCGACCGGAAGCAGCGGTCTGCACGGCGCATCACGCGCCTGGGCTGGTGGTTTTGGATCGCGGGCGCGCTGGTGCTTGCGTGGACTACTCCCGTCACGGCGCAGCCGGACGGGGACGATCACGGCCACTCCTATGAACACGTCCCGGTCTGGGGCCGGGGGCTGGAAGATCTGAAGATCCTTCCGGATGGGCAGGAACGCATCGACGCCGAGCTGCACCGGCAGGGAAAGTATGCCGAACGCTGGCGTGAGATCCATGAACTGCTCGGAGCGAGCCATGTCTCGCACAAGGGACAGGCGTTGCTGGAACGGCGGGGCCTGGGCAGGGCTTTGCTTCGGAAAACTCCGGGAGCGCCGGTCGCGGACAAATCGGGGGAACCGGATCGCCTGCGGGTGCTCATCGTCCGTATTTCGTTCGAGGAAAATCGACTGCCGAATCTGACGACGATTCCCGCCGACGGCGATTTCATGCTCGATCCGTTGGAGGAACCGGGACCGATCGAAGTGGATCCGCCGCCGCATGATCGAGCCTATTTCCAGGCCCACCTGCAAGGACTTTCCGAGTACTACCAGTACCAGTCCGGCGGCCGTTTGATCATCGAGGGGGACGTGCTGCCGCACGATCCCCATGGCTCCTACAAGCTGGGCGACATTGCCGACTATGGCCCGGGCGAGGGCCGTAGCTGGGGCGATGGATACCTGGATGATCTCGAGCGCCTGGTTCATGACATGATCGCCGTGACCGACTCGACGACCCAAGCCAACGGCACGGTCAATCTGGCCGAGTACGATGACGACAATGATTTCACGTACGTGATCTTCGTGCACTCGGGCAGTGACTGGCAGAGCGACGTGAACGGCGACTCGCCGAACGACATTCCGACCTTCTTCATCACCCTCGGCGAGCCCGTGGAATTGCTGGGTACGGATCCCGAGACGCAGACACGCGGCCTGTTGGGCGAAGTCTCGGTCATCCCCGAGACCACCAACCAGGATGGCTACCCGGGCAGTATCGCCGCCGCTCTGTATCATGAATTCGGCCACGCCCTGGGTCTGGTGGATGTCTACAATACGGAATATGGCACACCCAATGCGGGCATCTGGGATCTGATGGATTCGGGCACGAACCTGCCGGTGACCCTGGGTGATATTTCCGACACGGGAGATACCACGATCGTTACGGCCGTCGGGGTTCTGCCGCCCTCGCTGGGAGTGTGGAACAAGTGGTTCCTGGGCTGGCTCGAGATGGGCGAAGTCGACGGCCGGTCCGGAAGCTACTACCTGCCGCCGGTCTGGGTGCCGCGCGAACAATACGGCAATTACGGGCTGAATACGAGTTGGCCGCAAGCCCTGCGTGCCGGGATCTCGCCGCGTGAATTCTTCCTGTTGGAAAACCGCTGGGTGCCCGATTTGACGACCGAGGAGGTGCCGTTCAACCAGGTATTCTTCAGCCGTGATCCGGACACTCAGGTGATCCTCTTCCTGGGGGGCGAGTGGGGCGGTACCGAGGGCAACACCGGCATGTATGACTACTTCCTGCCGCCGGGTGGGGTCCTTGTCTGGCATGTGAACCAGGATCGCATCGAAGCGGGCCTGGCCGACAATACCATCAACACCGAATGGGACGGACTCCGTCTGGTCGAAGCGGACGGGATCGAGGATATCGGAGTCCTGGATTCGTTCGTGTTGGGCTGGTATGGAACCTCCAACGATCCCTTCGCCGAGCACAATGGATTCCAGAACCTGTATGTCGACGGCTATCCGAACTCGCGCGCGTTTGATCGTTCGTGGACCGGACTGCAGTTGAGCGACGTGCGGCAGAATGGTCTGCGCAGCGCCAAGACGATGCGCTTCGAAGCGACGATCCACCACGGGGTTCCCGGCTTTCCCTGGGAAGCGGCGCCGATCGATTCGGTCGAAGCCGAGAGCACTGATGGTTTCGAGGGACCGCGCGGAATCGATCCGACCTCGTTGACGGTGGCGAGCATCAACGGTAGCGATGTACTGGTCTTTGCCGATCAGGCGCCCGATACACTGACCGGCCAGGGTCTGCCTGCCTATGACCACTTCCCGACCGCGCTCTACGCGTTGCGGACCGACGGGCATCCGGCTCTGCCGCTGCTGGCCGATCGTCCGGTGGGGGCTTTCCTGACCCTGGAGGCGCCGCTGGCCGGACCGCCGACCTTTACCATGCCTGAGGGTGGGCCCTCGTTGCTCCAGTTCGGGACGAAGCAGGGGATGGCCCATAGCTTCTACCTGTTGTACGGAGCCGCACCGGTCGAGCGTTGGAGTACCTCGGCGGGGGATACCCTGCTGCACGCACTTCTGCCGTTGACCGTCAACGAAGGTCAGTTCGGCTGGCTGGCTGCCACCGAGGGGGTGTTGCGGATCCTGGCCGACAGTGACGGTTCGCCACTTCCGGAGTCCTACAACTACACCGATGTTGTTTTCGACCCGGCTTTCGCCGGGCCGAACGAGCTCGTGTGTGCTCCGCAGATCCTGTCTTTCGGAGATGGCAGCGACCAGATCGCCGCGATCACCC
Organism: Candidatus Krumholzibacteriia bacterium; assembly: GCA_024762975.1. Lineage (GTDB taxonomy): Bacteria > Krumholzibacteriota > Krumholzibacteriia > LZORAL124-64-63 > LZORAL124-64-63 > JANTGJ01. The sequence continues at coordinate 44,908 of JANTGJ010000005.1, forward strand.
AGGCGGGTTGGCTGCGGATTCGACCCGGTCTCAACACGATTTCGGACGTCCATCCCTTCGCTCGTTTCCCGCTCGAAGCACCGGTCTATGCGGCGGTGCTTCCCGACGGCGACGATCTGCAGTTGCACGTATTCGATGCGCGCGGCGATGTGGGCGCGTGGGAGTTGGGACCGGACGGTTCGGTGCGCGAAATGGAAGACCGGCTCGATTTCTCGGACCCACTCGTGACCGCCCCGGCGGTAGCCGATGTCGATGGCGACGGACGGCACGACCTGGTATTGGCCACGGCGACCCGCATCAGCGCATTCGGACCGAGCGGTACCGGTGCGGTCGGTTATCCACTGGCCTTGCGCGATCTGTTCCCGTTGGCGGACAGCACTCGCGTCCGCGGCCCGTTGATCGTGGCCGATGCGACCGGCGATGGAGTCGGTGAAGTATTTTTCCAAACCAGTGGGGGCCATCTGTTCGGCATTGCGCCAGGTGGGCGACTGCTGCCCGAAACGCCCCTGCGCTGGGCGGATCGCAAGGATGCCGGATTTGTCGTCGGCAGCAGCGCTGTAGAAGGGGAGCGGGCGCTCTGGATGGCCACGCCGGGGGGCTATACGGGACCGCCCCTGGACCGTGGCTACGTCAATGGCCGCATCATGGGGTTCGATCTGGGACCGGCGGCGCCGCCGAACGAGAGATCGAGCGAGTGGTTGGGCCTGTACGGCGGATCCGCTCGCTCGGGTGTCGTCGGAACACCACAGGGAATCGAGGTCGCCGGTCTTCAGCAACCGGAACAGACGGGTGCCTACTTCTATCCCAATCCCTTGCGGGATGATACCGTGACCTTGCGTTTCTACGGACAGGGAACCGGCCAGGGCCTGTTCACGCTGCACACGCTGGAGGGCGAAGAGGTCACTCGCCGCGAGTTCCAGGTTGACGAGGGAATCGTCAATGAGCTCGAGATTTCTCTGCCGCGGATTGCCAGCGGCATGTACATCGGCCGGCTCCTGGCTCCGAGTGGATCCGGCACCGAAACCACGACCTTGACCCTGGCTGTCGAACGGTAGAGACGGTCGTCCGGGAGGGACACGATATGATTTGTGGAACGAACCGAATGATGCTGTGTGGGGTGCTGGTGCTTCTTGCGGCCGTGGCCGCTCCGGCCGCGCGAGCTGACACCGGCGACACCATCCAATCGCGCGCAGCGTGGATGCTGGACCGCATGGCCGACGGGTCGTTGGATGCGGCCACCGGCCGCGCCCTGCAGCGCGATGAATTCGGCAGCAACATCGCTCCGGTTGTCCCGCAGGAAGAGGGACCCCGTGGCATCAAGAGTTCTCCCTGGTTGATGCTGGCTTCGGCCATTGTGCCGGGTTCGGGCGAACTGGCGATGGGCCACTGGATTCGGGGTTCGGCGCTTCTGGCGGCAGATGCCTTCAGCTGGTATCAGTGGAAGGACGCGGGACAGGAAGGCGACGACCTGGAAGATGAATACTACGAGTTCGCCGATGCCCATTGGTCCGAAGAGAATCTCTTTGAAGGCTATTTCGCCTCGAGTACCGATCTGATGCGCGGCGGAGTCGGCCTGGTCTACTTCGACCTGTCCGATGAGGACGGAAATCCCATTTCGCAGATGACCAGCGTCGATGATCTGCACTACCTGTCGCTGTGGGTGAGTACCGAGGACGATCGGCGCGAATATTATGAGAATCTGGGCAAATGGGACCAGTTCGTCTTCGGTTGGGATGACTTCCGCAACCCGAATGCGCCTCCGGCAGGGATCGAATACACCCCGGACCTGACCCTGAGCGATCTGCGTCAGCCGTGGACCTCGAAGAATCGTGAGGCCTATCGGGATCTACGCGAAAAGTCGAATGATGCCTTCAAGCGCCAGGACCGCTACCTGTACGTCAGCCTCGGACTGCGTGTTTTCAGCCTCCTGGAGGTCGCTTATCTGCAGGGATGGCTCGGTGGTGGCGAGAAGGACGCTGTCGAGGTCGCCGGACACGAAGTTCGTCTGCTGGCAACGCCCAATACCGGAGGCCAGGGGCTCCTGGGAGCACAACTCTCATTCTGATCACAACGGGCCCGGTCGTTACCGGGACGGGAGGCTGTTTTGAAGATTTCATCGAGTTACGCCGTGGCTGGAGTGGTCGGCGTCCTGGTCGGACTGATGCTGCCGGTGCTGGCTGCCGGCGCGGCGCCGACGGACTCGTTTCTGCGCAGTGAATACGAGGTGATGGGTGCATCCGCCTCGAACACGGCAGCCGGCGTGTTGGCCGCGGACCGGGAACCTCAACGCGACCGCAGCGGCCGCAAGAGCGAGTTCGATGTCGGCGGCGACGAAGACCACGAATCCCAGGGCGGCGATCGCCAACTGGGCCGGAAGGTCAAAGCGACGCTGCTGTCCGCCGTCCTGCCCGGTGCCGGACAATGGTACAACGGCGACCGCAACAAGGCCTATTGGATGGGCGGCATCGAGGTCGGCATCTGGGGTGCTTTCCTCGTTTTCGACCATCAGGGCGACAGCTGGAAAGATTCGGCCACGGACTACGCCGGCATCTACGCCGGAACCGAAGGCGAGCACAATGACGCCTACTGGATCACCGTCGGATCGTTCTCCGATAGCGATCGCTACGACGACAGTCGGCGCCGTGAGGCCCGGGCGCTGCAGGAACCGTATCCGGACCCGACCAGCGCCGCGGATTCTTGGCAATGGGTGAATGATCAGCGTCGCCAGGAGTTCTGGCGTTTGTGGGGTGACGCCCACGATTCCTACGATCGTCGGGACTACATGTACATCGCTGCGCTGATCAATCGCGTCGTCTCGATGGTGGACGCCGCGCTGGGAGTCGATCGCGTCGACGGTTCGCTGGAAACGAGTGTGCTGGGACTGGACATGCGTCTGGCCGTCGATCCCGGTCTGCGGGAACCCCGTGCCCGCTGGTCTTTCGCCCGGAGCTTCTGATGGGGACGGGGCGCCGGCTTCCCCTCCGTCCGCTCCTGCGGCTGATCGCGTGCGCCCTGCTGATTCCCTGTGTTGCCGGACTCACCGCCTGCGTGGTTCCCGCTCCCGAATCCTCGCGATTGGCGGCGGGGCCTGCGTTGGCCGGGCGCCACGGCAGTCAGGTCGTGGCTCTCGAGTTCGTGGCCGCCTATGAGAACGACGCCTCCGAACCGTACTACCCTCTCGAACGGCTTGCCGGTTGCGAATACGCCCCGGACGGAACCCTCATCGTTTGCGATGATTTGCGCGGCAAGGTGCATGGTCAGGATCCGCGAACGCTGCGCTGGTTCGAATTCGACACTCCCTATGGCGGTGGATTCCAACCGGTCGATGTGCGCGTCGACGGGTTTCGGGTTCTCGTGCTGGATCAGGGCGGCGGAGCGATTCATCACCTCGACCTGTCGGGAGCCTATCGGGACGAATTGGTCGATGTCCGACAGTTGGACCCGGGGGCCGTGGTGCAGCCGACCTCCTTCGATATCGACCGCGACGGGCGCATGGTGATCGCCGATGCCGGTCAGCAGGAAGTCCTCTTGCTCGACACCTTCCTGAGCTTGCATACCCGCGTCGGTGGGCCCGGTCCCCTGGATGACCAATTCCAGTTCCCGGCCGGAATCGTTTTTCGGGACGACGGCAGTTTCGTCGTGGCAGACCGGGGCAACAGTCGCCTGGCCCTGTACGGCCGCAACGGTTTCTTCGAACGCAGTGTGGGAGGCTCATTCGATCCGGTTGCCATGCTTTCGGCTCCCGGGGGTGTGGACCAGGATCGACATGGCAATCTTTTCGTCGCGGACCCGGGGTCGAGCCTGATCCACATTTTCGATGCCGCTCTTCGGCCGGTTTTCAGTGCCGGCCGCGAGTTCACTCCCGAAGGCACTCCGCTGGCGCCGGTCGACGTGGCGGTCGGGCCGGATGGGCAACTGGCGGTCACCGACCGGGCCCGCTCGGCGATCCTGGTGTACCGCATCATCTACCAGTGAGGGCCCCCCCGGCGCTCCTGTTTCTCCTGGGCGCTGTGGTGCTCACTACCTGTCTGTGCGTGGGGATTCCTGCCCACGCGTCGGATGGTCCTCTGGCCGACGAACGCGAAATCCACCTCCTGGAAGCTGGTACCCAACCGCTGAAACTCGCTCACGGATTGATCGACCGTACCGATGTGGCGGTGTACGTGGATGGTCGGCGCTGGCTTCTGGATGAGGATTTCCAGCTCCAAAGCCGCAGCGGAAGGATTCAGCCCCTGCGCGATTGGCACTCCGACCGGGATGCGAAATCTCCGGACGAGTCCGCCCTGGTCATCGTAATCTACCGATTCCACCCTGTGGCGCTGTTGCCGCGCATCGATTTGCGACCAACGATGTCGCCGCCGAAAGCGGTCAGTGGTTTCATCCATTCGGGCGGTATCTCGCCGGACCCCGGACCGCTGACGGCCGGGATGTCCGGTGCCTCCGATCTGACGGTTCGCGGCAGCAAGTCGGTGCAGGTCTCGTCCGGCAGTCGGCGTGAAATGACGGTCGATCAGAATCTGCGTCTGGATATCAGCGGCAGCCTGACGCCCGAAATCGCGGTACGTGCCTTCATGACCGACGACAATTTGCCGGTGGTGCCGGAAGGAAACACGGAAGAACTGCGTGACATCGACAAAGTGTTGGTGGAGATCCAGGGTCCGGCGTGGCGCGCGACGCTGGGAGATTTCGTGGCGCGTCGCGAGGGATCGGTGTTCGGCCGCTACCGGCGCAAACTGCAGGGGATCTCGTTGGCAGCGGATCCGGGCGCTGCCCGGCTGGAAGTCCTGGCCGGTTCGCCTCGCGGTCGCTACCGCAGCCTGCAGGTGCAGGGGCAGGAGTCCAATCAGGGGCCCTACTACCTGGGCGCAGATGCCGGCGCCGAGAACCTGTTCATCGTCGCCGGGAGCGAACGGGTCACCCTGGACGGCACGCCACTGGTCCGCGGGGCCGACCGCGACTACGTCATCGACTACCTGCGCGGCTCGGTGACCTTCACCTACCGCCGCCTGATTACCGCCGAATCCAATATCGTGGTTGAATTCGAACAGGGCGAGGGTGCCTATTCGCGCACGGTCCTGGGAGGGGGCGGCGGCGCACATGCGGTGGCTTCCCGCTGGAGAATCCCGTTCGACCTCTCCGTCCGGGTCGTTCGCGAGAAGGATGATCCCGGACGCCTGCGAACCGGGGAGTTGAGTGATCAGGATGAGGCGACCCTGGCGGCCGCGGGCGATGATCCGCGACGCGCCGTAGCTTCGGGAATCACCGAAACGGCAGTCGGCGAGGGGTTGTATTCCCGCCAGGTTACGGCGGGAGATACGATCTATGTTTTCCAGGAGAACGGAGAATACAATCTCCAGTTCTACTACGCCGGCGGTGGGCTGGGAGACTACGAACTGTTGCGGTTGGACGAGTTGGGGCGCCGCGTCTTTGCTTACCGGGGCGAGGGTCTGGGCGCGTATCGCATCGGACGGCCGTTGGAGCGGCCGGAGTCGCAGAGTCTGGCCACTCTGGTCGGAAGCGTGGGCGACTCGACAGGATCGAATCTGCAAGCCGAATGGAATGTTTCCTCGGTCGACCGGAATCTGCTCTCCTCTGCGGACGACGGCGACAATTCCGGAGGCGCCGGCCGCCTGAGTGGACACCTCGCTGCGCAGGATCTCGCCGTTGGCGGTCGAAATCTGGGTCGAGTGTCCTCCGACATTTTTCTGGAGACCCGGCAGAGCCGCTTTCGGCCGTTCGAGTTGCGTCGCAATCGCTTCGACTACGAACGGTGGGGGCTCGGGGATCGCGCCCGGCGCGATGGGTTTTTGGAGGAATTCGACCGGGAATTGGGCTGGGACGGCCGATGGGAAGCCGGTTCCGATCGACGGCGAGCGTCGCTGACCGGTCGCCTGGGCAGTCTGGACCACGGTGTTTCGCTCGAGGCCGGGCAGTGGGCCGTCGATAGCGAGTGGCAATGGGGCGGCGCGCGCGGTCGCCACCGCGAACAGCGGGCCACGGCTTCCGACCGTGTCGAACCGCTGGATATCCGGAGGGAGAATCGTGCGCATGAAATCGCGTGGTCCATCGGACCGGTCGTTCCCTCCGCCCGCTGGAAGCGCTCCCAGTGGCGCGACGAAGCCCGGTCCCCGGAAACCGCGGCGGGCTATCGCCTCTCCGAATTCGGATATGGAATGAGTTCGGCTGCAAGCGGAGGTCTGGCCTGGCGTGCGGATTTTGCCCGGGCGCTGGCTGATTCCCTGTACGACGGGACCTGGCGGCGGGAGCGTGACAGCAGAACCCTGCAGGGAGGAGTGACGACCGGCAGATGGTGGGGTATGCGCTGGGTCGGTGAGGGTACCTGGCGCCGCACGGTGCGCCCGGCAGGCCAGGAGGAATCGACACGCCTGGGCCGCCTGGATCTTTCCGGAGTCTGGCCTCATCTGCACAGCGACTGGTCCGTCGGCTACCGACTGGATAACAGTCGAGCCCGGGTGCTGGATCGCCAAATCGTCTACATCGGACTTCAACAGGGCGATTACGATCAGGAAGGGCGCTATCTGGGCATCGATCAGGGAGACTACGATGTCCTCCTGGCCGCTACCGATTCGCTCGTCGCCACGACGGCGGTACAGACGGACCTGCGCTGGCGACAGGGGTTCGGCTTTCTGGGAAAGGATCGCTGGACCGGCGCCTGGACCGCGGTAACCCGCGCAACCGTGCAGGGACGCAGTACGACCGAACGGATCCGCGAGCTGTTGCTGCTCCAGCGGGGGGTCCTGTTCGATCGGGATCAGACGGTGCTGACCGAGATCCGATTCTCCGAGGAGATGATCGTTCTGCAGCACCTGAAACGTTGGGATCTGCGGGGGCGCTTTGATTACGAGGAAGCTCTGGACCGGCAGTTCTCCCAGCATCCGGAGGATCGGGTTCGGCGCGGGTACCTCCTGAATTCCACCTGGACGGCATCGAAGCGCTTCTCCCTGCGTGGGCGGTGGCAGTTGGAAGACGACCGACGATCTTCGGACGAGAGTCTGGCCAGCGTTCGGCGCAGCTACTCCGTCACGACCCGCACGCACGAACTGGGCGGTGTGTTTCGTGCCTCGGCGGCCAGTCGAATGTCACTGCAGGGCGAGTATCTGCTACGCGATGATGCCGTTACCGGGGTCGAACAAACCGAATATGCGCTGCGCCCCGAAACCCGTCTGCGTCTTTCGGGATCGTGGAGCCTGCAGGGCCTGCTGCGAGTCGCGGAGGTGGATTCGCGTGGCGCAAGCGTGTTCGCCCGGCCGTGGTTCTTTCCCGAGCCCGGCCGCAACGTCGAGTCTTCGCTCCGGCTGAGCTGGGAGCCGACGCGATACCTGACGGTGGCCGGCAACTGGTTTGCCCGCAAACGTGGCGAGGGGAGGTGGGAGCATGACTTGCGGTTGGAAAGCACGGCTCGCTTCTAGAGTTTTGCTGCCGGTGGCCGTTATTCTGCTCGTGCCGGTGATTGCCGCGTCGGCGCCGATTCGGCAGGTCGTTTGGCAGGGATCCCGGCCCGCTTCGGCGCAGGAAGAACAATGGATGGAACAGGATGTCCGCTGGTTGCAGACGCTCGGATCCCTGCCGACGGCGGCGCAGGCACATCCGGATTCCAGCGACCGGTTGCGGCGTCTGATGGCGCGCGCGAAGGGGGGCGAGCGTACGGCGCGACCGGGCGAGTCGCTGCTGCGAGACCGGTGGATCGACCGCGGCTATCTGGCAGCGCAGGTCCAGGCGACGACGTACGATTCGCTGGGCGTGACCCTGGAACTGCGAAGTGATGAGCCCTATCGCCTGGGCGAACTCGAGGTCTCCGGTGAGGACTTCCCGGGGCGGGATCGGCTGGTGGCGTTGTGGCTGCCGCGTGCCGGAGATCGATTCGTACCGGAGGAGTTGCAGCGGGGAGTCGAGAGGATCCTGGAGGGTGCGGCCGAACGGGGACATCCGTTTGCGCGGTGGGTTGTCACGGCGGCGGTCCTGAACGGACCGGCGCGCGAGATCACCGTACGGGCCCGGCTCCTGCCCGGACCCGGAGCGGTGCTGGGACCGATTACGAGTGATCTGGCGCCGGGCCCGGCTGCCGGTTTCCTCGTCCGCGCCTCCGGCCTGCGCACGGGGCAGACCTTCCGCGAATCGGATCTGCGGAGGGCCCGGGATCGATTGCTGGCCCGCGACCTGTACGCTCGCGTGGACGAACCCCGGGTGTATACGACCACGGCGCGGGACACTGTCGGGATCCATTTCCCGGTTCTGGCGCGCTCCAACGCGAACCGCGCACAGGTCATTCTGGGCCTCAGTCGGGGGCAGGATGACCAAAAGAGCCGCCTGAGCGGTCAAGTGGACCTGGAATTGCCGAATCTGGCGGGCACGGGACGGGCATTGCGCGTGGGTTGGTCGGATGACGGTGCTGACCGTTCGAAGTTCGGTTTCGCCTACCTCGAGCCGCTGGCCTTCGGTACGCCCCTGGATGCGAGTCTACAGGTGGACCATGAAGTAGCGACCGACGAATTCACCCGCTTTCGGGTCGCCAATTCCTGGACGCTGCCGGTCGTGGCGCTCTGGGGGGTCCAACTGGGTGTGGGCTGGGATCGGACCACGTTCCCTGCGGGGGATCTGGAGGGTACCCGTCGCGGACGGGTGATCGGTGCGGTGGAGCATCGCCGCGCCGACCGGACGCGTTCGGGTTGGAGTGGTAGATTCGGCGTGGAAACGGCCTGGCGTTCGGCTCTGGCCCGGAGTCAGACCGATACGCTGGCGGTCGGCAGTCGGCTCGGCAAGGCCGTGACCCAGCGGATCCTGCTGGCAGATCTGGCTGCAGAGCACCGGCTGGGTGCGTCCCTCAGTCTGGCCGGACGCCTAGCCCTGCGTCAATTGACGGGTCAGGAAGAAACGGCGCCACTGTCCGAGCAATTCCGTTTCGGCGGCGCGAATTCGGTACGTGGCTATCGCGAGGAGGAGTTTCATGGCACTTCGGCCGGTTGGTCGAGCGTGGAATTGCGGATCGGGAGACCGCGGGGCTCGCGTCTTTACACCTTCCTGGACCTGGGGTATTTTGAATTTTCGGCGCTGGAACCGTTGCCCGACGATCCGGATCATCGTTCGTGGAAAACCGGCTGGCCGTGGGGATTTGGCCTGGGACTGCTGGCCCGCACCGGCGGCGGCGATCTCTCCCTGGCTATCGGATTTCCCGAAACGGTGGACTTCCAGCTCGCCAAGTTGCATGTCAGTCTGATGGAATCGTTCTAGGCACGAGAGTGTCTTCCCCGGGAGGATCATGGACCTGCACGAGGCCGGTCGCGAGGTCCGGCGCCTGCGGCGCGAGATCGCGCGGCACAACCAGCTCTACTACCAGGACGCGACACCCGAGATCAGTGATGCCGAGTACGATGCGCTCGATCGCCGATTGCGCCAACTGGAGGCCGAATTCCCCGAATGCGCGGATGCGGAGAGCCCCACTCTGCGCGTGGGCAGTGACACGGACTCCCGTTTCCCGAGCGCGCGACACAGTCACCCCATGCTCAGCCTGCAGAACAGTTACGAGCGCGAAGATGTCGAAGCCTTCGTCCAGCGGGTACAAAAGGAGCTCGGGATCGACGAGATCCCGTTTACCGTCGAACCCAAGATGGATGGCGTCGCTGTCGCCCTGCGGTACCGTGACGGCCAGTTGGAGATGGGACTGACTCGTGGCGACGGGACTCACGGGGATGTCATTACAGGAAATCTGCTCGAGCTGGAGGAAATCCCGGCCGCGGTGCCGAAGGTGGCCGGACTGCCTTCCGGGTTCGAGATTCGTGGTGAGGCGTACCTGAAGCTGTCGCGATTTCAGCAGCTGAACGAAGAGCGTCAGGAAAGGGGCGAAGAGCAGCTTGCCAACCCGCGCAACACGACGGCCGGCACGCTCAAGACACTGGATCCTGCCGTGGTGCGCTCGCGCGGATTGTCGGTTTTCCTGTTTCAGCTGCTTCCGCTCGAAACCTCGGCGGGCGTTCCCTTCACCGACCATCGCGGCGAACTGGCGGCCCTTGCCCAACTGGGTTTGCCGGTCAATCCGTTCCTGCGCCCGGCCACCGACGTCGACGGAATTTTTGCCGCTCTGGACGATCTGGAATCATTGCGACCTCAGCTGGACTATCAGATCGACGGAGCCGTGATCAAGGTCGATCCGCTGGAATGGCAGGAACGGCTGAGCGCGACGGCCAAGGCACCGCGGTGGGGGCTGGCCTACAAGTTCGCGGCTGAGGAATCTGAAACGCGATTGCGGGCGATCACTCTGCAAGTGGGCCGCACCGGGGTCATCACCCCGGTCGCGGAACTCGATCCGGTCGAATTGGCCGGTAGCACGATCTCGCGGGCCACCTTGCACAACTGGGATGAATTGCAGCGCAAGGATATCCGGATCGGCGATCGTGTGGTCATCGCCAAGGGGGGGGACGTGATTCCCAAGGTGCTGCGAGT
>JANTGJ010000006.1 GCA_024762975.1 Candidatus Krumholzibacteriia bacterium
AGGTCAACGGGATTGAATCGAATCCGGCGGCCGCCGCTCGCGCATGCGGGGAGTTCCTGGGGGGGCCGAGCCGACCGGTCGAGTTTCGCACCCGGCTCGTCCATCATGTCACGCGCTATCGTGTGGAGTTGCAACTGTGGCATGCCCAAGTGAACGGCCGGCGGGTAGCCGCCGGCTTGCACTGGATCTCCCGGACGGAACTGGAAGAGCTCGCCCTGCCGGCTCCCTATCGCAAGCTCGTGCGGCGACGGGAGCTCGATTCCGGTTGAGCCGGCATCGAACCGGCAATGTCGGAACACAAAGGCCCCGGGTTACCCCGGGGCCTTCGATATGTTCGGGATCTGACGATTCAGACCGCTGATCTAATCATGATCGGACCGATCCTCTAGCGATACAGAGCCTTGACCGCGTCGATCGAGACTTCGTCGGTCGCCACAGCGCCGCCGGCTCCCTCGAAGACCAGGTCATAGGTGCCGCAGGAGCCGGTGCCCCAGGAATCGACGACCAGGTAGACGTACACGGTCTCGCTGCCGCCGTTGGTGTAGGAAATGACCTCGGGGTCGCCGGTCAACGTGTCATCGGCATACGCCAGGCAGGTGAAGTCGCCAGCCGGGGCCATGCACTCACCCAAGACCCACAGGGCGCCATCAGCGGTATTGGTCACCGTAGCGGTGAACGTGCCACCAGCAGGGACGCGAACCTCGTAGTAGTCTTCCAGTCCGGCCTCGCTGTAGGTCGCGCAGCCCAGCGCCTCGACCAGATTCTCGCCGTCACAGGTATCGCCGTAGAACGTACCCGTGCCGGTAGCGTCGATCAGGAAGTCACAGAACGTGACGTCCGGCGGCGGAGGAGGCATCCAACCCTCGGTACCGAAGACCACGGCATCGACGTGTTGGTCAGCGCCGTCCAGGCCCGCGTAGTTGAACTCGACCGTGACGGTCATGCCCTCGTAGGCGGCCAGGTCGACCTGCACCGGGTACCACGTGAAGGCACCAGGATAGGTCAGATCGTTCAGGAAGTCGTACTCCACGTTGCCGTTGACCAGAACGGTAAGGTTGGCATTCGTGGCCCAGTACTGGCTACCCATGGTCCAGAAGAACAGGTCATCGCCCGGGTCGACCGTGTAGGTCACGGCCATGGTCTCGTCCTGCGGAGTCACGGCATCGTAGGCGATATGAGCCTCGGACACACCTTCGATTCCGCTGGTGCCCTGACCCCAGGTCGAGGCTCCCACCACGGTCATGGTCCAGCCCGCGGGCGGGAAAGCGCCCTCGAACCCCTCGAACAGATAACCTTTGTCGGGATAGTTGTAAGCCGTTGTGGTTGCCTTCTTGGCAGGCAGCTTCTCAGCCATGGCGCCGGTGGCGACCAGGCAAATCAGAGCGGTGAACAAAAGCACTTTGCGCATCGTGGTTCCCCTCTTTCCAATGTTGTGTTGCACACTCCCCACGGACAACGCTGACCGCGAGGAGTACGAAGTAGCGGTATTCGATTTCAACATCAAAGTTGGCCAGCTCGTGGTCGAAACACCAAGCCCCGCTGAAACGAATCCCCCGAACCATTCATTTATACCATAGATATTGACTCAAATTCAACCAAAAAGTCTCTGGTTTGCGCATTAAATCAACGCCAACTATCCTAATACATCAAAAACGAAAATTGTGCGTCAGTAAGAATCCGGAAGCCGAGACACATTCACTACGGGGGTTCCCCGATCCCTGTGCGTCTCTTTGAGGATGGTGTGCTGCATTCGGTTGCCGATGCACAGGTCCAATCATCAGAAGCGCCGTCCGATACCGGACGGCGCCCCATTCCGTCGTCACCACCGTGAACTAGTAGGCCTGAGCGAACAGCACCCGCCCGATCGATCGGTTCCCGCAATGGATGCACACACCTTCGGTTTCGTCCCGCTCAAAGGGGACGTTCCGGATGGTGACCTTGGTCTTCTCCTGGATCGCCTGTTCGCAATCGCCGTCTCCGCACCAGTGGCAAAGAGAAAAGCCCCCCTCCCCCTGATACAGATTCGTGAATTCCTCCCAGGTCTCGAGCTTTACGGTGGCCTCTTGGCGGCGCTTCAGTGCCGTCTGATACAGATCATTCTGGATGCGCTCCATCTCTGCGGGCAGAGCTGTAGCCAGATCCGCGAAAGCGACCGGCTGTTTGGCACGATCGTGGCGCGCAACCATCATCACCTGCTTGCCGGCCAGGTCGCGCGGACCCAGCTCGAGTCGAACCGGCACCCCCTTGCGCTCCCACTCGGCATACTTCCAGCCGGGGCGCATTTTGTCCCGCTTGTCCACGTGCACCGCCCCCACCAGAGGGCGCAGTCCGGTGGCCAGCTGGTCGGCAGCATCGCATACCTGCGCCATCTCTTCGTCGTTCTTCCAGATCGGAACAATGACGGCTTTGGTGCCGGCGATCCTCGGCGGCAGGACCAGGCCGTTGTCGTCGCTGTGCGTCATGATCAGCGCGCCCATGATGCGTGTACTCATGCCCCAGCTGGTAGCCCATACGTGCTCGATCTTCCCCGTGGCATCCTGGAACTTCACATCGAAGGCCTTGGCGAAGTTCTGCCCCAGATCGTGGCTGGTGGCCGCCTGCAGGGCCTTGTTATCCTGCATCATGGCCTCGATCGAGAAAGTCTCCACCGCACCCGCAAAGCGTTCGTTCGCTGTCTTGGTGCCGCAAACGACCGGCATGGCCAGCACCTCTTCGGCGAACCAGCGGTAGACTTCGAGCATCTGCAGAGTTTCGTCGCGGCCTTCCTTCTCGGTGGCGTGAGCCGTGTGCCCTTCCTGCCACAGGAACTCGGTCGTGCGCAGGAACATCCGCGTGCGCATCTCCCAGCGCATGACGTTCGCCCACTGGTTGATCAGGATCGGCAGGTCGCGATAACTCTGGATCCACTTGCGGTACTGGTCCCAGATGATCGTCTCGCTGGTGGGGCGGATGATGTACTCCTCCTCCAGCTTCGATTCGGGATCAGGGATCACGGTGACCTTGCCGTCGACGGTAGTCTGCTTCAGGCGATGGTGGGTGACGATCGCGCATTCCTTGGCAAATCCTTCGACGTGCTCGGCCTCCTTGGCCAGGAAGCTCTTCGGAATCAGCAGCGGGAAGTACGCATTGACATGACCGAGCTCCTTGAACTTGTCGTCCAGGGTGCGCTGGATGTTTTCCCAGATCGCGTAGCCGTTCGGCCGGATGACCATGCAGCCCCGCACCGGACTGTTTTCGGCCAGCTCTGCGGCGGCGATGACGTCCTGGTACCAGCGACTGTAGTCTTTCTCGCGTTTCGTGATCTCGGCCATGCCTGAAATCCTTCCTTCCCGGTCGGTCCGGAAAATGTACAGAAAATTCGAGTGCTGAAGATAATACGAGCGACGAGTTCCCGAAAGCAACGAACCTGCGCTTTGCTTCGTTATGACTACCATGTGCGTAGAATCGAGTCGCCTCACCCTGGACCGGGAATGAACCGCAATGCAACAGATGCCGCTCAACGTCCTAGGTACGGAAATGACCGGTTGCAGCCGTGACCCCCTGACCGGTTTCTACCGGACCGGTGCCTGCGAAACCGGCTCCGAAGACCACGGTTTCCACCTGGTCTGCATCACTGCGACAGCCGAATTCCTGGTCTTTAGCCAGTCCCGCGGCAATGACCTGACGACCGCCCGCCCCGAATACGGCTTTCCCGGCCTGTTGCCCGGAGACCGCTGGTGTTTGTGTGCCGATCGCTGGCAGGAGGCCTTTGAAGCTGGTGTCGCCCCACCCGTCCATCTGGAATCGACACACATTCTGGCCCTGGAGTTCATCGACTTGGAGAACCTGAAACAGCACGCGGCGGTCACCTGATCGGCCGCAGTACTTTCCGCCAGACGACGCCACTGCGCACCGGCACCTCTTCCGACAATTCGAAACGCTCCTCGATCCGGGGCAGCAGGTCGAGATATTCGGCTCGACGATTTTCGCCGAACGCCAACGGCTGCATTGCCAGATAGACATTCCGTTTTTCATTCCGAGCCACCCGCAGCACCACCGACACCGTCGCAAGCGCCCTCTCGACCGGATCGGTCAGTTCGGGAATCGGCAGTCGATCGGCCTCTTCGTACGTTCCCGGCAGGGGAGCTCCTTCGGCGGCGGGAGACATTCTGGAGGTCCGCCAGGGTGAGGGATGCAGCAGATTCACCTTGTCCAGGGTATAGACATACCGTGTGGCCCGACCTCGCAAGGCGGTATCGCTGAGCACGAAATCACCGGTCCGGGCGACAGCATTCAGCGCGACCAGCGCCTGCAATTCGGGCTCGACATCCCGGCGCGACTGGGGCGCCAGACTGCCGACCAGATTCAACACCGCCAGCGCGGCGACAAAAACCACGGGCACTCCCCGACGCCATCCGGTCGGCCAACCACCGCGCAACAGGGCAGGCGCGACCAACAAAAGGGCAGGAAGAAATACGGCGATCCAGAATTCGGCGCGCACCGGTGCCCACCAGAGAATAAACGGCGTGTAGATCGCCAACCAAAGCCCGAGAAATCCGAACATCCGCCCGTGCTCCCGCCAGGCGTCCCGCACTCCTCCGGCAACCCGGACCAGCCCGACCAACAGAACGGAAAACCAGAGAGTCTGCAGAAACAGCAACAGATAGCAGACCCCACCGGGGACGGTGACCGCAAGCGCCGTTTCATCGGCCCACGAAGCGTTCGGCACGACCCGGAAGGCCAGCCGTTCGACCCAGTTTATTCCCAACAGATAGTGCGAACCGACCAGGCTGCGACCGGCGCCGATCAGCGCGGCCGGTCCGGTCGTATTTTCCCACTCGCCCCACAGTCCCCAGAGGCTCAGACCCAGGATCCAATCGCGAAACTCTCCATACGACCGAAAATCGCGCACCCACCAGCCGACGCCCAGATAGGGCACGATGACGCCCAGGAAATAAATCCCCAGAAACACGGAGAACAACCGCACACGTTCGCGGGCACCGGACACCGCGAACCAGGCCGGCACCAGAAAAACCGGGACCAGGAGAATCCCCGTCTGATGAAAGAGTGTGGACAGGGACAGGAACGCCGACGCCCAGGCGGTCGCGCGCAGGTTGCCGGCGCGCAACGCCTCCCGTGTCGAGGCGGCAAACAGGATGAGAAAAAGCGTCGCGACCAGGTGCGATTCGGCCTGCACCCCGAAATGCCAGTACGAATAGCTGAAGCCCAGCAGGCCGGTCGTGACGAAGGCCGCGGCGCCGGAGGCCCCCAGCCGGCGCCCGAGTCCGGCGAAGAACCACAATCCGACCCAGGCGGAACCGACGGCCAGCCAACGCAGAAGATCAACGGGGTGAACCGGCGGAGAAAAAACCGAGCCCAGCGCAGCGGCGCCCATCTCGAAGAATCCCCAGGCGAGGTGCCCCGCATCCGTCGACTGCACCAGATCCCGGGCCAGTCCGGCGCAGGAATAGATCACCGCATCGCACTCGAGGACCGCGGCGGGGAAGAAGAGGTAGAGAATAGCGGCAGTCAGCAGCAACCACCGAAGGGATCGATCCATCGTTACTTCCCGGGACGGAGTGGTAGATTCGCCACGCAGGATAACGCACCGGCGGAGCGATGCAAGCTCGCCGTGGCCCGGAACCGGTCAACCGGTGGGAAGCTCGGCCAGAAACGCCAGCACCAGGCCGGCCTGCACGGACAGTCCGCCCAACTCGGCAGCTTGTTCCGCCGTAACGTCCATGCCGTTCGGCCCGCCATCGGCATACAACACTGCGTCCAGGCCTCCACCGGTCCGCACCGGGGAAACCACGAACCCCGTACACCCGGCCTCGCGCAGCCAATCGGAATCGACCAGTTCGCCATACGCGGGATTCGCAGCATTCGGCACATGAATCGCGCGATGCTCGAGCACGGCCAACGTCAGGGCTCCGCCGTCGCGATGCAACGGCAGTTCCAGTTGCCGCCGCAACTTTTCCGCTTCCAGCCCGGCAGCCGAATGCCAAGCCAGCCGCCGGTGTGTACGATCGACATCCAGCAATACCACGCGTTCGAAGCCCAGAATCTCCACCGCGCCTTCGAGAATGCGCGAGAGCAATTCCTCGGGATTCTCGCCCCCGGCCAGCCCCGCTCCGATATCGCGATACAGCTCCAACTGCGCGGCGGTGCGCCGGGCCAGTTCTTCCGCCGTCATCCTGTGGGGCGCGACCGTGACGCTGCCGCGGACATTGACCAACTGCGAATACTCGTGCAGGTCTCCGATCTCCAGACCAAAACTGGCCGCCAGTTCCTCGGTTACCTGTTGGACCTGTTCGTAGATCTCGTCCAATCTTGCCGAAGGGATGTTCAGTTTGCGGCAAGCCCGGCGCAGCACCAGCAACTCATGGTCCCGGCTCTCCGGGTTGCCGTGGAAGCGACACAGCGCATTGGCATAAACGATGATTCCCAGGAGCGGATCGATCCGGCGCGGCGGTCGCATCGGATCGATGTCGTGGTGATCTCCGATCGCATTCTGGATCGGCAGGGGCAGATCCCAGCGCGCTGCCAGCCGCCGACCAGCCCGGTCATGAGTGATCCCGAAGTGGCGGCGCTCCGCCTCCAGCGAAGTCAGGCCGTTGCACATATCCTCGCGGACCCGTTCCATCGCCTCCGGCGAGCACTCAATGAGGACGACCTTCCCGATATCATGTACCAGCCCGGCGACGAATGCCCCTTCGGGATCATCCGCTCCCGAAGCCTCGGCCAGCAGGCGCGCAAACGTAGCGGTCAGCAAAGAGTGGTTGGCGATCTGCACCAATCCCGGCGACCGTGAGAGCTTGCTCATCATATCGAAGACGGACAGCCCCAGGGCCAGCTTGCGGACCGTCTCGAATCCCATCACGATCACTGCCTTGCGCACGGTGCGCACGGGATCGGATTCGCGGCGCTGATACATGGCGCTGTTGACGACCTTCAGGATCCGCAGCGTCAGGGCCTGATCCTTCAGGATGCACCCGGCCAGATCCTCGGCGCTCGAGGTTTCGTCCGCGGCAACTGATTGAACATGCAATAGGGTTTGCGGCAGACTGGGCAGCTCGGCCATCTTCTCGATCTGTTCGAATACGTCGGCGGAATTCATCGGCACCTGCTTTCACGGCACGCCGCGACCTGCGGCGGAACCCGCTCTACACATCGGATGACCGAGGGATTTCTTTATTCGGAATCGTGTTTGCGGGCCAACCAGAAACGCTCGGCCGGATCGATACCGCATCGGCTCAACTCGGTAGGGCTCAAGGTCTCGCGAGCGATGAATTCACTGACCTCCCAGCCATCCCGCTCGATCAGGGTTCTGAAGTCCGGTGCGAATTGCCAGGCGTGGGCATGGGCTCGATGGGGATCAATCTCGATGCGGCGACTGTGGGCCAGGCCCAGTTCGAAGGGCACCTGGATCCAGGCCAGCCCGCCCGGCTTGAGCATGCGCAGGATCTCGTTCACACACACATCCAACTCGCGAATGTGCTCCAGCACATGGCTGCAAAAAACCCAATCGAACGTTCCGCTGCGAAATGGGCTGCGGCGGAGGTCGGAAACAAAATCGGGTGCGAAGCGGTCATCCGACGCAGCGACGTCGGTGCGAAAACAACGCGCCAGCCCTTCGTGCTCCAGATGAAAACGAAGTGCCGTGGACAGCGAGTAGCCCAGAATCACGCGAGGTCCCGCCTGGGATCCGCGGCGTTCTTTCAATTCGTCGCGCACCCCCAGCACCAGTTGCCGGTGCCGGTCGAAAGATCCGCAACCCGGGCAGATACAACCGGGAATCACCTCGTCGGCGGAAAGAAAGGTGCGAAAAGCACGCCCACGCCAACCGCAAACCGGACATTCGCGGGAGCCGCCGGGGGCGATCTTCTCCAGCGCCGGCAGCACCAGATTGCCCACCGCACCGACGACTACGCGACCGGCCATCAGCGGATGTTTCCACAGACAGGCCGGCGAACGAGGCTCCAGCAGGGTATCGCGTACAAAACCGAGGGCAGACAAGATTCCTCCCGGGGCACCGAATACCCGGGCCCAGGTCGATTGAAATGGGTACTTGTTTTCCGGTCGATCCGGAGACTGCAAGAATAGCAAGATGGCGAACACCTGCAAGCAAAGCTTGGGCCGGAACGACGCGCGATGCGGCTAGGGCCGCCAGGTCAGGCGCAGGGTCGCATAGCCCAGCGCTGAGTCATCTTCCGGAATCGTATGATTCTCAGGCTCGTAGTTGGCCATCGCATCGAGGGTGAAATGATCGCCCAGACGCCAGGTCGCGGTCAGCCAGATTTCCCAGTAGGTGAAATCGGTATTGCTGTATTCGTCGAGGTAGTCGGTGGTTCCGGCAACGTCCAGGCTCGCAGTCGTTGCCGTCTCGGTCCCGGAGGAACTCTCGTCGTAGAGGCGCTGGCCCACCTCCAGGGTCAAGGAGCCACTGAGCTGATCGTCGTAGGCGTCGACTCCCCCGCGCAGCCCGAACTGAGTGTAGCTTTCGGGCACTTCGCCAGCGCCGAATCGTTCACCGGCCAGTCCCAGTTTCCAACGCGTGCTCAGCAGATCGCCCCGTCCGTAGCCGGCAAAAGCCGTCGTGCGCCACGAATCGAAATAGGCGCCCTCTTCCCGATCATACAACCACCCTTCGAGCTGCAGATCGCCCAGGATCCGGCCAACGCCGGTCGGAATCGCGAACTCCAGATCGGTCAGATGGATCCAGGCCGACGGGCGGGCCGTCTCATCGCGCACGAGACGGCGATCGGTGCGGTGGTAGACTCGAATGCGCCGATCGGCCTGGCCGCCCCGTTCGAATGTTGCCTGGGCTCCCCAGGTGTGGCGGTCGATACGGGCCGAGTCCGGGTAGGAGCGCGCCGATCCCAGCAACCCCGCACTCCAACTCCGTTCGCTCCAGCCGCGGGATCGCAGCGTCATTGCCAGGCCGACCTGCCGATGATTGACCTCCAGCTCGGACGGCGAGCCATAGTGTTGCAGATACCCGCGCAATCGACTCTCGAACATCGTCGATTCATTCTGCCAGGGTACCAGGCGCAGATCCGTTCGAGTCTCGAGATTGTCGCTTGAAGTGTACTCGTCCGAATGGCGATACTGCCGGCCTCGCAATGAAGCGGCCAGTCGCAGCCGGGTGCTTCGTCCCGAGTCCAAACGGCGAAAAACACCTTCGAGTCGCTGCCGGGTCAGTTCATCGCCGAGTGAGGCCGAGCCCTGCAGCTCCCACCGATTCGCCCCTCGGCGAGCCGAACGACCGCTAACGGCCACCGCAGCCAGGGCTTCGATGACGGTCTCGGTGGTATCGGAGACAGCGAGCGGATAGGTGTGGACCAGCGCGTCGAGACCCGTCTCGAGCCGGAGGTTCCAGTGCGCCTTCGGCGCCGGCGGTGCGGTCCATTGCCCCAACGAATCACGGCCGCTGGTCGGGATCTCCAGGGCATGCGCCGAGGCAGGACCCGAAACGGTTCCTGCCAGGGCAACTCCCAGGATCAGCAAAAAGCGCACGCCGGGCATTCCGCCTTTCTACCGGAGCATCCGCTCGACCTGGTCGAGTTTCTCGTGGGCGGCGCGGATCTGCCGCAACGCCCGCAGCAGGCGGCCGGCCGCGAGATGGGTCGCAGCGTCGCTGCGGTCTTCGCCGGCCCGGCGGAACGTCCTGTGGGCACGATCGGAATTCGAACCCTCCAGTAGAGGGTCGAGTCGGGTCGCACGTGCATCCCAACGTTCGATCTGGCGCCGGATCGCTTCAGCATCCGGAGCGACTCCGCTGTCAACGGCCTCGCCAATCAACTGGCGGGATCGCTCGAGAGCATGCCGCGCGCGCTGGGGATGCCCCTGTGCAAGCTGACTCGCAGCACGGTTCAGGAAGTTCCGTGCATCGTCCAGCCGCTCGAGACTCTCGCGCCCGGCATCGTCCCCGAGTCGCTCGCGGGCCCCTTCGATCAATTTTCGGGTGCGTTCGATCTCGTTCTCCATCCGACCCGGGCGAGGCGCATCCTGCAGCAGGCGGCGCGCGCGTTGCAATAATTGTTCGGCTTGCTCGAGCAACTCGACGCCCGCCTTCGCATCGCCCTGCAGGTAACGCTCGCGGGCCCGCTCGGCCTGGGTTTCGGATTGGCGCAAAATCGTCAGGGCGGTCTCGTGGTGAGCTTCCTGGGCTCTCTCCCGCACTTCGTCGAAGACCTCGCGGAACCGGTCGGCGCGGACCCGGAGTTGCTCTTCCTGGTTCATCGCTTCGCGAGCCAGGCGAACCGCCAACCAGATCGCCTCGCGCGCCCGGCGGGCCGTTTCGTAGGCGCGCAGCGGCCGATTCTGCGTGGCCAACTCGATACTTCGAACCTGCAGACGCTGGGCCTCGGCAAGCACCGTCCGGGAACGCGCATTGTCCGTGTCCTGGACCAGTTCGCGCGCCCAGTCCATCAACTCGGACGTACGTTCGATATAGTCGCGCAACTGCTCCTGGTCCTGGGCGTAGCTCGTCCCGGCGCCGATCAGCAGGCCCAGCAGCAGGACGAACACGGCAGCAGCCCAGCTCGCCGTGCGAGGGATTCGTTGCTCGGTAGCGGAAATCATCAGGGACCTTCCGGTTTCAGGGGACAGCGGGCTTCGATCGACACTCGCACGGGTGCAGGGGGCGTGCCACCGGGGCCGTTCCGCCTCGATCCATGTTGAGGACTGCTATACAACAGGTTAGGCACCTGTTCGCAATTCACACGGGGCCACCCGGCTCTCCATCGAGCACCCTGCGGGACCCGAGTGTACCTTCAGGTACAGGAAGCTACTCTTCCATACCCAACAATTTCAGGCGCGAATAGAGCGTCCGACGGGTAATGCCCAGCATCTGCGCGGCCAGGCTCTTGTTGCCGCTGGCCCGCTCCAACGCCGCCGCAATCAGGCGCCGCGCGTTGTTGTCCAAATTCAGATCTTCGGTGACCGGATGTGCCGCCGGGCCGCCCGGGGCACCGGCCATCAACTGGAAGTGTTCCGCCGTCAGGGGCGCTCCCTGCGCCAGGATGTGTCCGCGCTCGACCACATTCCGCAATTCGCGCACATTCCCGGGCCAACCGTGGGCGCGCAACGCCTGCACCGACGCCGAGTCCAACACCTCGCCCTGCCGACCGAGCCGGTCCAGGAAGTGTTCCACCAACCGGGGGATGTCCTCGGAACGTTCGCGCAGGGGGGGTACATCCAGCGGGAAGACCAGCAGGCGGTAGTACAGATCCTCGCGAAAAACCTGATCGACGATCGCCTGTTCCAGCGATCGATTGGTCGCCGCCACCACCCGCACATCCACTTCGCGCTCACGCGGGTCTCCGACGCGGTTGATTCGTTTCTCCTCCAGTACGCGCAGCAGCTTGGCCTGCACCGCCGGATCCGCCTCACCGATCTCGTCCAGAAAAACCGTACCGCCGCGGGCGGCCTCGAACAATCCCTCGCGATCCTCGTCCGCCCCCGTAAAAGCCCCTTTGCGGTAGCCGAAAAGCTCGGATTCCAGCAGCGTATCGGAAATCGCCGCGCAATTGACGGCGATGAAGGGCCCCGCGGCACGCGAGCTGGCTCGATGGACCGCGCGGGCGGTGACCTCCTTGCCGGTACCGCTCTCACCGCGAATCAATACCGTCGCCTCCGAGGGCGCGACCTTGGCCACGAGTTCGCGCAGGTTCCGCATCGGCGGTGAATCGCCGATCAGTTCCCGCTCCACACCCAGACCGGACAACGTCGTATCCAGTTCGGTACGCAACGCGCGGTTGCGGCGCTGTAGTTCCTCCTGCGCGGCCGCCTGTTCGACGACGTGCAACACCTCGTTCAGGTTGAAGGGCTTGGTCAGATACTGGAAGGCGCCGGCCTGCAGGGCGTCGACCGCGGTCTTGACCTCGCCGTAGGCCGTCAAAACCACGATCCGGGTGTGTGGGCTCTGTTCCCGCACGCCGGCAATGACGGCCATTCCGTCGACGGGCTCCATGCGCAGATCGGTCAACACGACATCGAAGGCTTCCGCGGCGACCGCGGCGAGCGCTTCCTGGCCGCCATATTCCCCACGCACCTCGTGTCCGGCATGCTCCAGTGCGCTCTTGAGCAATACGACCATCTTTTTCTCGTCGTCCACGACCAGGATTCGACTCACGTGAGGCTCCTCGGCTTTCGGTTTCCGTTCGTACCCGACAGCGGGAGCCGCAGCTCGGCCTCCGCTCCGCCGGACGATCCGTCGCGCAATACCAGCGTTCCGCCCATCTCCACGGCGATGCGCCGCGAGAGGGCCAGTCCCAGGCCGCTGCCCTTCTCCTTGCTGGTGTGGAAGGGTTCGAAAAGGCTTTCCGGATCGGCCCCGGCCAGACCGTCCCCCTCGTCGGCCACGATCAGGACGCCCTGGTTCCCGTCGATGCGCAGATCCACATCGATCGCCCCGCCGGTGGGCATCGCATCCCGCGCATTCAGCAACAGATTCAGGATAACCTGCTGCAGGCGCCGCGGATCGCCATACACCAGCGCCGGAACCGCCGGGTCACGATAGGCCACGGTCACTCCGTATTCGCGCAATTCGTCCTCGAGCAGACGGATCCCGCGCCGCGCCGTTTGCATCAAATCAAAGAGCTCGCCGTCCGCGGGCCGGTCGGTTCCGAAGGCCAGATAGCCGGTCAGAATCTGATCGAGACGGTCCACCTCTTCGGGAATGAACTCCGCCATCTCGTCCTCGATGCCGGCGTCAGCCAGGACGCGTTGCAGATGCTGGCCGGTACCCCGAATGATCCCCAGCGGATTTCGGATCTCGTGCGCGATGCCCGCGGTCATCCGCCCCATCGCCGCCAGATTCTCCTGGCGCAGCATCGAGGCCCGGTATCGCTCGAGCGAGAGATTGATGCGGTGCAGGAAGACTCCCAGGACGATCAGGATCAGCAGCACGGCAACACCGGTGATCAAGGCCCCCCGGCGCAACGTCGCCAGCGACTGGAAAAAATCCGGGCGTCCGCTGACGGTCACAACCGCCACTACCAGCGGCTTACCGTCATCCCGGCTGTTTCCCCAGACCGGTGCATGGGCCGATTTCCTGAACGAATCGTCGAGACGGTAGAGCCGCGTAGCCTTACCGATTCCCCCGAGGGCCATTTCCACCGCCGCGGGGCTCTCCTGCCAGTAGTCATTGGGCGCCCCGCGCTGCAGGCTGCCCGCGGTGCTGATCAGAACCACCCCCTCCGGCGTGCACACCGTGACTTCCGCCAAGTCATTCCGGGCTTCGAGTTCTTCCAGTCGAACCTGCAGGGAATTCAGTTCGGCCAATGCCTGGGGATCGCCCAGAGTCGCGTCGGCAACCAGCGAGCCATCCAGCAGGAGGGCCACCGAGCGGGCGACAGCCAGCAGCCGATCGCCCATTGCCTGATCCAGCCGCTCTTTCGAAGCGTGGTAGAACGAGCCGAGACCGACCGTGACCGCGACCAGGATCACCGCGTAGATGATTCCCGCCCACAGCGACCATCCGCCCCTTCGCCTCATCCGTCTCCCGTTCCCGTTGCGGGTTCCGGGCCCAACGATTCGGATTGCTCCCGCGCGTGGTAGCTGGAACGCACCAGCGGGCCGGACTCGACCCATTCCAATCCGAGATCACGGCCTGCGGCGGCAAGTTCTTCGAATTCGGACGGCTCGACGAACCGGCGCACCGGGTGGTGTTTACGCGTCGGCTGCAAGTACTGGCCGATGGTCAGGATCTGCACGCCCGAATCGACAGCTTCGCGCATCAACTCGATGACCTCGTCGTGCTCCTCGCCCACGCCCAGCATGATGCCCGTCTTGATCTTCATCGGCACCGCGTGCGAATCGGCCCAGCGACGCGCGCGCGCCAACAGTTCGTGCGAACGGCAATAGTCGGCGCCGCCGGTCCGCAAGACCGGATACAGTCGCGGGACCGTCTCCAGATTGTGGTTCAGCACCTCCGGGGCGGCGCGCAGCACGGTCTCGAGATCGGCCTCGACGCCCTCGAAGTCCGGAATCAGCACCTCGACCCCACAACCGGGGTTCAGCTGCCGGATCCATTCGATGCTCCGGGCAAAATGCCGGGCCCCGCCATCGGGCAGATCGTCGCGATTGACCGAGGTCATGACGGCGAACTTCAGACCCAGGGTGCGCACGGTCTCGGCCACCCGGCGCGGCTCGTCCTCATCCAGCGGTGTGGGACAGCCGGCGGCAATGTTGCAGAAAGTGCAATGGCGGGTGCAGGTATTTCCCATCAGCAGGAAAGTCGCCGTACGCGAGCCGAAACATTCCGCGCGATTGGGACAGTTGGCGCTCTCACAGACGGTGTTCAACTCCGCAGTGCGCAACAGGCGCTTGACTTCATTGTAGTCCTCGCCCCCGTGACGCTTCATGCGCAGCCAGGCCGGTTTCCCGGTAACTGACGCGCGCGGCTTCCTACCGCTGCCGCAGCTCACTCGGGTCCCTCAGCCAGGGTGAATACCTGGTCCGGCTTGAACTTGCCATCCTGGAAGACGACCGTCGCCGCCTCGTTTTCCAGATCATGCTCGAAAACCAAAATGTATCGATCCTCCACGGCGCGGGTCAGGAACTGTTTCTTCTCGGTCACGGTCAACAGCGGGTTCAGATCGAAGCCCATGATCCAGGGGACGTGTACCTGGCTGAGGAAGGGCAGCAAATCGCCGCAATAGACGACCGTACGCTCGCCCGTGTGGAATTCGACCATCTGCTGGCCGGGGGTATGCCCGTTGATCGGATGGACCCGCACGCCAGGCAGGATCTCGCTGGGGCCCTCGACCAGTTCGAGACGACCGCTGTCGGCCAGCTGCTGGAAATCTTCGGTGCGGAAACTGGCGCGGTCGCGTTCCGAGGGTTTCAGGGCCCACTCCCAGTGCCGTTTCTGGACCCAATGCGTGGCCTCCGGAAATACCGGTTCCAACGAGCCACCCTCTTCCCGGAACGTGCCTCCCGAGTGATCAAAATGCAGGTGAGTCAGGATTACGTCGGTGATGGATTCGCGGGTGATCCCCGCCTCCGCCAATTCGGCCACCAGTTGATTCCTGCGTCGCTCCAGCCCGAAGACCCCCACCTTTTTCTCGTCCCAGCGATCGCCCATCCCGGTATCGACCAGGATACGTTTCGTTCCGTGGTCGACCAGCAGACAGCGCAGCGCCAGCCCGATACGATTCATTTCATCGGCAGGATGCTTCTTCTCCCACATCACCTTCGGGACGACCCCGAACATGGCACCGCCGTCCAACTTGAAGCGCCCGTCATGGAACGCCCGAAAGGTCCATTCTCCCAGATTCATCGTTACCTCGGTTCCATCAGTAGCCATGCCCCGCATTCAGTTCTCGAAAGCATAACTCCGGGCCCAGGGCCGGGCAACTACACGATGGGTCGCGATACCGAAGTTTTTGCCGGGTCGGGTCAGTGATGGGGTATACTGCATTCGAGGCGAACTCCTGGGAGGAGGCAAGGTAATTTTCCTCCAGGCGCCGTCCGCTGAGCCCCGGAGCCCATTCGCGGGCCGTGAACCCAACGGACCCGGACAGGGGGAGTCGCATGAAGTACAGCCAACGCATCCGCAATCGTTCTTTTTTACTTCCGTGTTTTCTATGGATCCTGTGTACGGTCGCTCTGATCGCCGGACCGGCGGCACATGCCCAGGGGACCGATCGGGTCGGCGTCTATTTCGACCCGGCCTACACCAGCAACGAAATCCATCCCGACAACATTCCCGGCATCGTGCCCGCTCATATCGTGCTGAAGAATCCGACCGCGGCAGGCGGCGTCGGCGGTTGGGAATGTTGGCTGCGCATCGACGGTCCGGCCCTGTTGGCCGGCACCGACTATGCGGGCAATGCCTTGAACGTGGAGACGCCGCCGGTCTTTCTGGTCGGCATCGCTGATCCGCCGCTGCCCGGGGGCAACGAGGTGCTACTGGCGACCGTCAACCTCTTCGTGACCGAACCCGAACCCGTGGTGCTCTCGCTGCAGCCCCTCTACCGGTCCTCGCTGCCCGGCGAGATGGCCTACCTGGATGCTGCCAATACGACGGACATCCTTCCGATGTACTCGGCAACGGGCGAGGAGATCGTGGCCGGCATCAACGTGGGCTGGGATCCGATCTGTGATCTGGCGCCCTCGGTGATCGGATTTACCGAGGCCCCGGTGGGAGACGCCGCAGTCCGCAGCTTCACGATCTCCAATCTGGGATTGGCGCCGCTGGAACTGGACCTGCAATTCCTCTCGGCTCCGGGGCCCTTTTCCCTGAACGGCCGGCCGGAGGGGCCGCTGACGATCGGGCCGAGGGACGAGGAGACGATCACGATTCGCTTCTCTCCGACGCAACTGGGTTACTTCGAGGTACTCCTGCGACTGGGTGGCACCTGCGACGACGTCCTGATCTACGGTAGCGCGCGCGAACCGCACATCGCCTGGCAGGCTCCGGCCGAACTGGACTTCGGCGAGGCCATCGTGGGCCAAACCACCACGATGAGCTTCCAGGTGCGCAACGTCGGTGAAGTCAGCTTCGCGATCGTCCCCTACCTGCCGCCCGATTGCGGGAGTTTCTCTGTCGTTTCCGACTATGTATCCACCGTGTACCCGGACAATTCGCGTACGATCACCGTTCGCTTCACCCCCACGTCGGTCGGAGCCTTTACCTGTGAACTGGACCTCGGGGAAACCGTACCCGCGGTTACTCTGACCGGTACGGCGCGCCTGCCTGACACCACTTGGGAGGCCCCCGAGTCGGTCGATTTCGGTGACGTGGATTTCGGCGACACCAGGACGCTGCCCGTCACCGTAACCAATACCGGTGAGGAATCGCTCTCCCTGTACATCGTTCTCCAGTCGGATTGCCAGGCATTCACCTACCCCGGTGTTGCCAATGTGACGCTCCCACCCGGAGCCTCGCACACGACCCAGATCACCTTTCAGCCGTTCGAGATGGGGCGGGCGACCTGTGAACTGAGCATGGGCGCGGTCGTGCCGCCGGTGACTCTGCTGGGTAGCAGCAGCGTCGAGGTGATCGATTTCGCGGTCCTGCCCACGGCGGTGCTCTTTTCACCGACGCTGGTCAGCGAAACCGACCTGCGTCCGATCACTTTCTTCAACCGGGGCAACGTCCCCATCGCGATCGCGCCCGAACTCGCGCCGCCGGTCGCCGGGTTGAACATCGCCTCGGGCAGCGCGCCGATCGACGTTCCGCCCGGCTCGCAACGGGTGATCGGGCTCGAGTTCGCGCCCCCCGCCCCGGGTGCCTATTCCTCGACCCTGGTGTTCGGCGAAGGCCTGCCGGAGGTCCCTGTCTCCGGGACCGGACTGGATGCTTCCGTCGAATGCGTCCTGACTCCGCTCTCGATCGACTTCGGTTCGGTGTGGGTCGGAAGTTCCGTGCAGCGAATTTTCAATGTCACCAACGTGGGCAATGTGGCACTGGTTGTGAATCCGAATTCGTACAGTTCGGCTTTCACCGTCAGCCCAACGGGATACATTTCGATCCTGCCCGATCAGACCCAGACCTTCCAGGTCACCTTCCGGCCGATCGCCGACGGCGTCTACGACTCGGCGATCGACCTCGGGTCCGAGGCCTGCGGCTACCTGCCGGTCTCGGGCAACGGCGTGTTGCCACCGAGCCAGGACCAGGACCTCGTCGGCTTCACTTTCGAAGCCGCTTCGCTGCAGTACGGCTACTTCGAGAACGCCACCTACACCTCGGCCGGCTCGACCGTCGAGGCCTACCTGGCGCTCGTCAACCCCTCAACGATGGATCCGCTGGCCGGATTCGAATGCTGTGCCGCAATCGAAGGCCCAGGCATCTATACCGGTTGGCAGATCGAAGGCCAGCCGATCAACATCCTGAGCGAACCGTGCTTCCTGGTCGGGCTCGGTTCGCCCTTTCCGCCGGCGCCCTATTACATCCTGGCCACGACACAGATCCTGGTCACTAATTCGGACGAGGACGTCGTGCTCAGCCTGGGTCCGATCTACCACGCGTCCATCGCCGGCGAAATGGCATGGTTGACCGGGCCGGACGGACAGGAAATCCGCATCATGCGTAGCGTAACCGGCATGCCGGAATCCGCAGTGATCAACACCGGCGGCCTGGTGGGTATTTCGGCGCCGCTGCCGTCGGCCCAGGTGACGGCCTCGGCCGTGGCCTTGAGTTGGACCGTGCCTGCCGGGACCTACGATGGCTGCCGGATCTACCGGCGCGCCGCCGGAGCGATCGCCGAGGTTCTGGCCGACCGGATCCTGCCCATCAGCGGCCAGGAGTTCCGGTTCAGCGACGAGGCCTCCGGCTTCGAGCCGGGAACGGTGCTCTACTACAGCTATGCGCTGCTGGAGAACGGACAGGAGACGGCGCGCAGTTCCGAGGTCGAAGTCCAGTTGAAGAATTTTGCGCCCGCGGCTTCGCGTCTGTTGCCGAACGTGCCGAATCCCTTCAATCCGCAGACGGAGATCCGCTTCGAGCTGGCCAAGGCCGGGCGCGCGCGAGTTACGATTTTCGACGTCACGGGCCGCAAGGTGCGGACGCTGATCGACCAGTCGATGTCCGCCGGACCCCAGGCCCGGATGTGGTTCGGTAAGGACGATCGCGGCCAACAGGCGCCGAGCGGCACCTACTATGTGCGGTTGGAAACGGACGGGAAGATCGACACGCGCAAGTTGCTGTTGTTGAAATAGATCGCAACACCACGAGCAAGGCCCCGGCATTCGCCGGGGCCTTTCAGTCGCTGTCGGGCGCCGCGGCCCGGTAGCTGCAGGATCAACGAACGGCTACTCGACCGTCCAGCAATCCGGCGTATAGATCAGATCCTTCAGATCACCGACACCCTTGGCATCGGTCACTTCCTTGATCTGGTCATGAACCATGTCGTCCAGCGTCGGAGCCGAAACCTGACGGAACACACCGAACGGCCTCGGCATTTCGGGGTGCCGGTCGAGTTGGGACATGGCAAATGCCGCGCCCGGGCTTTCGGCCCTCGAGTTCCAGACCGTGGCCTCGTCCGCCCGCACGATCTTGATTTCGGAACCTTCGATCTTCAGACCCTTGTCGCGATCGGCCCCGAAAATCATCGGTTCGCCGTCGACAATCTGAATCGTCTGCTCGTCGCGAACCCGCTTGTCGGTCCACTCCTTGTAGGCGCCGTCGTTGAAGATCACGCAATTCTGCCAGATCTCGACAAAGGCCGCACCCTTGTGCTTCGCCGCCTCTTCCAGGACCATCTTCATGTGCTTCGGCTGCGTATCGAGCGTCCGGGCTGTAAAGGTCGCGCCCGCTCCCAACGCCAGCTGAATCGGAATGAAGGGATTGTCCACCGATCCGAACGGCGAGGTCTTCGTATGCAGGCCGCGCGGTGAGGTCGGAGAGTACTGTCCCTTGGTCAGTCCGTAGATCTCGTTGTTGAACAGGACAATCTTCATATCCACGTTGCGCCGGAGCGAGTGGATCATGTGGTTGCCGCCGATGGCCAGGCCATCACCGTCACCCGTGATCACCCAGACCTGCAGGTCCGGATTCGCAACCTTGATACCCGTGGCCAGCGCATTGGCCCGACCATGGATCCCGTGAACTCCGTAGGTGTCCATGTAGTACGGAAATCGACTCGAGCAGCCGATGCCCGATACCATGACCAGATTTTCTTTCGGGATCTGCAGCTTGGCCAAAGTGGCCTGGATGCCCGCGATGATGGAGTAGTCACCACAGCCGGGGCACCAGCGCACTTCCTGGTCGGACTTGTAGTCCTTTGCCTTCAGTTGTTGCATCTCACTCATGACTTCTCCTCCAGAATCTTTTCGAAGTGGGCAGCCAACTCGAATGCCTGGAAAGGCTTGCCCTTGACCTTGGCGTAGGACTCGAACGGGTACTTCGGATACTCGCTGGTCAGCACACGCGCCAACTGGCCGAGATTCAACTCGGGGCAGATGATGTGCTTGAAGCCGGCGAAGATCTCTTCCAGTCCGTACGGCAGCGGCCAAAGGTGACGCAGGTGGATGTGGGAGATCTTGTGTCCCTTTTTCTGCAGACGCTCGGTAGCGGCCCGGGCCTGACCGAAGGTCGACCCCCAGGCTACGACCAGCAGATCGCCCTCGGTATCCCCGGCGAGCTCGGGCGTGGGAATCGTTTCCCGAATGCCCATGATCTTGTTCTGCCGGGTCAGGACCATCTCATGATGGTTGTCCGGATCGTGGCTGACCGCACCGGTGACGTGGTCCTTTTCCAGACCGCCGACCCGATGCTGCAGACCCGGCGTGCCGGGGATGGCCCAGCCACGGACCAGTCGTTCGTCCCGATTGTAGGGCTGGAAGCCCTCCGGGTCGGTCACGAACTCCACCTTCATATCCGGCAGCGAGTCCATCTCGGGTAGCTTCCAGGGCTCGGTGCCGTTGGCGATGTAGTTGTCGCTCAGCAGGATCACCGGCGTCATGAACTCGGTTGCGATTCGCACGGCCTCGACCGCGGTTTCGAATGCGTCCGACGGGCTGCTGCAGGCGATCACCGGAATCGGAGCTTCACCGTTGCGGCCGAAGATCGATTGCAGAAGATCAGACTGCTCCACCTTGGTCGGCAATCCGGTCGACGGTCCCGCACGCTGAACATCCACAACGACCAGCGGCAACTCGGTGATGACCGCCAGCCCCAGGGCCTCGGTCTTCAGCGCCAGCCCCGGACCGGAGGTGCTCGTAATACCCAACCGGCCGGCGTAGGAAGCACCGATCGCGGTACAGACACCTGCAATCTCGTCTTCCATCTGGCAGGTGACCACATCGTAGTTCTTCATACGCGCCAACTGCTGCAGGATCTCGGTTGCCGGCGTGATCGGATAGGATCCCAGGAACGGCTTCAGACCCGCCAAACGGGAACCTACGGCCAGGCCGATCGAGAGGGATTCGTTGCCCATGATGTTCCGGTAGGTACCCGGTGCGGTACCTTCCACCTTCGGCACCTCATAGCGGCCCTGGAACAGGCGCAACAATTGTCCGTGGTTGTAGCCGGCCTTCAACGCCCGCGTGTTCGCATCGACCAGTTCGGGCTTCTTGGCGAACTTTTTCTCCAGCCAGGTCAGCGTGGGCTCGACCGGTCGGCTGAACAACCAGTACATCATGCCGAGCGTGTAGAAGTTCTTGCAACGCAAGACGTCCTTCTTGCCCAACTCGGTACCTTCGAGCGCCTCGATGGTGCGCTGATTGATGTCTTCCTCGATTACACGGTACCCCGCCAGCGTACCGTCCTCAAGCGGGTTGCTGTCCAGGTCGGCGCGCTTCAGGTCGCCTTCGGTGAAGGCACCCGTGTTGACCAGAATGATTCCGCCCGGTTTCAGATCCTTGTAGTTCACGATCAGGGCGGCCGGGTTCATGGCCACCAGCACGCTCGGAGCATCGCCCGCCGTGTAGATGTCGTGCGAACTGAAGTGGATCTGGAATCCCGAAACGCCGGCACGAGTGCCGGCAGGGGCTCGGATCTCGGATGGATAATCGGGGAAGGTGGCCAGGTCGTTTCCGACCTTGGCGGTGGTGTCGGTAAATTGCGAGCCGGTCAACTGCATTCCGTCACCGGAGTCTCCGGCGAACCGGATGGTAACGTCATCTTGCCTGATGAGTTCTTCGGAAGACATGACGAATACGTCGCCTCCTTACCCTCACCTCCCGCCAAGGATCCGTGGCGGGCGAGGGAGTCGGGGTATTTCCGGGTTGATTCGCCGGCTCGATCCTCACCATCGGTTCCACGAACCGACAACTTCGAATCCACCCGCAAACCGGGGTCGATCCGCCGCCGGGATCCATCACGGGGTCCCACCGACGGAATCAGGGAATATCAATGGCGAAAGTTAACCGACCACGTGCGCCGACACCAGAATAAAAGAGGGGTTGGAGCCCGGTTTTCGGGCCCAACCCCTGTTATTTCAATCACAAAGCGTCGGCACGTCACCGCCGCCTGCTGCGGATCCCGTCAGCGGACCAGAGTCATCTTTTTCGAGATTTCCCCCCGGTCTGTTTCTAGGCGGTAGAGATACACCCCGGCGGCCACCTCGCGGTCACGGTCGTCTCGTCCGTCCCAGCTCTGCCGGTGAGGTCCAGCCGGTAAATCCCCCTCGTACAACAGCGTGATCCTGCGGCCCTGCAGATCGTAGACGGCGAGCCGTGCCCATCCCCTCTCAGCCAATCCGAACTCGATGTTCGTCAACGGGTTGAATGGATTAGGCTGGTTGGTCGCCAGGAACTGATCGGCGTTCGGAGTTTCGTCCCCGATCGACGACCAGGGAGCGACCAGCGTTGGCACGCCCATCGAATCGAAGGTCAGCTCCAAGCCTCCGACCGCCTGCAGATGCAGAGAGAAGTCCGTGATTCCCTCGGGCATGGTACCCAACTGCACCTGGTATCGCCCCGGCCCCGAGATCGACAGGGCGGTGGTGAATCCGTTGGTCGGGCAATCGACGAACAGGTCCCCCGGAGACGCGACCTCCAGGACGTCCACGATAAAGCCGAGCTCTCTCCAGTATTTGTTCCAGGCGGGAATCTGGCAATGGAGGAAAAGCTCTGATGTCCCGCCCGCGACTCCCAACGAACCCGGCACCTGATCCAGATCCATTCCCATCATGTAGTCGACGACAACGGTCGGGTCGATCGCCGGACCAAATTCGCAGGTACTGTCCCGGCCGCCGAGCGAGAAGCCACCCGTTTCCTCGAAATTGCTCGGATCGGGTGAGACCACGGTCTTGGTCTGACTGATCTGGACCGTATAGTCGTCATATCCCCACCAATGATCGCCTTCCATGTCGTCGTTGTGGAACCGGACCGTGAT
The DNA here is from genome assembly GCA_024762975.1 of Candidatus Krumholzibacteriia bacterium. Taxonomy (GTDB): domain Bacteria; phylum Krumholzibacteriota; class Krumholzibacteriia; order LZORAL124-64-63; family LZORAL124-64-63; genus JANTGJ01. The sequence continues at coordinate 22,769 of JANTGJ010000006.1, forward strand.
GCAACGATCCGTGGGGTTGCTCACGCCTCGGGACTTCCCACTGTTCTTTGTCCAGCGAAAGAGCAGTTTCTGCGTGGGAGGCTCCTGCCAACGATCGACCTGGTACACCGTAACGTCGAAGCTGCGATCCTTGTTCGTGGGAAAATCCATATCGAGCGAGCCGCCCGGCTTGATGGTACGGGTGATGTAGTCACAATAGTTGTCGAAATCTTCTTCGGCCGGCGGCTGTTGATGATCCGGATCGTAACTCTCGCTCAGGACTCCGTCGAGATAGGCCTCGTACTTGTGCGTCACCCCATCCTCCGTGTATTCCCCTCCCATTCCGATCACGATGAGGCCGTCCCCGGTATCGTGCAGAATTCCTGATTCCTGCACGGTCCCGGAAGGGGAGTCCTGATCCTCATCGTGCTTCCATGCGACCCAGACCCAGTCGTCACGCATCGTTCCCAGGCCGCTGAGCACGACCGCATGGCCTCCGACGCTGTGCCATCCGGTCGCATCCTTGTACATATAGCTGACCAGCATTTCGACATCTTCGCCGTGTTGGGCCTCGGACTTCAACCAGCTCTCGGTCGGCCACGTGCTCCAGAAACTGTTCTCATCCGTCGCTACGGTGTGGCCGCTGCTGCTCTTGATGTCGTCATGATTGCTCGCGCTCTGCAACTTGACGTGGATCGGTAGATTGTGGGCCTCGATGAAGTCCAGCTTCGCCCGCGCCATGGTCTCATTGCTGGCGCCTTTCTTACGAGCCCGGTTCATCAGGTTCGAAAGCTGCTTGAGGAGCGCTCGCTGATCGTCCGGCACGTCGATCTCGGGGTGTTGCTGGTCGAGCCAAGCCAGGCTGTTGGCGCAACTGGCCGGAGCGCAAGCACTGTCATCCATCGGATCGGAGCCACTGTCCAGCGGAACATTCGGCATGTTGCAGCCGATCCAGGAAGTCACCGAATGATTCGGGGTTCCGGCGTAAGGAACACGCTCCGAAGCGTACATCTCGCCCAGCTTCTCCTCGGCGGGCATCGCGGTCACGCCGTTCTTGACATTGTACACCACCGATTCGACCGGTGTGGGAACCAATGGATCGGTCGTTTCGGCGAAGATCCATCCTTCCTCATCGCTCAGTGGTTCGGGTGTCACGACATAGCTGTACACCAGATCCTGCAACGGCATGCCACTCTCGAGCCCCATTTCGTCCAGGGGAATACGGCAACCGACCTGCTCTTCCGGAGGGCCGTAGGTGATATCCATCAGCGGAACATTTCGTACCGCCCAGGCTCGAACCTCCCAACCCGGGATCATGGCCACGACGTTCAGGAATCCCGGTTGCGGGTCCTTGCCGTAGTCGATCAGGCAACGGCCGTACGAAGAGAACACGGCATCGTGGACCGGGTCCTCGTAGAGAAACGAAAGTTGCTGGAACTGGAGATTTACCCAGGCAACCGCACGAGCGGTTGTCGGTACGGTCAGCGACACCAGCACGAACAACACAGCGATCGATCGTAGAGTTCTCATGTTTTCCCCCCTGATGAGCGTGGTACCAACAGCTCACCGGGGACCCTACCATATTTGACGGGCAATATTCAAGATCAACGCGTCCTGGTCCCTGCGCGACTCGACTTACGAGTCGGTTCCGGAGCCCTCGTTCTCCTCGCGCCACCCCTGCGCCGTCAACCAGGCTCGCGCGTCCTGCAAACGATCGGAGAGGATCAGCCAGAGAACGGCCGTGTCCTCGACAAACTCCGTGTGGTTGTCGACCGGTCGCAGGCGATGATCCTTCTCCAGCGTAAACAACGGCAACAACAATGAACGTTGCGCACGCTCAAGTCGGGGCTCGACACCGCGGGCGTCGATGTCGCGTCGCCAGATCTGGACAACGACCCGGCCGCGCCGGGCCCGCACGGACCACAACTCGGTATCGATTTCGTTTCCGAACAGCAGCCGGACATCTGCGGCCTGCAGATGTTCGGGCGAGATCCCGCTCTGATTGTGATCACCTGCCGAAAAGAGATACGGTACCTTCGCGTCCTCACGTACCTTCTGGACAAAGAGCAGATTCACGGCCTCGTTGTGGGTCAATCCGATGGCCGCCCGCCGCGTGTCCATCTGCGCGCGCAACATGATTCCTTCATTCATGGCATTTCCGTAGATGACCTTCAGCCCTTCCGCCTCGGCCTCGGAGCACAGGGCTGCGTTGGCATCCAGCAGGACGACCTCCTGGTCCCGCTCGGCCAGCAGACGAGCCAACAGGCGGCCCAACGGGTTGGCTCCCAGGATGGCAAAGCCCTTGGCCCCGGGACGGCGCACACGCAACAGGCGAGCCACGCCATCGGCGGTGGCGCCCTGGACCACCACCGTTGCGGCGATCACCAGAAATACCAGCGCGCGCAATTGGCCGCCGAGGTGGTCACCGGAATGATCCAGCCGCTCGGCGAAGAGCGAGGCCACGGCCGCAGCCACGATACCGCGGGGTGCAACCCAGGAAAGGAACGCCTTCTCACGCCAGTTCAGCCCCGATCTCACCGTGCAGGCCAGAATGTTGACCGGACGCACGACGAACATCAGCGACAGGACCACGGCCAAGCCCGGCCAGCCCAACGCCCGGACCTCCGCTACCCGCACGTCGGCGGCCAACAGCACGAAGAGCATGCCGATCAGCAACGTGGTCAATTGTTCCTTGAATTCACGGATTTCGCGATCTCTGCGTGCACGGGCATTGCCCACCACGGCACCGGCGATGATCGCGGCCATGATGCCCGACTCCGGAGTCAGGGCGTTGCTCAACTGGTAGATGGCCAGCGTCATGGCCAAGGTGAAAATGGTTTCGAATCCCGACGGTACGGCGGCCCGCCAGCGCAGCATCAGCCCCATTCCCAGCCCTCCGGCGCCGCCGATGATCAGCCCGGCCAACAGGCGAGCTGGTGCGCTCAGGGCTCCGGCCGCCAGAGACGTGCCGAGTGCGATCTCGAGGGCCACGACCGCGACCACCGCACCGACGGCGTCGATCAAAACCCCCTCGGTTTCGAGGATCGTCTCGACCGATCGGCGCACGCGGATGCGGCGCAGCAACGGCGTAACGACCGTCGGCCCCGTCACGATCACCAGCGTCCCGAACAGCAGAGAGGGCGTCCACCCCCACCCCAGCCACCAATGGGCCGCCGCGGCGCCACCCGCAGTGGTGACGAGGACACCGATGGACAGTAGGCGCTGGATCGCCGGCGCCTGCTTGCGCATCCGCCCCAAATGCAGATTCAGCCCCCCGTCGAAAAGGATGACTGCCACGGCAAAGCCGATCAGGACCTCCAGCGCGGACCCGAGGGTCTCGGGCTGGACGATATTCGCCACATCCGGCCCCAGCACCACGCCCGCGGCCAGCAACAGCACGATACCCGGAATGCGCAGATGTCGGGCGACCGCCTGGGCGATGACCCCGGCGGCCAGGGCCAAGGCTACGGTCAGGGCGGGATTGTCGTGGAATCCGTGATCCATGGAGCTCCCGGTGGGTCGTTCAATACGAGGTATTCCCCTCCGTCTCCCGGAAGGATGGGAAACGACTGGAAACGAACCGCAACAGGGTAGCACAGGCATGGAAAAGGAGCTTCGAACAAATGTGGAAATTGTTTGCGGGAATGGAAGCGGGAGGCCACCTTCCCGGCGAATTTATCCCCGCAGTCGAGAGCTGACGAAGGAGAACGAGGTGAACACGACAGCATTCCTGATCCTGACCTTCTCATCCCTGTTCGCGGTCATCGACCCACTGGGTTGTATCCCGTTCTACAGCGGCCTGACGGCAGGTCGAACGAAGCGACAGAAGCGCCGAATTCTGGTCAAGGCACTGCTCGTCAGCTTCGGCGTTCTGGCGCTGTTCACCTTTTTCGGAGCCCAGGTGTTGCATGTCTTCGGCATCACCGTGCCTGCATTCCAGATCGCCGGTGGCGTGATCTTCTTCGGTATCGGCCTGGACATGCTCCAGTCGCGGCCTCGCCGCTGGCGGACGGGGATCTCGACCGCCTACGCGAACGACCAACAGATCGCCGCCGACGATCCGGAAATCGACGAGGACGACGACCCGAGCGTTGCGCCCCTGGGTGTACCGATGCTCGCCGGTCCGGGTTCGATCACGACGGTGATGGTACTGACGCCCCAGGCACAATCCCTGGGCAAGCCGTTGGTCCTGATCGCCGTGTTCGGCATTCTGCTGTTGACGGGAGGAATCCTCGCCGGTGCCGACGTCGTGCTGGCACGGTTGGGACGCACCGGAATGAAAATCGTCGAGAAACTGATGGGGCTACTCGTTACAGTGATCGCCGTACAACTGGTGATCGACGGCCTCGGTCCCGTGGTTCGGGGACTGAGCGACTGATCCACGGCGCCACGGGCACCCCGCGCAGAGCACTCTCGTAGAGAGATTCGGTCCTGTCGATCATACGTCGCCGGGAAAAGACTTCGGTCACCCGGCGGCATCCGTTTTCTCCCAATCCGGCGCGCAACGCAGGCGAGCCCAGCAATCGGCCCAACGCTTCGGCCAGGGATTCGATGTCCGAGGCCGGCACAAGCAGGCCTTCCTTTCCGTCGCGAACAATCTCGGCACTGCCGCCGGTCCGGGTCGCGATGACCGCCCGCCCTCGTGCGAGAGCTTCCAGCGTGACCAGTCCGAAAGGCTCCGCGAGCGAAGGAACGACCTGGACGTCGAAGGCGCGGCTCAAACGATCCGCGCCCGGGCGGTAGCCGCAGAAAATCACGCGCGAAGCGACGCCCTCACGCGCCGCCAGAGAAGCCAGCCGGTTCGCGTACCGTCCCGTCCCATCGTCATCGCCCACCAACACCAAGCGGGCTTTCCGGTGACTTCCGGCCACACGCGCAAAGGCAGGAATCAACGTTTCGAGTCCCTTGGCCGGCGACAGCTTTCCTACGTAGCCGACCAGCAGCGCGTCTCCCACCAGGGCCAGCTCGCGCCGCAGATCGGCCGCCGCAATGGACTCGGATTTCTCGTCAACGACCGGATCCACACCATTGTGAATCGTCACGATCCGTCCCGGGTCGACCACACGCGACCGCAGCAGGGACTGGTGGACCGCCTCGCTGACGGCCACCCATCGCTCGAATCGGGAAAGGAAGGGTCGCTTGAGCGGCGCAACGGAAATCGGGGCCAGGTGGTGCCGCGTACCCACCAGATGGACGGGGCAACCTGTAGCCAGCGCGGCGGCGATATAGTAGTCTCGCGGCAGATGCGTGTGCAGCAGATCGAATTTACCGGCGCGCAACCATTTGCCCAGGCGCCACAGCGTTCCGGGGTCGAACCAGTCCACCATCGGCAGTTCCCGGATCTCGGCGCCCGTCGGGATCAGTTGCCGGGCCAACATCGAGTCGGGCCTCACTGCGCACGAGACGGAATGTCCACGCTCGACCATGCCCGCCGCCAGGCTGCGCAGGCAGACTTCCCCGCCATAGAATTCGCGCATGGTACTCAAGTAGGCAATCCGCATGGCCGATCCCGTCCCAGGTGGAGGATCCGACGAACCCCCCGTTGACAGGGGTTCCCGTGTCCTCTACCGTTCGTGTGCACACTCAGTTGGAGCGTCGGCAGCCCCCTGCCGGTCGCTCCTGTCCAGGTAGAGTAGCAGGGATTGCCACCATGGGGAACGGCATTCCCGGAGGCGACTCCCCGCCGCACGGAGGCAACGGAATGACCTTTCGAAATAGTGCGTTCGCTCGCTGCAATTCCCGCTCGCTGCTTGCCGCGAGCCTTGTTTTGGGATGGATGATCTTCTTCGGATCGCTGGCCGGACAGGCGGCTCCGGACCAGGAACACGGGCACGATGCCGCTGTGACGGCGGAACATGCTGCCGCCCCTGCGGACGAACATGCGGCCGGCCACGGCGACGAACATGCTGTCGCCCATGACGACGGCCACGGGGAGCACCATGGCCCCAGCCCGGTGGGCTTGCTGCCATTGTGGACCGTGATTCCGTTCGTCGGCATCCTGCTTTCGATTGCGCTCGGTCCGCTGGTTGCACCGCACTTCTGGCACCATCATTTCCCGAAGGTCTCGGCTTTCTGGGCACTGGTTTTTTGTATTCCGTTCCTGATCTGGAATGTGAGTCTGGCAGTCCAGGAGATCCTGCACATCTATCTGATCGACTACATACCCTTCATCATTCTGCTGTGGGGCCTGTTCACGATCAGTGGCGGCATCTACATCGGCGGCTCCCTGAAGGGATCGCCGCGGCTCAATACGACCATGCTCATCATCGGCACCTTCCTGGCTTCGCTCATCGGTACGACCGGAGCGGCGATGGTCATGATTCGTCCGTTGCTGCGGGCCAACGAGCATCGCCGCAACAAGGTACATTTGATCATCTTTTTCATCTTCCTGGTCGCCAATATCGGTGGCTCGCTGACGCCGCTGGGTGATCCACCGTTGTTCCTCGGCTTCCTGCACAACGTGCCCTTTTTCTGGGTGACCACCGGCCTGCTGACCGAGATGTTGCTGACCGCCGGCATCGTCCTGGTCATCTTCTTTGTCATGGATACGATCCTGTTCCGTCGCGAAGAGAAACAGCCCGAGTCCGATGGCGCCGAGGGCGGCCTGCACATCGAAGGCTGGCACAACTTCTTTTTCCTGCTCGGCGTGATCGCCGCCGTCGTCATGTCCGGTTCCCTGAAGTTGACCGAGATTACGGTCTATTCGGGCGGTAACCATCCGGTCGCCGTGCCACTGCAGAACTGGATCAAGGACGCGATCATCATCCTGATGGGAATCCTGTCGATGGTCACCACGCGCAAGGCCCTGCGCGAGAAGAATGGCTTCACCTGGTTCCCGATCCAGGAAGTGGCCTACCTCTTTGCCGGAATCTTCATGACGATCATTCCGGCCCTGGCGATCCTGAAGGCTGGCGGCGCCGGAGCATTGTCCGGGCTGACCAACGCGGTCCATGGCCCGGTGCGCTACTTCTGGGCCACCGGCAGTTTGAGCTCCTTCCTGGACAACGCACCCACCTATCTGACGTTTTTCAACGCCGCCCTGGGCGACCTGGGCAAGGTCGAAGCCGACATTCCCGGCATGCTGGGGTATCTCGGCACCGAACTGCGGAATCCGGTTTTCATTGCGGACCTGAAAGCCATCTCCTCCGGTGCGGTATTCATGGGCGCAATGACCTACATCGGCAACGCCCCGAACTTCATGGTGAAGTCCATCGCCGAGGAGTTGGGTATCCCGATGCCCAGCTTCTTTGGTTATCTTTTCAAATGGTCGATCCCGATCCTGCTGCCGGTATTCGTGATCATCACCTTTGTGTTCTTTGTCTAGAGGAGTGAGTGAAATGCCGAACCAGAAGAACAGCACTTCGACGTTTTTCGAAGTCGTCTTTCAAGGCAAGCCGAAGGTTGTCCGTGCGTTCATTTCCGGCCTGACCCTGGGTGCCTGCAATGATGCGGCCGTCTACTACAGCTACCTCGACGGCGTCCATCACGAAGGCAAAGCCGAGAAGCTGGCCGAGATGGTCGGGATCCGGGGTACCGACTGCCACGTGATCGTGGACCAATGCGTCAGCGCGCTCCTCAAGAAGCTGGGAAAGAAGATCGAGGCGCAGACGGGATTGACGATCAGCAGCCATCGCAAGATTCGCGGTGCCAGCCTCGCGTTCGAGTACCAGGCCTACGCCCGCAAGTACGACGATGAAATTCTCGACATGATCAACGCCCTTCCATCCGGCGCGCGGACCCGTGGCTTCCATCACGAGATCCGAACTGATCCCACGGCAGAAGGTGTCGAAGCCTACTCCCCGGCTCACCACTTCGAAGCCGCCGGCGCGGGAGCCATCACCGGGCCGATCGACACCATCATCGAGGTGAAACGCAAGTTCGCAAGCCTCCCGCTGATCAAGTCAGAGGACATCGTATTGAAGTTGGCCTAGTCTGATATCGAAGTACGTGCGCAAAGATCCGGTAATCCGCAGGGCGAAGCCCGAGGACATCCGGATCTTTGCGCACGTACTTCGATATCAGACGAGACCTATCGGTACAATGTCTTTACCTGATCCCAGGTGGTGTGGTCGACGGGAACCGGGGCGCAGCCGTTGACGTCGCCGGCAATGACGCAGCACAGGCCGGTTTCAGGGCTGATTTCGTAGACGGGGGTCTCGTAGTACTCGTCGCCGCCGAGCAGGAGACGCGGACGGTCGAAGGCTCCCTTGGCGGAACCGGCGCTGTGGAGGAAGAAGCGGCAGGGTTGCCAGCCGTCGGACGTGTTCATGAAGTCCAGGCTGAGCAGGACGGTGAACTCGGAAAGCTGCCGGGGCGACTCGCACTCGATGCGGATATTCGCCAGATTCAACGGCCCGGTGTTGATTCCGAAAAGATTGTCACTGGAAACCAGTTCGAGTCCCCCGCCCTCGACCGTGATCCCCGCCTCGAAACCGTAGATTTCCTCGACGATCGGAAAAGCGTAGACCAGGTACAACGTCACGACGGAATCGGCGGGCAGGAAATCGAGGCAAAACGTCTCGGCACCCGGATCGAAATACAATCCCATGGACGAGCAATCACACTGAGCGGATGCCGTGACAGGAACGGCGACTACCGCCGTCAGCAGAATCAGAGCGAGGGTTTTCATGAGTCTCCCCGGAACGTGAAGTGTTTCGGAGACAGTATAGGCAAGAATCGGGAGCCCGAAAGGTTCGCGGCCCGCCGTTCGGCCAGGCTACTTGATCAACAACATCTTGCCCGTCGACCGGGTATCGCTCGTCGTCAGCCGATAAAAGTAGGTACCGCTGGCCACCGGCCGATCTGCACCGTCACGCCCGTTCCAACGCGCGGTATGGATCCCAGCCTCGAGGTCGGCGGCAATCAACGACACGAGTCGCCGTCCCATCAGATCGAATACCTCCAGGCGGACCGGTCCCGGCTCGGCCAGGGCAAAGCGGATCTCCGTGGCGGGATTGAATGGATTCGGCCGGTTTCCCAGCAGGGCGGTTCGTGCCGGCAGATCTTCCTGGCCCGTCCCCGAAATCGAGGGCGTCAGCGACGCGGCGTAGGACAACCGCAGCCCCCAGGTCCGAATCGTTCCGGTATCCCACGGGCCGTGATCCGCCACGTGCAGGGTCCATTCTCCCTGCATGTTCTCGCCGACAAAGGAGTCCAGCACACCGTAGGGCGTCAGTTCGGTCGGAAACCATCCCGACAGATCGTCACCATCGGCCCCGTTGTAACGGTGCAGCGCGACCGTGGTGCCCGCGGGGCTCGTGACCTCGACCGTCAGGTCCGCCAGGTAGGGGTGCTCCAGGTCCAGGAAGACCTCAATCGAAGAGAGGGACTCGTAGAGAGGAACCGTCAGGGAGCAGGATACACCGGCGGGTGTATTGTCCGGTATCGGCAGATTCGGATCGTCCGAGTATTCCACGATTTGCACATCACTCAACTCGAAGTCCAGGCCACCCAGCTGTTGTTCCTGCGTCAACGGGAACGACGCCGAAGCCGAAGACCATCCCGGCTTGGTCACTGCCAGAGAATAGTTGCCGGCGTAGAGCCCTTCGAAGAGATAGTTCCCATCCGATCCCGTGGTCATCACGCGCCCGCCGGGATCCAGACGCACGGTCACCCCCGAAGCATCCGTTGCGTGCAGCACCGAAATCGTACCCGAGACCGATGCCCGCCCCGCGTCCGGGGCCACCAGCCAATGGATCGCGTTGTGCAACAGATCACGGCGGTGCTCCGGATCCAGGACCGTGTAGTCGAAAGCCAGGAAGACCGTCTGTCCCGCGCCCAGCAGCGACTCCGGACCAAAGCAGACGACGCTGGCATCAGCCCAGGAATTGGTCCACGAGCCGGCAATCACCGCGTCGGCCGTAGGTACCACGGCATCGGCCGAGCCCGCACCGGTACTCTCGAAATCCATGCTCGGTGGCAGCGCGTGGGGATAACTCATCACCGGATGCACCGCTTCGTAGACTCCCACGTCTCCCGGTTCGTCCGTCTCCCAGGATTGAATATGCAAGACCTCGCGGGCGAACGTAGGGTCCGAGACCTCGTCGCGCGCCACATCACCGCCCTCGATCAGCAGTTTGCCGCCCGCGGCCACATGGGCCAGCAGATCGGACTTCAGGGTCGGCGTCAGAGAGCCGGTCTCGTCACCACAGGAGACCAGCACCAGATCGTATTGCGGCCACAGGGCGCCGACGGCCGCGGCAGCCGGCAGGTAGGTCACATCGTACCCGAGCTGACTGGCCTCGGACAGAAGGTCCAGGGCGGAGCGCTGTGCCGTGGCCAATCCCCCCGCGTCCACGACCAGGACACTTCCGGCGGTCGGATCGAGCGGGAAAAACACCTCGACGCTCGGACGATCGACTTCGATTCGAATCTTTCGCGGTGTATAGCCCAGCGGCGCGGCCACGATGTCGTACTCGAAATAGGCAAGCGCCGGCAGCGTGAACTCTCCGCCGGGGCCGGTGGCCCAGACGTGAGCCACCTTGGCTCCGGTGTCAGCCCGGAAAGCCTCGACGAGTGTGTACACGCCTTCGCCGGTCGCCGCGCTCGTTACCGTTCCGGAAACGAGGCCGCGCGGCGCGGCCGCCATGCGGATCTCCACGTCGCCTCCGCCGGGCAATACCTGGACCGTTTCCATCCAATCGATGTACCCCAGCTTGGAAGCATAGAGATCATAGGCGCCGATCGGGATCTCGACCGGTACGACCCAGCTCCCGTCCAGTTCGGACTCCAGATCGAACACGGGAGCGCCGCCGGGGCCCCCCCCCGCCAGGTAGCCCCTGATGCGCACCTGGTGCAACGGAAGGTTGCCGGACTCGTCGGCAATCACCGTACCCGAAAGCGCTCGCAGCGGCTGGATCACTTCGAACGAGCGCGCGTAAATATCGTGTCCCTCCTGCAGTAGCCAGGCGTCGATGCGTCCAGGCCAGGCGGGCAACAGGGTGGCGGATACTTCGGAGCCGGCCGCCACGACCCGGTCGCGCAGGTCATAGTACGAAAGGGCCAACTCGACGCCTGAAGAGGTGGCGCCTCCACGCACGACGGCTTCCAGATTCGCCGCCAGGGTATCGGCCAGCCCCACGCTCGGGGCCTCGGCATTCAACCAGGCCCCGCCGGGAGACAACGCACCGGTGACGGGAAGCTCCCGCCGGAACTGTTCGAACCCACCTTCGGCACCCAGCACCGACAAGGTCTCACCGAATCGGGGCCGGACCTCGAAAACGACCTGACCGCCGGCATCGGTTACCGCGACCAGATCCGTGACGCCGAATCCTTCGACTGCGACCGTGCGGCCAGCCCTGGGAGCGCCGGAATCCGGATCCGTCAGGGTCACGGCAACCGAGGTCGCAACGCCCACCGGAATCGTGGCCGGTTCGATGGTCACGCCGTCGGGCGAGAGCACGGGCAAGGTCACCACATAGGGAATGCGATTCGGCCCGGTCAGGGTCAGTGTCAGGTCCACGCCCGGCGGCACATCCGTACCGGGCTGCAGAATGACGGTGCCGGTAGGATCGGTTCGACCGACAGCATACAGAATTTCCTGGCCCGATAGTGCCGCTGTCAGCCCCGGTACCTGAGCCTCGATACGAAACGGGACCCTCCCGGCCACGGCAGTAGCGGCATGGGATGTATGGATCACCTCCGGAGGCGCGGTGCGCACGACCAGGGAGCAATCGCCGAACAGATTGTACTGCTCGACCAGTTGCAGCCCTTCCTGTCCGGGATAGGTATCGAGCACTTCCATGATTCCGTGGGTGCAGAGGGCGCCCAGTTCACGATCCTCACCCGTCACGAGCAGGTGGATCGCCTCGGCCTGCATCACCGTCGGCGGCACCCAGGGCGTAGTCGTCGAGGCGCTGTACATACCGACCGCGCCCTGCGGCTGCTCGGGCGTGCCGGCGCGCAGCCACGCTTCGGCGAAGCAGCTGGCGCGCCCGAAAGCGCCGTTGTTGCAACTGACATCCAGGATCCACGGCATGCGTTCACCGTTCGTCAACTGCGGGATATGTTCGGTGTGGAAGTACGGATTCGACCAGGAGGCTCCCGAGCCGTGGCCCAGGTAGTTGATCAGGCTTCGCCCGGCATTCAGCGCATCGAAAATGTCCTCCGTCGTTCCCGTCGGAGCGTAGATTTCGTCGACGGAAGTGAAGTCCCAGGCCAACAGATCATCGCGCAACCAGCCGGCACGCACCGCATCGGTCGGAATCCCCTGGCTACTGGCCAACCCCGAGGCGCGCGCATACCACAGTCCGTCGGGCTGGGGATCACGTTCGTAGACCACGAACTTGTTCAGCTGCGTCCGCGCTTCGGTATCGTTGCGGGCCGAAACGCGAGAGACCAGGATATCGGGATAGAAATCGTCGCCGGCGACGCGGCCATAGCGGGTGTCGTCGAGCGCACCCTCGTACTCCCCCAGGTGGGTCGGCACCTGTTCGAGGTCTCCGACCAGCACGATGTAGGTCAAACTTTGCGATTCGGCGTAGAGTTGATCGATGAATGCCTGGATGCCCATCGCCGTGCCGCCGGCATCCTCGACCTGCAGGACCTCGACCTGCAGTCCGCGTTGGCGCTTCCATGCGACGAAATCGGTGATCGAGGGGACGAGCGCCGCCGGGCACACAACGAGCATGCGCCCGCCGCTGGCCAGGCGCTCATATTTTTCCGGTGACCGCGGGTTGTCGAAGCCCTGCTCGTAGAGCGGCGCGAAAGCGTTATCCCCGGTGCCGCCACTCTTGCTTGTGGTCTCGTTGGGGGATGGCCCCGCGGTCGTGACGACCTCGAGTTCGAGATGCTCCAGCGCCAGCAGCAGTTCGCGTTGCGGATCCCAGCGCACCAGCTGAACGCGCAGCGCGACACCACGGGCTTCCCGGATCAGGAACGGACGCTCGAGCCTCGTGATCCGGGCGGGCCAGATACCCTGGTTCCCGGACGCATCGTAGGCCGGCCCGAAGACCCAGGGCTGGGACTGCGGGTCGACTTCCCGCGACAGGTTCCCCTTGGAGGGTATCGGTGGCACGCTCGGAATTTCTCGCCAGCTCTGGGCCAGGATCTTCACCTGCGGCGCACCCTGCCCGGGAATCTGCAGGCGCAGAGTGCGGTACGGGAGTTCCGGCTCACCGGCATCCAGCGGAAACCAGGCTCCCGGTGCGCGCAACTGGACATACTCGCGGCCGTCGATCAAAACGGATTCGGAAATGAAACCGGCCGGCGTCAACTCGACGTGGATGGAGGAGGTGGAACCGGGCGAAACCTCGAGACGACCCGGGGACGGGACGGGCTCCGAAAGTGCCACCCAACGGTCCGGCCCCGCCGCAGTCGCGATGGATGCCAGACTATAGAGGCACAGGAACCAAGCCAGTCGAGCCCAGCGCGTCATGGGTCCTCCAGGGAGCAGGGAGAGTTCTCGATTCATGGGTAGCGTATGAATTTTACCATTTTTCGCCGGTCGCAAGCAAATCGAGCCAACGCCGAGCGCAAATCCGAGTTGCCACCCTCCATCCCGAGCGGGCATCCCGACGACCGCAGACATGCTATCCTGTTATATGTAAATGAGTTAAAAAATATATCGATCAGATCCGGTTTCCCGTTCCCAGACTCCGGTTCTCAACACCCGGAAAGGGCGCCTGCGTTGGGCGCCCTTCCGGGGGAGTGATCAATGATCAAATTCTCGCGGATTACTTGATCTTGGCCACGGCCTCATCGTCGCAAAGCGTCGCCCAGCGGCCGGCGAAAAAGCCACCTCGAACACCCTCGACGGGATAGGCATTGCCGCCCAGGCGCCCCTCGACGGTCTCGGCCGCATTGACCCAGACTCCACTGAACGAGGCCAGATCGCTTTCTTCATCGGCCGGCTCCCAGGTGCCGCGCAGGAAACCGCGGAAGTGGCCACGACGGTCGATGTACTTGCCGACAAAGAGCCGGTTGCCGTCGGCGTCGATGCCATAGCCACCGCGCAGAAAACCACCGATGCGACCGGTCTGACTCATCCAGCGGCCGGCAAAGTTGCCCAGATGACGTGCGTCGTTCTCGTCACCCGCGACCGTCGTATCGTTCGTCGCCGGGATCATCCGATAGCGCCCGCTCAGGAATCCCTTCGGGCAGACTTCCGTGTCCGTCATCGAGAATCCCGTAACCTGGAACTGGTTGCCCAGGTCATCCACATCATAGACCTCGTCCAGCTCACCGAGAGCGGCGACTTCGAAATCGGCCTCGTAGGAACCCAGATCGATGTGAATCATGTTCGGCGCCACGTCCTGCCCCTCGACGACCGGGCGCTCCAGGATCTGCAACACGACACCGTCAAAATGACAGCCGGTGTGCGACACCAGGCCCACGGTCTGGCGATCCAGGCGCGGCAGGATGAGGTGGTCGGCGGGGCGTTCGAACTTGATCAGGCGCCGAGCGACCAGCGCACCGCGGTCGACACGGATCGAGCCGGTCCAATCGGCCACGCCGCAGCCCGAGTCGACGGTACTGAGCGAGTCGTCGGGACCATGCAACATGCCCCACCGCAGCGCGACGTAGGTAAATACGGGGCGGTTCGGGCGACCATCCGCCGGGCCTTCACCCTCTTCTTCCATGGCCAACACTTCGGGATCGTCAGCCATCGGATCAGCCACCACTTCGGCGTCCTCGGTCAACAATTCCATCTTCAGGGCCGCATCGCCGAAGGCCTCTTCCTCGTCACTGACCGTCAGACCGGCGTTCGGTTGGCTGAAATCCATCGCTTCGTAGTTGTCGGTGGCGGCGGTGTCGAGCGGTACCGCAGTCTCATCGCTGCATCCGGCGGCCAACAGCGCGCCGATCGCCAGCAGGCTCAGTACGAGGGCGAGCCTCAGGAAATGGTTTCGTCTTGGCATGGTGTTCCTCCTGTCAGGGCGTTGATCGTGGGCTTCAGGGGTCGCCCTGCCTCTGCAGAGGAGATGCCAACCCGAGGGAGCGGAACGCAACCTACGGCATCACTGCGTGTTGGAACTCTTTCAGCCCCACCGGGGCCGAGCGCGCAAGCCGCCGGCCTGTACCTGACGGGACATTTCCGGGGTGTGCGGTACACCCGGCCGGGAAAGCGGTCAGCTCTCGTGCGAACGTTTGACCTGCACCTTCAGGGCCATCAGCTGTTCATGACGAATGCCGAGCAGGCGGCCAATCTTGTGCATCAGTGCGTCCTCGTGGGCCTCGAGGATCCCATCCGAGTAGACGACCTCCCACATCAGTTGCACGATGGCCAACTTGCGCTCAGTGGGAAAACGGTCGTTGATCAGCTGGGCGAACTCGAACAGATCGTCGCTGCGATGGAGCTCCTGCTCGGCGAGCGCGATCAGCTCGCCGACGGCCGCTTCATCCAGATCGAATCGGCGGCCGAGCAGGGCCTCGATCGATCGCGCCTCTTCGGCCGAGAAATCGGAATCGGCGTGCGCGGCCTCGAGCAGCAGGACCGCCGTGGCGACGCGCAGCCGCCGGGCATCCTCATCGACGTCCTGGGCGGGCGCTACACGATCACGAAAGAAGGATTGCAACGAGTCGAACATGAGATACCTCTATTTCGGTACCCGGGACCAGGTCGCTCCCGGCAGGGTCAGGATTTCGTAGGGAATGGAGCCCAGATGTGCCGCCAGATCTTCGGCCCGGATCGTTTCGTCGCCCTGGCTGCCGAGCAACACCGCGACGTCTCCCGCCGCGGCGGTCGGAATGTGGGTCACATCCACCATGCACAGATTCATGCAGATGCGCCCGACCAGGGGCGCCCGTTTGCCGTCGATCAGCACGTACGCCCGGCCGGACAATGCGCGCGGCCAACCATCGGCATAACCCACCGGCAGGACCGCAATCCGGCTGTCGACCGGAGCCCGCCAGGTGCGACCGTAGCCCACACTCTCGCCAGCCGGGACCTCCCTGACCTGCGAAAGGCGCACTTTCCAGGTCATCGCCGGCCTCAACTCGACTTCCTGGCGACCGCGTTCACGCAGAGCGACCAGGGTCTCGCGCGACGGCCAGATGCCGTAGGCGCTGATGCCGACGCGCGTCAGGTCCCGGTGCGAGCGATTCCACAGCAGCGCCGACGCGCTGCAGCTCATGTGCCGCGACAAATCCCGGTAACCGGCCCCGGCCAGCAAACGCTCGAACGCCTCGAAGCGTTCCATCTGTCGCAGCGCAAAGGAATGATCGGTGGTGTCTTCCACATCGGCGAAATGGGAAGAAAGGCCGACCAGCTGCAGCTGCGGATTCGAAACCAGCAGCTCGAATGCCGCGGCCAATTCGCTTTCGACAACTCCCTGCCGATTCACGCCGGTCTCGACCTTCAGGTGCAACCGCAACGGAGATCCGCAATCCGCCGCAGCATTCAACGCCGCCAACGAGGCCACCGTGACCTCGGCCTCGAGCTCGGCCGCAACGAACATCTCGTGGGCCGTCAAGGGTCCCAATACCAGGACCGGAGCTCCGATGCCCTCCTCGCGCAACCGATGCAACTCGTCCAGCGAATGGACGCCGAGCACATCGGCTCCGCCGGCCAGAAAAGCAGTGGCGGCAAGCGAAAGGCCGTGGCCATAGGCATTCGCCTTGACCACGGCCATCAGTTTTGTTTCGGGATCGACCCGCTCGCGGAAGACCCGTAGATTTTCCGTCAGCGCCTCGGTATCGATTTCCAGCTCCAGCCAGGCGGAATCATCCGCCCAGGGCTGTGGCAGCCTTCTTTCGCTGACGGATCTCGCAGCTTTTCCTGTCCTTGCAGACACCGTACAGCTCCAGCCGGTGGCGGTAGATCTGGAAATTGTTCTCTTCGGCCAGCTTCTCCTGGAGTTCCTCCAGGCGCGGATTGTAGAACTCGGAAATCTGACCGCATTCGAGACAGATCATGTGATCGTGATGCTCGACTTCGGAGTGACCTTCGTAGCGCGCCAGTCCGTCCCCGAAGCGGCGTTCCTGAACCAGGGAACTCTCGACGAGCAGATGCAGGGTCCGGTAGACCGTCGCATATCCGATTTTGGGATTGGCCTTCTTGACCTCGACGAGGAGTTCCTCGACCGAGATGTGGCCACGCATGCGGAAGAAGACCGAGACGATCGTATTCCGCTGCTTCGTGGTTTTCAAGCCGCTTTCCTGAATGAATTGTGCGAAAGCGGCCTCTTTTTCCTTCACCAGATTCGCATCGACGGCCTGCTTGCCGCTGGTATCCATCATCATCAACCTCTTCGATCGGGTGGGCTGCGCGAATTGAAAACGAAATTCGACGGCAAATTAAGAACGATTGTCGAAAACGTCAAGCAACCCTGATCGAATCAGTCCAGGCGAATCCGGATCGCGTAGTTCGCCCCGTCCGGCACCATCCAGAACGACTCTCCATCGTGGAGCAGCAGCACGTCGACGCCACGATACATGAACGACTCCGAATCGACGGTCGCATTCCAACGCCGCCGGGAACCGGCCAACCGATACAGACGCCCCGTGCCACTGTCGGTCAGCCACATGTGCAGACCATCCCAAGCGACGCCAAAAGGTGAGAAGCCGGGGGTGACGGCCGAGCGAGTGATCTCTTCCACTTTCGGATCGAAGCGATCGATACGACCCGAGTCGCGGTCGGAGATCCACAGGAACCGGCCATCCCAGCAGATCGCGCTGGGCCGGTGCCCGGGGGTATTGTACGCCTCCTCGACCTGCACCGTATCCGCCCTGATCTTGTACAGGATCGACGATCCGTCATCGGCGTCACCGCAACTCCAGAGATACTCTCCATCCCAGGCCAGCCCACGATCCAGCACGCCCGAGAAATCCTCTTCCTGGAATACCGTGCCGGTCGAATCCTGGAAAACGAGCTTCACCTCGCGGTCACCCGACTCGGTCAGGCTATCCGCGTAGTCGGCCAGGACGACCAGGGTGTCGGATCCCGCCCAGGTCAACCCCCTCACCCGGCCCGTCGTCGGCAGGGGCAGGGTATCGAGAATCGTGAAGGAAAGCTCCGTCTCGGGAAAAGTCAGAGCCGACTCGTCCTGGGCCGTCACCACCGTGGTCACTGCTCCCAACGCGAGGGCCAGCACTCCGGCCAGCGCGAGCATCGCCGTCCGCGAGTTTTCCCTGATCGATCGAATCTTCATGGCAATCCCTTCCGGGGGCTTTCTGCATTTTCCCGGGTATTCAATTCCCGCGGCGCGACCTGGACAAGGCCGATCCGAATCTCATAATTTCCTGTAACCTTTTCCAGCCCAACGGCTTGCTCTCGTACCGATCAATGCAGGCAGGATCGATTTTCTCCGCCTCGGAGGTAGATTCCCACCCGCTGATCAGAACGATCGCGACGGACTGGTCCCGGTCTCGCAATTCGCGCGCCAGCTCGTCGCCACCGATCCCCGGCAGGTTACGATCCACGAGCACGATATCGGCACCGCCTTCGTCGAAAGCGGCCCGGGCCTGTTCGGCATTGCGAACCGAGACGACCTCGGCGCCCTGTTCGGCCAGAACTTCGGCCAACATCTCGCGCACGGTTGCTTCGTCGTCGACGACCAGCACCCGCACCGCATCGCCGGGACTTGTCTCGGTTGCGGCATCGTCCGACGAGTCCGGCGCCGCCGGCAATCGAATCTCGAAGGTCGAACCGGCATCCGAGGTATCGACCAGCCGCAGGTCCGCCCCCATCTCCCGCAACCGGGCACGGCAGGCATGCAACCCGACTCCACGCCCCTCGCCCTTGCCGGAAACCGGTTCATTCAGCAGCCGGTCCACCAGATCCGCAGCGACTCCTGGCCCATTGTCGAGGATGCGCAGCAGATGGGTGTCCGTGCCACCGATCGCGGTTACGCGCAGGGCGATCCCCTCCGGCGCGGCTTCGATCGCGTTTCTGATCAGGTTGATCAGTGTCTCGCGCAGTTCCAGGCCGGGCACGGTCGTACAGAGAGACTCGGACGCCTCAATGACCAGACTCCATGGCTCCTGCGGATCAGCGGACCACCGCTGCCGGCCGGGAGGCAGAATCAGCCTGGACACGACTTGCACCGCCTCCAGCAATGAGGTCCTGTCTTCGAAGAGGGGATGGGCCCGGCCGGCTGCCCGCAACAGCAATGCACCCGCGTCCTGGGCCGCGCTTTCGATGGACTTCAGATGGCCGCGCCAATCCTCGATCTGGGGATCATGCAGCAAGAGCCCCGCGCGTGCGACGATCGCCGCCAGCAACTGGTTGGCATCGTGGATAGCACCCCGGAGGTCGCCGTCCGGCTCAAACGCCCGCGGGTTCCTGTCGTCCATAGATTCCCTTCCCGGCTTTACGCCAACGCCGGACCGTGCAGGCCGGCCGAAGGGAATGATACAACGGGAGTGCGGACCAAAGAAGAAGGAAGTCGGCCCCGGTTCGCTCCGGGAATCAGCCGACGCTGCTCAGCGCAGGTTCACCGTGCGGAATCACGTCCATCGCACAGACCAGTTCGAGCCTTCCCACACCAGGAGCCTCGACACGGACTTCCACCCCCGCCCGGCGGAGCGTCGTGCAGGGGTTCAGGAAATCGGCGAACCGCTGAAGATGCACGCGCAATTCCTCGACAGCGCTGCTCTCGCTTCGATCCACGACTCTCCCGAGGCGCAGGATCAGCCGCGGCAATCCCTCGTGTTCGATCTCGAGGCTCAGATCGGCACGGGTTTCCGGATCATCGACCAGCGCCGCCTGCGCCGCCTGCTCGCCCAGATGCAGCAACAGATCCGTATCGCACTCGATGCGATGGTCGTCGCCGCGCATCTCGGTCGGCAAGCCGGTCAGCTGCCTCAATCCCTCACAGAGTCCGCTCAGGTTGGCGGTACGGCTTTCGTCCGATCGGCGACCACTTTCGAATTGCAACAGGTCCTGGCTCCACTCCACGGCACGGTGCATCCGCCGCACATTACGAAGAGCGATCTCAAGCATCCGCAACCGCGACTCGGCTACCGGTACCCGGCCACTCTGCTGATCCTGCCAGAGTTCACCCTCGATGACCTCCAACGCGGTCTTGATCGCCGTCAGCGGGCTCCGCAACTCGTGCCCCAGGAAATGCAGCTGTTCATCCTGACCGAACTCGAAAGCAGACGACAAGGCATTCAGCGGTTGGGCAAGGCACTCCTCCAGTGCGACACGCAACCACTGCCCCTGTGGACCCGGTTCGGGAATGGTGCGCAACGCTTCTCGCCCCAGGACCTCGGCCCGGGGACCGGTCCCGACAACCAGCAGGGGAGCCGGCGAATCGTCGGCCGCTCCGCATCCGGTACCGGTATCGACCGGCGCCGGATCACAGGGTTGCGAGTCACTCGGCTCGCCGGATTCATCACAAAGATAGAGCACGGCGTCGCACTCGGAACGCGAGACCTGCCCACGAAGCTGCGCATCCTCCGGCAATACGCCCAACGTCAGGCCCCAGGTGCGCAACCAACCGCGAACTTCGGTCAGATATCGAGTGTCTCCATGGATCAATACGTGCGGCAAGAAGTTTCTCCCGATCGCGGAGCGACATTGCACACGGAACGGATTTCCCATGCGTCTTGTCCCAATTTCGCAATCGACATGCCAGGTCGGAATCGACTGGAATGGGGCGATTCAAGCCGGTTCATGGCAATTGACTCGAGGGATCACGAACCTCGTCGAGGCGGCTCGGGGAACGCCGGGGAACCATGGGGAACCGTCTAAAAACGAGGGGAGATCTGTCGACCCGGCAGATGTGATCAGGACATCGAAGGCAAAACGCAATGTCGTCCGGCAAGACGGCACGAAAGTACCGTCGCGCCCGTGGAACCGACTGCGCGGTGCTCCCGGCTCACCGCGAGTCCTGCGGGCCCGTCAATTCGTCAGGTTGCGCACCGGTTTCGAGCGGTCCACTGCCGGCTTCCCCGTCGGGGGCCAGAATCTCGAGCGCACGGTGATTGAAGCGCCACGCGATGGACAACCGCCAGGCGGCGAAACGGTCCAGTGTTCCCGCCAACTCGCGATCGACGCGAGCGGTGAAGGAGCCGCGAGCGGTCCACGGCATGACCAGCGCCGCACCCAACCGCTGGGAGATCCGATCATCTCGATCCTGGTAGTCGAAATCCAACAGCAGGCGTCGTCCCTGTTCCGTCCCCAGGCGCACCGCCAAACCGGCGTGCCAACCACTGGGAAATGCCACTTCTCCGTCCAGCCGATCGGCTCCCGAAGCGATGTGGTAAAGCCACCCCAAATCCAGATCCAGGCCCTGCCTGCGGGCCCGGCGGAGGTGCTTGCGGGCCTCGGCGCGCACCGGGAAACTGACCGAGGACAGCGGATACAGCCGGTCGGTTCCGACCGGCAAGCCGATCGCTCCACCGAGGGCGAACGGTCCGATCCACGGCCAGTCCGCTCTCCGGTCGCCTCCCACTTCGAGCTGACCGAAACTGGAGACCCGGCGCTCGGTCCAGAACTCGCTCGGCTCTTCCGCGCCCTGCAGCCAGGGCCAACGAGCGAAAAGCGGTACCTCCGCAAAATCAAACGTAGCGTGCGGCATTCTGACGAAGAAACCGGAGCCCGGACTGACCGGCAACCGCAAAGTGAGCAGGACCCGGTCGGCGGACCAACCGAATTTCGGTTCCTCGAAGTGGCTCAACTCGATTTCCAGTGCGGGGCCGGAGAGGCTATCGGTCGGGGCCGTCCAGGGTACCGGGTCCAGGTGCAGAAGCTGTGCCGATGCCGATTCGCCCCACACCCCGGCTGCAACCAGGAGGCACAATGCGATTCGGGCCGGCCACGGCCGGACGCCTCGGTTTCGCGGGGAAGACGGGGAGACTATTGCGGAGCCTGTTCGATCAACCGGATGACGCCGGCTTCCTGGAAGAACACCTTGACGACACGTCGCCCCCCCGGCAGGGACTCCTTGCCGACGACGATTCCGCAATCCTCCCATGCCAGGTGCTGTATACATTGTCCTATTTCGTAGGTTTCCCAGGGACGATAGGGACGGCCGCCGGGGGCATCGGCCGGCAGTGCTTGGAGCGCCTCGGCCAGTTTCGCGGCGTACTCTGCGACGGGCTCGGCCGGTACTTCGTCCTCGCCCGCATCCTTCGACTCGTTCTCGTCAGGATCATCCACCGATCCGGGGTCGACCAACGGGGCCACCGAGGCCGGAGCGTCCGGATCTGATACCAACAAATCGGCTTCCGGTTCCTCCCCGGACGGCTCGGCGGCATCGGCGGTCGCGCGCTGCGCCGCCATCATTTCCGCCGGACTGTCGTACGGGAGATCGTCATCCATCGCGCCGTCCGCACCACCGGACGCCACCGGGATCTCGGATGCCGGACCGGACGCCTCTTTTGCCGGTGCCTCCTCGGCCGATTTCAACTTCGGCAAAAAGCCCTGGCACTGGGGACAGCGATACCAGACGACGCCATCGTCGTCACCATCTCCGGTGGGAACGACCTCCATGGCCAGCCACTCCTTGCACACGGAGCAGAACTGCTTGGACTCAGGCCCCGGATTCCTCCCGGAATTCGGGTCGGACCTCTGATCGGACGTCACTGTCCCTCCAGATTGCGTTGCTGGTGATGCGGGAAACTCAGGGGACGATCTTGCAGCAGCTGTCGGCATCTTCCTT
The DNA here is from genome assembly GCA_024762975.1 of Candidatus Krumholzibacteriia bacterium. Lineage (GTDB taxonomy): Bacteria > Krumholzibacteriota > Krumholzibacteriia > LZORAL124-64-63 > LZORAL124-64-63 > JANTGJ01. The sequence goes on from JANTGJ010000006.1 coordinate 45,295, forward strand.
CGACATATAACGCATACCGCAAACCAGGCACTTGTTGGGACCGTCGATCCGGCCTTCGTCTTCGGCCTTGGTCAGCAGCCTTTCGTATTTGACGAAGCTCTCATCGCGAACCAGAATCTCTTCTTCCTTGACGCTGGACATTGGGTCCTCCTTGGCTCCGAACGGCGTCACTTCGGCTGGACAGCCTTCCTGCAAAGAGCTGTCCTTTCCTCGCCAAAGCTTTGTTGGCACGCATCCTAGTATATCCGCGCGCGCACGTCAACCCACGCGGAGCGTTTTTCGCGCGCAGAATCCGATTCTCGCCGTTTGTGGATATCGAGTCGCAGCATCGGTTGGAATTCTAGGGAAGGATCAGGATTCGGCAGCGCGCTTGGCCGGCGCGGATCCGGCCAACCGGGCCGGATCGATCAGCTCTTCGGCGCGATACAAATCGCCCAGGTCACGCAGCCCCAGCCGCATGGCATCGTCCAGCGCGTACTGCAGGATACCCGCCGTCGCGCGGGCATCCTCGGCCGCACGGTGGGGGTTGTCGTGAGAAATCTCGAAGTGCCGCGAAAGATCGGGTAACGACCGGCTGGTCAGATCCGGCCAGAGCATTCGCGACAGTTGCAGCGTGCAAACACCGGTCACCGCCGGGCGAGCCAGGCCGCGCCGGGCAAATTCCCAACGCAGGAAGGGCAGATCGAAGCGGATGTCGTGGGCAACAAAGACCCGGCCATCAATCATCGCATGCAGACGTTCAGCCACGTCCGAAAACGTCGGTGCCCCCTCCAGATCCTCGTTGCTGATCCCCGTCAGACGGGCGACCCACGGTGGAATCTTCCGATCACTCCAGACCAGACTGTCCAATTCGTCCAGGACCTGTCCGTCGCACATGACCACCGCGCCGATCTCGATAATCTCATCAACACCGATCACGCTGCCCGTCGTCTCGAGATCCACGACGACGTACGTCGCGTCATTCAGCGGTTGCTGCAGAATCGGTGAGCCCAGAACGGTCCAGCAGTGATCGTGCGTGCGGACGAAGCGGGGATCGGCCCCTAGTAGTGCTTTGACCACCACCTGGGTTTCAGGCATTTCATGGCGTCGGGCGCCGAAGAGGCGCCGAGCGATGTCCGGGGTGGGCAAAGGTTTTTTTTGGCCCAACAGATAGTCATGGGCCTTCGCCCTGAATTCCTTCAGGTCTTGTGTCAACATGGGATGAGTATATCACAAGCGGGAAGAAGGGTCAATTGGTCCGGTTCATGGGTCCGGTTCCTCGCTGCAGGAGAACCGGTTGTGCTCCCGAGCCGTACGCCACCAACTCCATCTTTTCGACACGGATCCTCGGCGGTGGCAGCTTCATTCGGCGCTGCGGAGGATCGAGGCGCGACTCGGCATGCTGGCGCTCCGAAACAAAAGCCAGGCCCAGGAAGGGGATCTCGGAATTGACGGCGGCGACGACCTCCCAGGTCGAAGTCTGGATCACCTCACCCGCCGGTAGGCGCGCAACCTGCGTGTCGGCGGCCGCGAGGGTGAACTGATCGCACAACAACTGGTGCCCCTGAACGACCCGCGTCGTCGGGGTACCGATATCGACACGGTCCGGAACGAATTCGTCCGATAGCGAAGCGGCGATCAGCGGATCCTCCTGCAATTGTTCAGGTGAGATCTTCTCGGGAACCCCGTCCCGCCACTGCTCGATTTCCAGAACATAGTCCAACAGGGCGCCTTCGCGCTTGAGTAGGTCACGCGAGATCCGCAGGCGCGTACCCTGTCCCGCCTGGGGAACCATCGTACCGTCCTGCATTTCGTCCAGATACAGCAATTCGATCATCCAGGCCTGGTCGTCCGTCCCGCCGTTGCGGTCCAGGCATACGACCCGTACGATCCCGGATTCCCGCCGCCCCCCGCTCATGACCTGCGTGCTGTAGTCGGCCCAGGCTCCCTCGATCATCTGCAGGGGGATCTGCGGCTGGCGCCACAGCGTAAAGAGGTCCAGCGCTCCGGCGGTCGATGCCGGCAACAGCAGACAGAGAATCGCCAGGAACCGGAAGATGCCCCGGATAGCGACCGGGCCCGAACTGGTCGGGCCCGTGGAGAATCTGGATCGCTTGCCCATATCAGTGTTTGATCTTCTCCCAATACGTCGCGTAGTCGAAGTCCGGACTGTTTTCCTTGTCGTGACAGATCACGCAGGAGTCCTTGGCCTGCTGCGCCCACTTTCCGTCGCGGTTGTGCTCGGTACCGTACCCGTGGCACGCCTCGCACTGCACGTTGATCAGATAGTTGAAGGGGCGTTCGTCGGCATACCCATTCTTGTACCGATAGCCCGTTGTATGACAGGACAAGCACTCGGGCTCGTTCTGCTGGCCCTTGTTGCGCAGGGTCGCGAAGGCTTTGCGATGTGCGGACTGCGCGTAGACCTGCCAGGCATCCTCGTGGCACCCCATGCAGGACCGGTCGACCAGGAAGCTCTCCTTGTCCGAGCCCAGATCGCGCGGGAAAGCTGCCCGCTTGGCCTGCTGGAACTCCTGAAGATCCTTCTTGAACTTCGCCACGCGGGCCAGGACTTCCTCGGACTCGTCCTTGCTGCCGTCCATGTCGACGATCTCGATATCGAAAGCCATCAACTGGCCGTCACCGTCGTCCACGAACAGGTCGGCCTTGCCGATGAACTGGCCCTCGCGGGTCGCACACATCAGTGCGGAGTCCTCGATGATCCGCTCGGTGTTCAGGCTGCGGAAGGAATGCCCGATCACGCACATGTCGATACCCTTGACCTCTTTTACCAGCTCCTCGGCGTTGCGGTCGCCGACGTGGGCCAGCAGTAGGATGGTGTCGGCCTCCTCGCGTACCCTCGGTACGAGCTCACGCAGGACCGTGACCGGATCGTTGACCTCGAGTTCGGGGTCCTTGGCCGCCATCGTCACGATCTTGTACAGCGGATCCAGCACGCTGATGATTCCGAAGCGAATGCCGTTCTTTTCGACGATGAGGTATTCGGGCAGGATCAACTCACCGGTCGCCAGATCACGTACGTTCGCATTGGTGAACGGCAGCCCGTTTTCATCGATCATTTTGCGCAGGAAGTCCAAACCGTAGTTCAGGTCCATCTCGCCCAACCCGATCGCATCGACACCGAAATCTCCGCACACATCGCACAGGAATTCTGCCTGGAAGCGGTCGTTCTTGTTGCGACGGCCGAACATGTCGCCCGCATCGACCTGAAGTACCGGCTTGTCCTCGTTCCACAGACTATCCAATAAGGCGGCCCTCCGGGCCAACCCGCCACGCTGCTTGGACTTTCAGCCACAGGGCTCGATCTTACCCTTGACGTCGGTGGTATAGATGAGCGTGATGTTTTTCCAATTGCCACCTTTGGCCCAGGTCGAACGCAGGTTCGTTCCCAGCGCCACGGCAACGACCAGAACGCACAGACACGCCAACAGCAGGCTGCGCTTCCAGGTCGCCTCGTTCTTGATTCGAGTCATTCTCCAACCCTTCCCTCACGGGTGATCATCTCGGGTCGTCTGGTTACGGATCGACGAAAATCGGCGCACACATTGCAGCGTCGCCTCCGGCGAATTCGTACCGGGCACATCTCGGAAAGTTCCGGGCTTAATTATATAGGCCACACGGTGCCCAGGCAACCAGAAGGGCGGCCTGCAAGCCGCCCCTCATTTTCAGCTGCCCGGTGGGCGCTGCGGTTCTTGGAGTTTCCCGATTACTTGGTAACTCGTTCCTTCAGGCTCTTGCCCGCGACGAAGGCCGGGTACTTGGCAGCGGGAATGATCAGGCTCTGGCCCGTCTGCGGATTGCGGCCCGTCCTCTTCTTGCGATTCCGGCGTTCGAACGTGCCGAAGCCGGTGATCTGAACACGGTCGCCCTTGGCTACGGCCGTGGCGATGATTCCTTCCCGAGGAGCAGTCGAAAAAAGAGCGTCCACCGCGCGCTTCGCAGCAGCCTTGCTCAACCCGGTCTTCGAGGCCAGTTTTTCGGTGAGTTCGGTTTTGTTCATGACCCACCTCCTTTCGGGGACATCAAACCTTCCCCCTGACAAACCTGTCAACAGAAAGTTTGATGATTTTCCAGGCGGGGCGCGGCTTTTCGGCGGATGCCCATCAGAAGCCCTGCATGCTACCGGCCAGCGAGCCCATCGAATCCTCCCGGCCGCGCGTGAACTTCAGAGCCGGAATCGACTTCAGATAGACGCGGAAACCGAAATCGGATTGGACCGAGCTGATCGTCCGGTTGAACTCCAGCCGCCAGCAGTGCAGGTCCCGATTGAGACTGAACTGCTGACGGGTGGCGGTGCTCGCGACCAGGTCGAATTGAGTCGTGTATCGGAACTCCCACTTCTGGGTCAGATTGGCCTGCACCGTAAGGCCACCGGTTGCCCGGTGCCGATTCTCCTGGGTACTCGAGTAGCCATAGTTCAACGAAGGCCGAATCTCGAAGGGCAGGAAACGCCCGCCCTCGGTCTTGTCGCCGCCGCCGCCCGAATGATCACGTAGTCGATCCTGGAGGCCCGCACCGTTGGCCTGCTCATCGCCATAGAAATCGTCCTGAGAATCATCGAAGAACGGGTCCGGGGCAACCCCGTCGGCGCCCAGATCCGCCACCGCCGCATTCAACGTGTCGGCATCCGTTTCGCCCGGTAGCGGGCCCAACCGTTCGATCGCCGTATTTCGTTTTACCTCTTGAAGTTCCGCAACCTCGCCGACGTCCAGCCGCCCGCGCAGATTGAAATTCAGATTGTAGGTGAATCGAGTGGAAATCAGGCTCAGCGTTTTGGGATCGATGACATTGCGAACCGTCAGTTTCAGATACCGGTTCTGACCGGGCTTGAGAGTCAGACTGCTGTTGATGTCCGACCAGCGCTCACCTTCATCGGCCCGCGGGTTATAACTCGTACCCAGGGACCAGTCCAGGAATCCGTCCAACTTCTTCGTGGTCTCGGTGGTGTCGTTCTCCATCGTGACATACTTCGCATCGAAGCGGTTGCCGAGATCGAAGCTGAATCGGGACGAGGGCGCCCGCCCGTTCAGTCCGACGGTCTGACTCCAACCGGTCTTGAAATTCAAGGTATGCCGAATCGCGCGCAGTCTACCCACCGGTGTCGGAAAGAGACCGTACAAAGTGGTGTTCACGCTGCCACCGAAACCGGCCGCCGGAGTCGTGTCCTCGGTCCACTCGTCGAGGTCCTCGAAGTAGCCGTCGGTCGTGTCGGTGCCCGCTACCCACGACTGGCCGGTCAACTCGTTTCGCTCCCAGGCCTGGCTCGCGTTGGCGTTGAACGAAAAGTTGAAAATGCCCACTCTCGGCGGCCGCAGGGTCAGCCCCCAGCGCCCCGATGCCCGTGTATCGGTCGCCGTGGTCAGTTCACGGGATTCCTTGTCCTGCTGGAAAGTGTAATCGTGCTTGAAATAGGTATTGCGCAACAGATCGCCGACGAAGCTGCCCTGCTGTCCCGGCCGCAGGGCCGGCGCCAGCGTGAACTGGCGGAAATTCAACGACAGACTCGGCAGGGTCATGTCGCTCAGCATCTCGTTGGTGGCCGGATCGTCATCCTCGGCGTTGGCGCGTTCCTCGCGTTTGAAATTGAGGTTGGCAGTGACCCGGTCGAAGTTGCGGCTGATGTAGAACGTCGACGTGCGCTGACCGGAAATGATGTCACGTCTCGATGACTGCGCCAGATCGTCGCTGGTCAGTTTGGCGCTGGCCAGTTTGACGTTCGCCTTGAAGCTGTAGTCGTCCATGAGATGTGGCTGACTGTGTCGCCACTGCAACTGCCACTGACGCACGTCGTCGCCGCCCAGCCCGTTGCGCCACGAGTAGTCCAGACCGCCGTTCATCGTATATCGCTTCACATAGCGATTCTGCACCCGAAACGAAATATCCCGGTGCTCATTGTAGTCGCCCTCGACCAGGAAATCGGTGTAGTCGTTCGTGGCCCAGTAGTATCCGAAATCCCGGATGTAGCGCCCCTCGCGCGAACTGAAACCGAAGTCGAAACTCGGAAAGAGAATGCCGGAGCGGCGCCCCTCCTTCAGGTTCCGGAAGAAGAAAGGCAACGCGAAGATCGGCACCTCGCCCACCCGCAGGACGATCGGCGCGGCTACGATCTTGTCCTGCATGCGGATCTTCATCTTCTCCGACCAGAAGTGGTAGTGCGGTTTCTCCAGGTCGCACGAGGTCATCCGGCCGCTGCAGATCTTCATTGTCGTATCGGGGAAGCGGCGGATCTCGTCCCCGCTGTAGTAGTAGTCGTCGAAAGCGGTGACTCCGCCCTCGACCGCACCGGTTTTGGCTCCGAAGTTGTAGCCCATCGTCTCGCCCGCGATCAGATCGCTGTCCTCGACCAGCGGATCGCCCTCGGCGTAGAGTTCCCGCCGGTCGGTATCCATCTTGATGTGCTCGGCCGTCAACGTCATGGTGCCGTATACGAGCTTGCCCTGTTGATCGATGTCGATGGCGCGGTCCTGCATCTCGAAGATCAGCTTACCGCCCGCGTAGTCCACGTCCTGTGCCGAACCCGAAAAATCCAGGCCGCCCGAAACGGCCGAATCCGGAACAGCCGCGAACCAGGTGTCGTCCACAGACTCCGCCAGCGAGTCGGGTAGCAACACGGCCAGGGTATCGTTCGGGGAGGCCAACGAGTCCGGCCGGGCATCTGCTCGCCGACGATGCCGCCCGGCCCGCATCTCCATGTCGAGAACTTTCGCGAAACGGTAGGTACCGACGACCTGTCCATGGACCGTGACCCGGTCCACTCTTCCCCGCCGGAAATCGATGACGATCGTATCGCCGGTCACATCGTTCGTCGCAACCTCGCCTTCGAGGTCCAGGGGTGTGTAGATGCTGTGCGCATTACCGACCACGACGCTGCGGCGGACGACGTTGTCGTCGAAATCGACGGTGATCGAGTCACCTTCGAGTACATCCATCGAGGGCAGGCCACGATAGACGGCGGCAAGCGAATCCGGCGACATGTCCTCCATGCGGGCCGCGCCGACCAGGACCATCTGCCGCAGCTTCCCGTCCGAATACCGGAAATCGATGTTGTCGCCGTACAGCAGGCTGGCGCCTCCCATACTGACCCTTGGTGAGCCGCTCAGGACCAGTCGTTCCCTACCGTAGGCAACCGCCGTATCGGCCCAGGCTCGGGTCTGATCGTGATGGATGCGAACGGAGTCCACCATCACCACGCGGTCTTCCTGCCGGTAGAAACGCATCAACAGGGAACGCGCCGTCAGCGGCCCGCCACCTTGTTGCCGACTGGTCAAATAGGGATCTCGATCGATGATGGCGACTTCGCCCTGCGCCTGGAATTTCGCGTGTTCGCCCGTGACCAGGCTGTTGGTTCCCGGTTGCATGATCCGTACGTGGCCGAACGCCTCGCCCTCTCCCGTCAGACGATCGCGAAACACGGTGTCCGCCAGTACGGAATACTCCGGCGAGACCAGCAGGGCATCTTCCATGATGCGGAGCCAGCGCCCATCACCCCGGGACTCGCCTCGCTCTCCGGTTGCCGTTACCTGGCCATCGACGACACGCACATCACCGAAGAAATCGCCCGCCCCTTCGGCCATGTGGTAGACCGCTCGCCGGCAGTTCAGCACACCGGTCTGCTGCTGCACCTCGACTTTGCCGAGCAATTCGTAGACGCCGCGGGTGCGGTAATAGATCGCCGTATCGCAGGTGGCCACCAGACTGTCACGATCGATGACGACATTACCGTAGCCGTAGGCTACGCGCTCACCTTCGACCACGCGCTCGACGAAGCGGTCGGATTCGATCAGCGAGGCGCGGCGGCCCTGGGCCATCGCATCGCTGCCCGGCCAAGCCAGGACACACACCCCGACCCACGGCACGATCACGACACCGAGAAATGCCAGCAGACGATGGAAGCTGCGCGCAGGAGGTCTCAATCGATCCTCTCCACTTCGCGCGCCAACCAGGCGGCACCGACGGCTGCCGCGTGGGGACCCAGTTCCGCCAAAACGATGGGGACCTGCCGGGCGGCGCGAGCCAGGATCTGACCGACTGCCTGTTCGCGGCAGACTTCCAGGAACAGACCCGCCGCGGCGGCCAGTCCTCCGCCGATGATCACACGATCGGGATTCAACACGTTGACGAGGTTGCCGACGGCTTGTCCGAGGCGCCGCCCGACTTCGTGATACAGCGCCACGGCGGTCGGATCGCCCTGTGCAGCGAGCTCCGACAGATGCCGGGGAGTCAGTGCTTCGGCCTGCTCGGTGACGAGGCGCCGAAAGGCGTCGGTCGCCGCTTCCCCAGCGGCCCGCTCCCGGGCGGCCCGCACCACGCCGCGCGCACCGGCCCAGGCCTCGAGACAGCCCAGATTGCCGCAGGGACAAGGCGGCCCCTCCAGATCCAGAACCATGTGGCCGATTTCTCCCGCACCGCAGTCGGCACCGATGACCAGGTGTCCATCCTGCAGGATGCCGCCACCGACTCCCGTACCCAACGCCAGCATGACCAGACTGTCGGCACCGCGGCCGGCCCCGGATCGATACTCGCCGTACAGCGCACCGTTGACATCGTTGGCCACCGCGACGGGCAGTCCGTCAAACACGGCGCCAATGGCCCCGGTCAGATCCGAATCCTCCCAGCCCGGCAGGTTCGGAGCCCTTCCGAGGGTACCGGCCTGGGGATCGACGATCCCGGCACAGGCCAGCCCGACGCCCTGCAGGGCCGAACGCCACGGGGCGACAGCGTGTCCCAGACGTTCGATGGTTTCGGCCGTGCTCTGGGGATCGGTCGCCACCTCGCCCTGTCGCTGGATCTCGCCGCGCGAATCCGTCAGAACATACTTCAGCGCGGTTCCCCCCACATCGGCACCGAGATAGAGCTGGCTGCTCACGATCACTCCTTCGGTCGACTCGGCCGATCGCTCCAGCGGGCCGGTCGTCGGGTCATTTCCAGATCGTCGATGCCGAGGCGGTAGAGCATCTCGGCCACCGTGAAACAGCTGCCGGTGACCAGAACCCGATCGTCCGGCAGCAACTCGTTCTCGAGCCAATCGATCAATTCCGTCGGTCCGGGAGCGACCCGGCAACGCGCTCCGGCAGCGCTCCAGTCGGCCGGCTCGAGCCCCCAGCCGGCAAAGACCTCTTTCAGTTCATCCCGGGTGCGCGACCGGGGCAAACTGACGGGAACACCCAGGACGCGATCACATGCCTGTACCGATTCGACCAGCTCCGAGGGCGCCTCCTTGTCGTACATCGCACCGAAGACCAGGATCCGTCGACCGGCGCAGGGCGCCTCGGCAAAAGTGCGCAGCGTCGCGGCCAGCGCCTGCCGGTTGTGTGCGGTATCGAAGATCCAATCCGGTGAGCGCAGCACCGTCTGGTACCGACCGGGCAGGAAAAGATTCCCCAGCGCCGCCCCGGGATCCTCCGGCAGCATCGATTCACCGCGGATCTCGCCCAGGCGGGTCAGGGTCAGCAGGGCGAGCGCGATATTGCGACGCATGACCGCCGAGCCGGGATCCGGCAGGTTCCCGACCACTCGATCGGTCAGTTTCAACTGCCAGCGTTCCGTGCCCGTATCCTCCCACTCGGCCAGTTCGTCCAGGTAGTGGACCGGGCTGCCGGCCCGGACGGCTGCCCGGAACACCTGCGTTCGCAGGTCCTCGTCCACGCCACAGAACAGCGGTACGCCCCGCTTGAGCAGCCCCAGCTTTTCGGAGGCGATCTCCTCGCGAGTTTCACCCAGGATGCGCTGGTGGTCCAGGTCGATGGTGGTCAGCAGTGTGGCGATCGCCGGCAGGGCGTTGCTCGCGTCCAGACGTCCACCGAGACCGGTCTCGCAGCAGAAGTAGTCCACCCCCGCGTCCCGTGCCATCCATACGGCCAGGGCCGTGAGCGTCTCGAACCAGCTGGCTTCGTGTTTCTCGGTCAGGGGACGGATCTCGCGGACCCGGCGACGGAGCTCACCGGGTTCGACGGGGCGGTCGTCGATCTGAATGCGTTCATGGACCTGGAGCAGGTGGGGACTGGTGTAGGTCGCCACCAGATGCCCCGCTTC
>JANTGJ010000007.1 GCA_024762975.1 Candidatus Krumholzibacteriia bacterium
ATCTCGAGACGCCCGCCCCCATCCTGGCGGCGATGGACATGTTCGAGAAGACCATCGATGAGTTCGATGAACTCTGGACCCAGAAGTATGGCAAGTAGCGTTTCGCGCGTCAGGCGCTGAACTCGCAACGTCACAAGCGCGCCGGATTTTTCCGGCGCGCTTTTCATGAACGGAACCTGCAGTCCGCGGGGCTGCCTACTTGAGCAGATTCAGCACATTCGGAGAAAGCCCTCTGCCCTGGGCCATCAACGCAGTACTGGTCTGGGTGAGAATTTGATTCCGGGCCTTTGTTGCTGCCTCGGCCGCCCAATCCAGATCCTGGACCCGGGACTGCGAGGCGTAGGCATTCTCGGCCTGAATGGCGAGATTCCGATGGGCGCTGGTCAATCGATTCGTACCGGCTCCCAGATCAGCGCGCTGCGCCGAAACCTGCGCCATCGCGGCATCGATATCCGCCAGCGCCGAGACGGCCTGACTCCCGTCCGCTCCATCGACCCGGGTCTCGGCCAATCCCAGCGAAGCCGAGTCCGCGCTGGCGCTCAGGTCCAGCGCGATCTCGCTACCGGACTGACCGACCGAAATCTCCACGCTGCCGGCACTTCCGTCCAGCAACTGCTTGCCGTTGAATTCGGTACTGCCGCTGATTCGGTTCACCTCGCTCTGCAAGGCGTCGAATTCCTGTTGCACGGAGGATCGTTGCTGTTCGCTCAGCGTGGCGTTCGAGGCAGTCATCGCCAGTTCGCGCATGCGCCCAAGGTGCTCCTGGACCTGCCCCAGTCCCCCGTCGGCCACCTGGACCAGGGAGTACCCGTCGTCCGCATTGCGCATCCCCTGTTCCAATCCCTTGATCGCCTCGCCCAGCTTGTTGGCCAGTGCAAGCCCCGCAGCATCATCGGCAGCACGGTTGATCCTCCGGCCGCTGCTGAGCTTCTCCAGGGACCGGTCCATACTTTCCTTGTGCCGGTTCGTCGAGCGCAGAAGATTCTGACCGCCGATCGCCTGGGAGTTGATGCGCATACTCATGTCGCCAATCCTTTGTCGCGATCCCGTTGCTCCTTCGTCCGTGGACCGCCGTGCTGCAGCATCCACAGGAACGGGATCGAATGAGGCCCACTGCTCCTGATGAATCCCTGATCGGCAGAGAGAGAGCAAAACTTGAGTGTTTTCTTGAAAAAAATCGGAAGCACTCGGAGACCCGAGCCGACGGAACCGGGAAGAATCGGAAAGAATCGGGAAGAACCGGGAAAGATCGTCACCGTTCGGGAAGAATCCGGAGGAACCAGCAACGTGCAAGCGGAGTGGTAGGCCGCGCTGGACTCGAACCAGCCACATTCTCCTTAAAAGGGAGATGCTCTACCTGATGAGCTAGCGGCCCACCCCACGAAAAAAACGCCTGTGAACGGCGAGGAACCGCAATATAGAAGAACCCCGCTGGAGTGTCAAAGAAAAGCCCGGAACGGTCTAACCACTGACTCCGGTCTCGGTCCAGACCATCGCCTCACGATCCCGGCCGACACTGATCCCGACGATCAGCGTCCCCATTCTCTCTTCCAGGAATTCCAGGTACTTGCGCGCGTTGGCGGGCAAATCGGTCAGTCGGCGACATCCCTCGGTCGACTTTTCCCAGCCCTCGAATTCAGTGAAGAGGGGCTTGCATCGAGGCAGTTGCTCGCTCAAAACCGGGTAGGTATCGAGGGTCTCGCCATCCATCTCGTAGGCCGTGGCGACCTTGACGCGCGGCAACTTGTCCAGCACGTCCAGCTTGGTGATGATCATCCCGGTCATCCCGTTGATATCCGCGGCATAGCGGCCGGCAATCAAGTCGAACCAGCCGCACCGCCTCGCCCGTCCCGTCGTCGCGCCGTATTCGCCGCCCGCTTCGCGCAACTGATCTCCGGCTTCGCCCAGCAGTTCGCTCATGAACGGGCCGTTCCCCACCCGAGTACAGTAGGCCTTGAAAACGCCCACGATCTCACCCAGGGACCGCGGCGGCAATCCGGTCCCGGTCAATGCGCCGCCGATCGTGCAGTTGCTACTGGTCACGTAGGGATAGGTACCGTGATCGATGTCCAGCAATGTGCCTTGGGCGCCCTCGAAAAGAGCACTCGCCACACCGTCGCGCACCGCACGCAAAGCATCGTAGGGATTGACGATCATCGGTTTCAGGAACTGGGACAACACGACGATCTCCTCGGCCAGCACCTTGGCCGGCAGGGGATCCGCTTCGTAGAACTGGCTGAGAACCTCGTTGGCGCTGAGGATCTTCTCGATCGCCTTGCGTTCGAGGTTTTCGCGCGGCAGCATCAGGTCGCCCATGCGCATCCCCGTACGCTGCATCTTGTCCAGATAGGCGGGCCCGATGCCACGCCCGGTGGTGCCGATACACTTGCGCTTCAGTCGGCTCTCACGCAGTTCATCCAGCCGCTTGTGGAAGGGCATGACCAGTTGTGACGTGGCCGACAACTGCAGTCGTTCACGTACGTCGATCCCCTTCTGTTCCAGGGCCAGGATCTCGTCGCGCAGACTCCACGGATCGATGACCATGCCTCCACCGAGGAAGCACTGCACGCCGTCGTGAAGGATGCCGGAAGGAACCAGGTGCAGCACGTGCTTCTGGTCCTCGATGTGGATCGTGTGGCCCGCATTCGCTCCGCCCTGGTAGCGAATGACCCAGTCCACATCGCGGCTCAGCGTATCGACGATCTTGCCTTTGCCCTCGTCGCCCCACTGGCCTCCGATGATCACACGGTTTTCCACGCTACTCTCCCGCGGATGGTGGCGGAATCGAACTCGGGTTCGGTCCACCCACAAAAAAAGTCGATCCGCATCGGGTCCTCCGGGCCACCCCGGCAGCCCGCCCTCAACGGTCGAACATTGCTTTCAGCGCGTCCCAGGTGCGCTCGTCCACGAGCGAACCGGATCCGCAATTGTCTCGTACGCCGGGATTTCCGGCCTGTTCGGTCACGTTGCCGTCCGCCACGCCGTCCCCGTCGCTGTCGCCGACCTCGACGCCATTGAGGCAACCGTCCCCATCAGAATCCAGTTGGGCCAGATCCGAATCCCACACCCGGCCGTTCTCCAGGAAATCCAATCCGAACAGGTTCAATGCCGCGTCCCCGGCCGAAGGAGAATCCAGGACATGGCATGTGGCACACAGGTTCGGCGTCGTGACCGGCAATTCAATCATGTCCTGGGGCGTGGCGCCAGCGGTTTCGACCCCCAGCAGAACGAGTCCCAGCCCCAGGGCCGCGACGATCATACATTCCACTCTGGATCCGTGCCTCATTTCCGCCATCCCGCGGGTCGGTCGACCCGCTACACCCGTACCCGGACCTCTACCTGGACCCGGCTCCGGTCGAATATTCGAGCAGCAGCAGGCGCAGGCGATTTCAGATCTTGGCGACCATTATACCCCCCACCGGCAGTGGGGGTCAAATCACGCCTCGTTCTGATTCGCAGCCAGCAGCGCATCGATCCATTCATACATCTCGACGCGCCCGGTCCGATTCTTCGACGAGGTCGGAAAAAAGGGAATATCGGCGGTGACATCCAGGGACTGGATGATCTGCTCGTACCGTTGCGCGCGCGCATTGGTTCCGACCTTGTCGATCTTGGTCGCGGCCAGGGCGTAGGGATGCCCCGAGCGCTGCATCCATTGCGAAACTTCGCGATCTTCCACCGACGGTTCATGTCGGGCATCCAGCAAATGGAAGAGTGCCAGGGGCCGCTCCTGACAAGCGAGAAACGACTCGAACAGTTGCCACCACATTGCCCGCTGATCTTTGCTGACCTTGGCAAATCCGTAGCCGGGGAGGTCGACCAGGTAGAAGCGGTCCTCGACCAGGAAATAGTTCATCAGACGCGTCTTGCCCGGTTTGCTACTGGTCTTGGCCATACCCGAGCGTTCCAGAAAATGATTGATCAGCGAACTCTTGCCGCAGTTGCTGCGCCCCAGAAAGGCGAACTCGGGCAGGATCCGCTCCGGCCGTGACTTCAGATCCGGCGCGCTGGTAATGAACTCGACCTGCATCGTCTGCTCAGTTCCCGGCGCGCGCAGCGCCGCCACTCTTGCGTGATCGACTCGTCGAGCGGTTTCGCGAGGCCGAGCGCTTGCGCGGAGCCGGAGCGGGCACCAGGGCCAGCTCCAGGACCTCGTCCATGGTCTCGACCAGATGCGCCGTCAACTGCTTGCGAATCACCGGCGAGAGCTCTTCGAAATCCTTCTCGTTGTCTTTCGGAATGATCAGATGTCGGCTGCCGGCCCGGATCGCCGCGACCGCTTTTTCGGGCAGACCGCCGATGGGCAGGACCTTTCCGCGCAGCGTGACTTCTCCAGTCATCGCAACGTCCGACCGAACGGGCTGGTTGCGCAACAGCGAGACCATGCCCGTGGCCATGGCGATGCCCGCGCTCGGACCGTCCTTGGGGATGGCGCCCTCCGGAACGTGGAGGTGGATCTGATTCTTCTTGAACCAATCGCCGGACGTTTCGCGGCACAAACCGCGAGAGTAGCTGAGTGCGGTCTCGGCCGACTCTTTCATCACATCTTTGAGATTGCCGGTGATCGTGATCTTCCCCGTACCGGGCACCTCGGCCACTTCGATCTCGAGGATCTCGCCACCGACCACGGTCCAGGCCAGCCCCACGACTACCCCGACCTCCGGCTCGCGATCCACCACCCGGCGACGAAATTTCGGGATTCCCAGGTACTTCTGCACCGAATGGGAAGTCACCGCGCCGGGAAATTTTCCCTTGCCGGCTTTGATCCGCGCCACCTTGCGGCAGATCCGGGCGATTTCGCGCTCCAGGTTCCGAACCCCCGCTTCGCGCGTGTACCCGTCGATGATCGTCTGCAGCGCGGAACGGCGGAAGCCCGCCCACTCGGTCACTCCATTGCGCGCCAACTGGCGCGGAGCCAGGAAGCGACCGGCAATCGTCAGTTTCTCGTGCTCCAGATAGCCCGGCAGGCGGATGATCTCCATCCGATCCTCCAGCGCGGGCGGGATCGTGTGCAAGCTGTTCGCGGTGGTGATGAACATCACATTGCTCAGATCGAACTCCACCTCGAGGTAGTGGTCGCTGAAGGTGGAATTCTGTTCGGGGTCCAGCACCTCGAGCAGTGCGCTGGCCGGGTCTCCACGGAAATCCGATCCCATCTTGTCGATCTCATCCAGCAGGAAAACGGGATTGCGCGTTCCGGCCTTGCGCAACGACTCGATGATGCGCCCGGGCTTGGATCCGATGTAGGTGCGCCGGTGACCCCGGATTTCGGACTCGTCCCGCACGCCCCCCAGACTGATGCGCACGAACTTGCGATTCATGCTTTCGGCGATACTGCGACCCAGGCTGGTCTTGCCCACACCGGGAGGTCCCACCAAACACAGGATCGTACCCTGCATCGTCTTGGTCAGTTTGTAGACCGCAAGGAATTCCAGGATGCGTTCCTTGACCTTTTCCAGCCCATAGTGGTCCTCGTCCAGCCGCTGTTTCACGACCTCGGTATCGATGCGGTCCCGCGACTTCTTCTTCCAGGGCAGCGACAGCAACGTATCGAGATAGTTGCGCAGCACGGTGGCCTCGGGGCTCATCGGAGACATCCGTTCCAGCCGGGCCACTTCCCGCTGGGCGATTTCAACAGCCTCCTTGCTCAGATCCGACTTCTCGATTTTCTCCAGGTACTCGTCCAGCTCCGATTCATCGTCGCCGGTGTAGCCCAGCTCCTTGCGGATCGCGCGCATCTGCTCGTTGAGATAGAATTCGCGCTGGTTGCGCTGAACCTGACTCTGCACCTCGGTGTCGATGCGCTGCTCGACCTCGAGAATGTCCAGCTCATTGGCCAGGACCAGATTGATCCGATTCAGTCGTTTCTCGAGACTGGGCTCCTCCAGAAGTTCCTGTTTCAGGGGTACCTTGCCCAGAATATAGGCGCTGATCGAGTCGCTCATGCGCCCGATTTCCTCGAGATTCAGCACCGAGAGCAGGACTTCGTCCGGCAAGCGCTTGTTCAGCCGTACGTACTCCTTGAAGCGTTCCTTGATCGAGCGACTCAGGGCCTGGATCTCAGTACCGGTCGCCTCTTCGGGGACCAACGGAGTGACGCGGACCTCATGGTGGCCGTCGGCCTGAACCATGTCACTGACGTGCACCCGGGCAACACCCTCGATCAGGATCTTCAGCGTCTCGTCCGGGGTGCGGATGATCTGCAGCACCTTGATGACGGTACCGACGGTGTAGAGATCCTCGGCACCGGGTTCCTCGGTGGCCGGATCCTTCTGGGCGATCACGCACAGGTACTTGTCGCGCTCCATGGCCGCATCGACGGCGGACACGGAATGGCTGCGGCCGACCAGCAGCGGCGTGACCATGTAGGGAAAGACGACCACATCACGCAACGGGAGCACGGGCAACACGCCCGGGATCAACAGATCCTCACCGTCGCGTTCCATCGAAAAATCGGAAGAACTCATTTCACTCCAGGTATTGCCCCGTCACGCAACCACACCGACGACGCACGAAGCACTACGGCATCCGCGGTCCGGCTCGGTGAAGGAATGCCGTGATGGGATCAGGCTTCTTTGAGATCGATCGGCGGCGTTCCCAGGATCACCTCGGGGGCGGCCTGCTTGTTGACCGTATCCCGGGTGATGATCACCTGCCGCACTTCCTCCTGGGAAGGGATCTCGAACATGGTTTGGCGCATGATTGCCTCGAGGATCGAGCGCAACCCGCGTGCGCCGGTCTTGCGTTGGATGGCCAGATCAGCGATCGCCTCGAGCGCGTCGGGCTCGAATACGAGTTTGACGTCCTCCATGTCCATCAGCTTCTGGTACTGCTTGACCAGACTGTTCCGAGGCTCGGTCAGGATGCGAATCATCGCCGTTCGATCCAACTCGTGCATACTCGTCACGACGGGCAGACGGCCGATCAACTCGGGGATGAGCCCGAATTTCATCAGATCCTGCGATTCGACAAGACTGAGAAATTCTTCACGCTCGGTGCTGGCGGACGAATATTCCCCGTCCCGCGCGAATCCAAGCATGTTCTTGCCGATGCGACGCTCGACGATCTTCTCCAGCCCCTGGAATGCCCCGCCGACGATGAACAGGATATTCTTCGTATTGACCTCGAGGTATTTCTGCTGAGGATGCTTGCGCCCCCCCTGCGGCGGCACGTTCGCCACCGTACCCTCGAGAATCTTCAACAGCGCCTGTTGCACTCCCTCGCCCGAGACATCCCTCGTGATCGAAGGGTTGCCGCTCTTGCGCCCGATCTTGTCGATCTCGTCGACATAGACGATACCCTGTTCCGCGGCCGGGATGTTGTAGTCCGCCGACTGCAGCAGGCGCACCAGGATGTTTTCGACATCCTCTCCCACATAGCCGGCTTCCGTCAGCGCCGTCGCATCGGCGATGGCGAACGGCACATTCAGGAACCTGGCCAGAGTCTGGGCGAGCAACGTCTTGCCCGTGCCGGTATTGCCGAGCAGAAGAATGTTGCTCTTGTCGATCTCGACCCCGTCACTGGATTTGCGCTGGTGGATCCGCTTGAAATGATTGTAGACCGCCACCGAAAGACTGACTTTGGCCTCGTCCTGTCCAATGACATATTGGTCCAGATAGTCGCGAATCTCCTGCGGAATCGGGAATTTGGGCGGGGCCAACGAAGCCTCGTCCATCAACTCACCCTCGAGGATATCATTGCAGAGCTTGATGCATTCGCTGCAGATATAGACGCTGGAAGGTCCGGCGACCAGCTTGGCCACTTCGTCCTGGCCCCGGGCACAGAACGAGCACTTGATCATCTGGGGACTGCCGTTCTGGCGTCGCTTCATCGTCTCTCCCAACAAATCGGGATCCCGCCCGCTTCAGCGCGATGCGGGATCCAGGGTATCGGATTCGTGCGGCTACGAGTCCTTCTTGCCTTTGTCGTCCTGATCTTTCTGATCATCCGGAACGATCTCGTTGCGGTTTTCGATCACCTTGTCGACCAGACCGTAGGCCAAAGCCTCCTCGGCGGACATGAAAAAATCACGGTCACTGTCCTGGGCGATCTTTTCCGGCGTCTGGCCGGTATGATGGGCCAGGATGGCGTAGAGCTTGTCGCGAATGTTGAGGATCTCCTTGGTGTAGATCTCCAACATCGAGGCTTGCCCCTGGCTGCCTCCGAGGGGCTGATGGATCATGACCCGCGAGTTTCGCAATGCCGACCGCTTACCGGCCGCACCGGCGGCGAGCAGCACTGCTCCCATACTGGCGGCCTGGCCCATGCAGATCGTAACCACATCATTTGTAATGTATTGAATCGTGTCGTAGATCGCAAGACCGGCCGTTACGCTGCCGCCCGGGCTATTGACGTACAAATAGATGTCGCGCTCCGGATCTTCCGCCTGCAGGAAAAGCATCTGCGCGATTACCAGATTCGCGATGTTGTCATCCACCGGGGACCCCAGAAAAATGATCCGATCCTTCAGCAGACGCGAATAAATGTCATACGCGCGCTCGCCGTGACTGGTTTGATCGACTACTACCGGTACCAGCATTCCGTTACTCCTCTTCCTTCAGGATCTCCGTATCCGCGGGGACCGACTCGATTTCGGCCCTGGACAGCAGGAAGTCATACGTCCTGCGATCCAGCAGATCGTATTCCAAACGCCCTTTTTCGTCGCCACTCTCGATGAATTTCCGGTACTGGTCAACATCGAAACCGTGTTCGGCGGCGATCTCCTGGATCCTTTCATCGACATCTTCGTCGGTCACCTTGATTTCTTCCTGCTTCTGGATCGACTCCAGCAGCAGCATTCCCTTCAGCGCGCGCTCCGCGTGGGGACGACCGACCTCCAGGTAGTGCTTTTCCTCGTCCTCGCTGACGGCATTGCCGGTCTGCTGCTGACGCTGCTTCATCTCCTCGAGGCCAGCCTGCAGGTACTTCTCCAACATCGATGGCGGTAGGGGAACCTCATTGCGCGCCACGAGTTCCCGCAGAATCTGCTGATCCATTTCGACCTTGACCCGTCGTTCTGACTCTTTCAACAGATCCTCACGGATTTCCTGGGTCAGCGATTCCACGGTCTTGCCTTCGCCCATCGATGCGGCGAATTCGTCATTCAATTCGGGAGTCTTCTTCTCGGCGACCTGCTTGACGGTACAGGCGAAGACCAGCGTCTGTCCCCGCAGCCCCTCGTTGGGATGGTCGTCGGAGTAGGCGACCTTGATCTCCCGTTCGTCGCCGGCCTGGGCCCCCCGCAGACCTTCATCGAACTCGGGCAGATTGGATTCGGCGCCCAGCACGATCTTCTGGTCCTGGATCAGCTTTTCCGGATCGACCTCTCCACCTTCATTGCTCGGCAGCAGATCGACCGTCAACTGGTCGCCTTCGGCGGCCTCACGCTCGACGGCCTCGAAACTGGCTCGGCTTTCCTGCAGGCGCGTCAAGACTTCGCTGACTTCGTCGTCGGAAACTTCGACGGCGCGCTGCCGGATCGGCAGGTTATCGTAATTTTTCGCCTCGATGTCAGGCTTGATCTCGACCTTCAGGTCGAACTTCAGGGGCCCTTCCTCGCCGAAATCCAGATTCTCCAGTGCCGGGTCGGTGATCGGGGAGAGCTGGTGCTCGATGACGCCGGTCATCCAGGCCTGCGGCACGAGACCCTCGATGGTTTCCATGCGCAGCGAAGCGCCAACCTGCTTCTCCACCACGGCACGGGGAGTCTTGCCCTTGCGAAAGCCGGGCTGCGCGAATCCCTTGACGGCCTTTTTCAGCCTCTTCGTGTACTCCTGATCGAAATGCTCCCGCGAGATCTCGACCTTGACGATCCGTTGCCAGGCCTCCGGGCTCTCGAGGGTAGTCGCGATCGGCTTTTTCTCTTCTTCCGGACGAGAGGTCCGGGCGTCCACGTTCGACTCGGTCATCTGGATCGATCCTCCACAGGCTGGGTATCAAGACTGGTGCGAGAGGGGGGACTCGAACCCCCACGGGTTGCCCCACAGGAACCTAAATCCTGCGCGTCTGCCAGTTCCGCCACTCTCGCCCGATGGGCCTGGACAACTACACGCAATCGCCCCGAAACCGTGCGGAACCGGGGCGATATCGCGGAGCGCCAATATAACGTCCCCCCGAAAAAGGGTCAAGCAAAGCGAACGCTAGTTCAGTTTGCGGTAGATCGTCCGTGCCGCGATGCCGAGGATGTTGGCCGCGGTTTCCTTGTCGCCCTCCACACTGTCGAGCGTGGCCTGGATCAACTTCATTTCGGCATCCCGCAGCGAAGTACCGACCGGGATGGTCAACGCATCGAAGCGTTGCTTGCCCTGCAGCACCGGCCGCGGCAGGGATTCCACATTCACGAACTCGGTCTTGCACAGGACCACCGAGCGCTCGATGGCATTCTCGAGTTCGCGCACATTGCCCGGCCAGGAGTATTTCTGCATCGCCTCGAGGGCTTCGGAGCTGAACCCCTGCAGCGACTTGCCGTTTTTCTCGTTGTAGACCTGCAGGAAATAGTCCGCCAGCAGGATTACGTCATCGCCGCGTTCCCGCAGCGAGGGCAGTTCCATATTGATGACATTCAGGCGGTAGAAAAGGTCCTCACGAAACTTGCCTTCGCGAACCAGTTCTTCCAGATCCGCATTCGTTGCCGCGATGATCCGCACGTCGACCTCGATCGGGTCCGAACCCCCGAGCCGCTCGATGGTACTTTCCTGCAGCACGCGAAGCAGTTTGACCTGCGTCGTCAGCGACATCTCTCCCACCTCGTCCAGGAAGAGGGTGCCGCGGTGAGCCACTTCAAAGCGGCCCTGGCGACGGCCGACGGCGCCGGTGAACGCTCCCGGTTCGTAACCGAAGAGCTCGGCCTCGAGCAGAGTTTCCGGCAGCGCGGCGCAACTGACGCGCACCATGCTCTGCTTGGCGCGATCACTCCAGCGATGAATCGCCGAGGCGAACACTTCCTTCCCCGTCCCGCTCTCCCCCGTCAGCAGGATCGTCGCCGTACTGTCGGCCACCTGCTGGGCCGTCTCCATGGCCTGCCGCATCACATCGCTGTTGCCGATGATATTGTGCATCCCCTGGATTTCCTCCAGGCGACGGCGCAGATCCTGGTTCTCGGCCATCAGGTGCTGCTTTTCCAGCGCCTTGCCGACCACCTTCAGCGTGGTTGTGGTCGAAAATGGTTTCTCCACGAAATCGTAGGCACCGACCTTCATCGCCTCGACGGCGGTCTCGATCGTGCCATGGCCGGTGATGATGACAAACTCGGTTTCGGGGGAAATGACCTGGGCGGCTTTCATCAGATCCAGGCCGCCCATCCGGGGCATTTTCAGGTCCGACAGCACCAGGTGAACGGTCTCCTGCCGCAGGATGACCAGCCCTTCTTCACCGTTGCCCGCCGTCAGGACAAAATATCCGTTGCGCCCCAACAACTTGCTCAGAGCGCGGCACAATTCGGGTTCGTCATCGACGACCAGGATCGTTGCCTTGGCATCGGCCGCAGCCGTTGGGGCCGGTAAGCGGTCGTTTCGAATCGGGTCCGCCGTCATCACGCCTCCAGGTCCGGATCGGGCTGTTCAAAATGTCTCCGACATTGGACAATCTGTCGACGCGCTGACGTTTTGTCAACCCATTCCGGGATAAAGGCGCCCGAAAACTCCTCGTCGATGTGCTGCCTCGAGCAGATTCTCCCGGGAATCCGGATGCGCGATACTGATCAGGGCCTCGGCACGCTGCCGCACGTTGCGCCCCAGTAGATGAGCGATACCGTATTCGGTGACGACAACGTGCACATCGGCCCGCGTGACCACGACTCCCGCCCCATGGTCCAGACTGGGCACGATCCGCGAGATCTCACCATCGCTGGTCATGGACGGTAGCGCGATGATCGGCAACCCGCCCTTGCTCATCGCGGCGCCGCGAATGAAGTCCGCCTGCCCCCCGAAGCCGCTGTAGATTCTCTCGCCGATCGAGTCGGCACAAACCTGTCCCGTCAGGTCGACCTGGATGGCCGAGTTGACGGCCACCATGTGGTCGTTGGCCGCAATGTGCAGCGGATGGTTCACGTAATCGGTCGGATGGAATTCCAGCAACGCGTTATCGTGCGCAAAGTCATAGACCTCGCGGGTTCCCATGACGAAGCCCGCCACGGCCTTGCCCGGATGGACGTTTTTCGCCTCGCCGGTGACCACGCCGCGCTCGATCAATCCCGGCAGCGCCTCGGTGAACATCTCGGTGTGGATGCCCAGATCTTTTCGATCGTCCAGGTAGTCCAGCACCGCATTGGGAATCGAGCCGAGGCCCAGTTGCAGACACGCCCGGTCCTCGATCAGCGTGGCGATGTGGGCACCGATCTGCTTTTCCACCGCGGTCGGCGGCGCTGGGCGGAATTCGTCCAGATCGCAATCCACCTCGACAAAAGCATCGATCTTCGAGACATGAATGAAGCTATCGCCCAGGGTACGTGGCATCTTGCGGTTGACCTCGGCAACGATGTGGTCGGCCGACAACGCCGCCGGCTTGGTCACGCCGACCTCGATGCCGAAACTGCAGAAGCCGTGCTCGTCCGGCGGGCTGACGATGATCAACGCCGTATCCAGGGGCAGGACCTTGCGCCGGAACAGGCGGGCCATTTCGTGCAGATGGACCGGTATGTAGTCGGCCCGTCCCTCATTTACGGCTTCGCGCGTGTTCGCTCCGACGAAGCAGTCGTTCAGGCGGAAGTGGCCCTTCATCTCGGGGGCCAGATAGGGGGCATCGCCCAACGTCAGGTGATGGATCACCTCGACATCGGTCAGTTCTTCTCCACGATCAGCCAGAGCCTGGATCAGTGTGTGCGGCACTCCACAACCGCTGCCGAAATAGACGGTGGCTCCGTCCCCGATATCGGCCACCGCTTCCTGCGCCGTCTTGAGACGGTCCCGAAAGATCTGCATCCAGCTCACGAGTCACCTCCAGCCAACCAGCTCTTCAAATCGCGGCACTCGACGCCCAGACCGGCAGCCAAGCCCGGATGGGTGATCTCTCCATCCACCAGATGCGCTCCGCGCGCCAGAGCGGAATCCTCGGCAATGGCTTCGCGCACCCCCTGGCGACTCAGGGCACACAGGTACGGCAGCGTGGCATTGGACATGGCGTAGGACGTCGAGCGGCCGACCAGACTGGTCAGATTCGGCACGCAATAGTGGGTGATCCCGTCGATGACATAGATCGGGTCCGACAGACGCGTCGGACGACTGGTCTCGAAGCAGCCTCCGGAATCGACGGAGATATCGATGATCAGACTCTTCTCGCGCAGCAGTCCCACCATCTCCTTGCTGACCAGGTGCGGAGTGCGCGTGCCCGGGATCTGCACGGCGCCAACGACCACGTCGGCGTAGGCCAGTGCCTTGCGCAACGTGGCTTCATTCGCCAGGAAAGTCGTCACCTGCCCGGACAGGGCCCAGTCGATTTCCGCGATGCGATCGAAATCCGCATCCATCAGCGTGACCTGGGCCCCGGCGCCCACGCAGGCACGAACCGCGTGCCGGCCCACCGTACCGGCCCCGATAACCACGACCTCGGCTGGTGGAACGGCTGGGGCTCCGCCGAGCAGGATCCCCAGTCCCCCGTGGTCGGTTTGCAGGTACTTGGCCGCGATCTGCGGTACCATGCGCCCCGCAATCTGGGAAACCACACGCAACACCGGCAACGAACCGTTGTCGTCCTGGATGGTGGCAAAGTCGATCGCAGTGCACCGCCGGGAGCGCAGGATCCCCACCAGTTTCGGGTCGGCGACCGCCAGGTGCAGGAAGCCCATGATCGTCTGACCCTCACGGATCAGGTCATACTCCTCAGGAATGGGTCGATTGACCTTGGCGATCAGATCCGCACGCCCATAGACCTCCTGCACGTCATGCACGATGCGGGCCCCGGAATTCTCATAGACCGAATCCGGGAAACCGGCTTCGTAGCCTGCCTTGCGTTCGACAATGACCTCCGCCCCGGCAGCGGTCAGATTGCGCACCCCACGCGGCGGCAAGGCAACCCGGTACTCGTCCGTATGTCGCGATCGAGGAATCCCGATGATCATTCGATTTCCTTTCACCGTAGCCGAACTACAGCGGCGAAAAAAGTGGCCGACCCGTTCGACGGGCCGGCCACGAAGGTCGTGGTCCGCTCGTCGGAACCACGATGAGCTGCGATCAGCCTTCGTTCTTCACGAAATCGTAGCCGCGGCAGAACGCATCCATGTTCATATCCACCAGACTCTTCTTCTTGATCACGTTGCGCAGCGTTTCCAGCACGAATTCCTTCTCGAAGCAGTCCGTCGCGGCAACCAGTGCCCCCAGAATGACCACATTGGCCACCTTGGGCGTTCCCACTTCGTCGGCGATCTGGCTGGCCGGGATCATGACCGCATTGAGGCGATCGCGATCCGGGGTACCCTCGACCACCGTCGTATCGACGATGATCGTTCCTCCATCGACCACATCCGACTCGAAGGCGTCCAACGAAGGCTGGTTCATCACCACCAGCACGTTCGGATGGTCCACCAGCGGCGTGCCGATCCGCTTGCGCGAGATGTTCACCGAGCAGTTGGCCGTTCCGCCGCGCATCTCCGGGCCGTAGGCCGGGAACCAGCTCACTTCCTTCTGGCCGCGCATGCCGATCTGCGACAGGAACAGGCCCAGGGTCAGAATGCCCTGGCCGCCGAAGCCGGCGAACTTGCACTGCAAGTCGTACGGCATCTCGACGTCCACGGAATCGCCGACCTGGCTCTTCAACTGGTCCAGATAGACGTTCACCTTTTCCGGTTGGTACTCTTCGGAAATCCGGTCCCAGGCGCCATCATCCATGTTGTCCGACTCGTCCTTGTAGACGCCCAGGGGGAAGATCTTCGTCATTTCCTCGACCAGCCAATCGCGGGCCGAGGGAGCATCCATCTTCCACCCCGTCGGGCATGCGGACAGGATCTCGACGAAAGAGTAGCCCTTGCCTTCGGACTGGATCTTCAGCGCCTTGCGGATCGCCTTGCGCGTCTTCATGATCTGCTTGCTGTTGCCGACCGCGACGCGCTCGATATAGGTCGGGGCCGGCAATGTGGCCAGCATCTCCGCCATGCGGACCGGATTGCCGTGCTCCAGCGTATGGCGCCCCAGCGGGGTCGTGGTCGAACGCTGTCCGATCATCGTTGTGGGAGCCATCTGCCCCCCGGTCATACCGTAGATCGCATTGTTGATGAAAAAGACAGTGATGTTCTCACCACGATTGGCCGCGTGGATCGTCTCGGCGGTACCGATGGCGGCCAGATCGCCGTCACCCTGGTAGGAGATGACGATCGATTCGGGGTTGGCTCGTTTGACTCCTGTGGCCACGGCCGGCGCCCGTCCATGTGCGGCCTGGAAATTGCCGCAGTCGAAGTAGTAGTACCCGAACACCGAGCAACCGACCGGGGAGACGAAAACGGTCTTTTCGGTCAGCCCCATTTCCTCCATGGCCTCGGCGATCATCTTGTGGACATTGCCGTGACCGCAGCCCGGACAATAGTGGGAGGCCTCCTGGGCCGGGCCCGTCTTGCGCTCGAACACCTCGTAGAAGGCTTTGGATTTTTCAAAGACTTTCATGACTCGGTGCCTCCTTCCAGGATGTTGCGGTACTGCTCTTCGAGTTCCATGCCGCTGGGTACCACGCCACCGCAACGGCCGTAGAAGTGGACCGGCCGGTGGCCCTCGACGGCCAACCGGACGTCCTCGACCATCTGACCGGTTGACAATTCCACGGCCAGGAAGTGCTTGGCAGTCGGAATGAGACTCCGAATGGCCTCGGTCGGGAAGGGCCAGATCGTAATGGGCCGCAGCAGCCCGACCTTCATTCCGGCCTCGCGCGCGGCATCCACCGTCGAGTAGACGATTCGACTGACCACACCATAGGCAACCACCACCAGATCGGCGTCCTCGGTTTTGTACTTTTCGAACAAGACTTCGTTGGCCTCGATCTCCTTGTACTTGCGATCCATATGCAGGTTGTGCTGTTCCAGTTCCTCCGGATCCAGCACGATCGAACTGATCAGGTTCTTTCTCGTACCGGGCGTACCGTCGACGCACCAATCACTGTGATCGTGCTTCAACTCGTCGGCCTCGGGAATCTCGACAACTTCCATCATCTGACCCGTGATTCCGTCCGCCATGATACAAGCCGGATTCCGGTATTTGTCAGCCAGTTCGAAGGCATGCACCGTCAAATCGCACATTTCCTGTGCCCCGTTGGGCGCGAGTGAAATCAGACGATAGTTTCCGTGGCCGCCGCCCTTGGTGACCTGGAAGTAGTCGGCCTGCTCGGGAGCGATGTTGCCCAGACCCGGGCCCCCACGGTCGATATTGACGACCACGCAGGGCAATTCGGCACCGGCACAGTAGGACAACCCCTCCTGTTTCAGACTGAAGCCGGGGCTCGAGGAGGCGGTCATCGTGCGGATCCCCATACCCGCCGTGCCATACACCATATTGATCGCGGAGACTTCACTCTCGGCCTGGATAAATACGCCGCCCAGAGCGGGGAAATGCCGGGCTGCCGCTTGGGCGATCTCGCTGGCAGGGGTGATCGGATACCCGTAGTACGCGCGGCAACCCGCCGCCAGGGCGCCTACGATGATGGCATCATTTCCCTTCATGAATTGTCTGGCCATTGCCGTTCTCCCGTTCAGGTTGAAAGCAGCTGGTTCGATTCTGGAGCACGATTCGGGAGCCATTGGATAACAACTCCGGAACGGCTCCGGGCCTAGCTAGGGCTTCACGACGCGAATCGCGCCGGGCTCGGGGCATGCATAGAAGCAGAGGCCGCAGCCCGTGCAATCGCTACCCGTATAGAAGGCCGGATGATAGCTGGCACTATTCAGTTTTTCGCTGATGGCGATCACGCTCTTGGGGCAGACCGCCAAGCACAGTTGGCAGCCCTTGCAGAGCTCACCATTGACCTCCATGAAGGGCGCTTCAACTGCTGTCTGATCGGACATGGAAACCACCTCGCGCGAAGGGTGAAATGGGGACTCGTCGAACCCGTCCAATGTAATAGGCGAAGCCGCCCCGGAACAAAGAAAACTTCCTGTTTTCCGGTGCGGCTCCCAGGTCTGCCGTGACAAGAATGAGTACAGTTTTCAACTATCACGAAACGAAGGTTTGCGTTTCGCCAGGAAGGCCGCGCACCCCTCATGGGCATCGTTCGAACTGGCACATACTCCGAAGAGGGCCGCCTCCAATCGGCACCCACTATCCTGGTTCATCTGCAGCCCTTCGCCTACCGCTTTGAGCGCTGCACGGAGCGTCACGCGGGATTTCAACGCCAACTTGGCCGCCGTCTTTTGTGCCGCCGGCAACAGCTCCTCATGGGGGTAGACGCGATTGACCAGGCCATAGGCCTTCGCTTCGGCGGCATCGATCATGTCGCCCGTGAGGATCAACTCCAGGGCCCGCCCTCGCCCGATCAAACGGGGCATCCTCTGCGTCCCCCCGAACCCGGGAATCAGGCCCAACCCGGTTTCGGGCAGGCCGAGCTTGGCGGTATCGGCCGCATAGCGGAAGGTACACGCCATGGCCAGTTCACAACCACCGCCGAGCGCAAAGCCACCGATGGCCGCCAGGACCGGCTTGCCCAGGTTCTCGATCCGGTTCATCAATTCCTGTCCGCGCGTGGCGACATACTCGGCCTCGCCCGCCGTGAGGTTGGCCAATTCCCCGATGTCGGCACCGGCCACGAACGCTTTCTCTCCCGCTCCCGTCAGGATCACGCTGCGCACCTCGTCATCCCCCGAAACCTTTTCAAAAACCGCCAGGAGTTCCTCGATCGTCCGGGTGTTCAACGCATTCAGCTTGTCCGGGCGATTGACCGTCACGGTGGCGACACCGTCAGTAACTTCCAGCAGGACATTCTCGTAACTCATCGCTGCCCCCTCGGTTGGGTTGATCTACCAAATTTCAATCCGAATTTCTCCCGCCGAGAGTAGCAGACCGGCGCGTGGAGTCCCACCTCGGATTGATCGAGGTGAGGGTGGATGACCGGAATGTTTTCATCTATACTGAGCTGAGGAGGAACCCGATTTTGGATCCAGCTCTGCAACAGTCTTCGAGCGGTTGGCTGCTCGGCTTGGCGATTCTATGCCTGGTGCTCGTCGGAGCGCTCGTTTTCGGCGCGCGCTTTCTTCGGCGAGCCCGCCGCGAGCTCATCCAATCCCAGCAGACGATCGATCACCTCGAAGAACGGTTGAAGCAGGCACAGCGGATGGAGGCGGTCGGGATTCTCGCCGGCAGCATCGTGCACAACCTGAACAATCTGTTGGCCGTGATCCTGGGACACGCGCGCATCGCCCGGCGCGAGACACCCGAAGACTCGGGCAAGCGCGAGGACATCACGCAGATCATCAAGGCCGGCACGGTAGCCAGCGAAATGGTCCGGGAGATTTCGGACTTCTACCGGCAAGCCGACCAGGCGCGCAAGCCGACCGACCTGGTGCCGATCGTGCGCGACACGCTGAAATTCCTGCGCGATATCGTCCCGCCCAATATCGAGATTCGCGAGGACCTGGACCCGAAGTGCGGACTGGTCCTTGCTACGGCCACCGGCGTGCAACAGGTACTCATGAACCTATGCAGCAACTCGATGCAGGCGATGTTTCGCGACCAGGGTCTGATCGAGGTTACGCTGCACCGCGAGGAAGTCGTCGACCCTCAGCGCGCCATTCCGCGCGACCTGGATCCAGGCACCTACATCAAGCTGACCGTCCGGGACAATGGCCGCGGCCTGAGCCGAAAATCGCTGGATCGGATTTTCGAGTCCTACTTTTCCGGGAATCGCAAGCGGGGCGGCATGGGCATCGGCCTCAGTACCGTGGCGCGAATCCTGAAAGACCACGATGGATTCTCGGTGCCGCAGGGCCGCGTGGGGCATGGCGCGAGCTTCGACATCTACTTCCCGATGATCGCCTGGAGTATCGCAGCACCGGCAACCGGACCACGGCCGAATCTGACGGTTCTGGACGGCTCGCAGGATCTTCCCGATCCCCTCGAAGAGGTTGCCGATGTGCCGGTTCCGGCTGCGGCACCGGCCGATGCCGCAAGGGAAGTCGAAATACCGTCTCTTGGCCCGGCCGAGCGGATCGAGGATCGGGGTCGCGTGCTACTGGTCGACGACGAGGAGATGGTGCTGCGGGTCACCGCGGCCGGTCTGAAGAAGCTGGGTTTCGAAGTTTCCGCTCATACGGACGTTCGCCTTGCCCTGGCCGATTTCCTGGAAGCTCCCGACCGCTTTGACGTCGTGGTGACCGACCAGATCATGCCCCACATGTCGGGCATCCGGCTGACGCGGAAGATCCACGGACTGCGCCCGCAAACCCCGGTCCTGCTCATCACTGGTTTCCGGGACAGCTTCAATGAGCAGCAAGCCAGGGAGGCAGGTGTACGGGATTTCATCCTCAAGCCCTTCAGCCACCGCGATCTGGCGCAATTGCTGGATCGAATCCTGCTCCGCCGCATGGAAGGCTCCTCCTGAACGCCCCACACATGATTATCTGCAAAAAATCGAACCCTCGAATGTATCGGGTTGACGGGTCGCGGGCCCGCCGTTAGACTCTCGCGCCGGTTGCATTCGCCCGAATTCGGGTCAGTACTCCACCCCAGCTCCGAGGAACCGAAATGTCCAGCTCTCCCCAGGACAAGCTCGACCGTTTGAACGAACTGCGCCAAGAGGCTCTCGCCGGCGGTGGCGAAGAAAAGGTCGCCAGGATCCATGAAAAAGGCCGCCTGACCGCGCGCGAACGAATCCACCTGTTGCTGGACGAGGGCAGCTTCCAGGAAACCGGAGTCTTCGTCCAGCACCGCAGCCACGAAATGGGGATGGACAAGTACCGGCCCGTGGGTGACGGCATGGTGACTGGCGTGGGCCGGATCGACGGCCGACAGGTCTACGTATTCGCACAGGATTTTACCGTCTTCGGCGGTTCGATGAGCGAGGCGAACGCGGGCAAGATCTGTCGGCTGATGGATCAGGCACTCGAAAACGGCTGCCCGGTGATCGGCTTGAACGATAGCGGCGGCGCGCGCATCCAGGAAGGAGTCCGCTCGCTGGCCGGCTACGCGGAGATTTTCTGGCGCAATACCATGGCTTCGGGTGTGATTCCCCAAATCTCGGCGATCCTCGGCCCCTGTGCCGGCGGCGCCGTCTACTCCCCCGCCATTACCGACTTCACGCTGATGACCGACCAGACCAGCTATATGTTCGTCACCGGACCGAACGTGATCAAGATGGTCACGAACGAAGAGGTTTCCTTCGAGGAGTTGGGCGGAGCCACGACCCACTCGACCAAGAGCGGTGTGGCCCATTTCCAGGCCGCCACCGACCAGGACTGCCTCCTGATGTCTCGGCGCCTGCTCAGTTTCCTGCCCCAGAACAACCTCGAGGATCCTCCGCGTATCGTGCCGAACGATCGACCCGAGCGCCGGGAGGAAAAGCTCAACTCCATCATCCCGGCCGACAACAAGAAGCCCTACGACATGCTCGACGTGATCCAGCTCATCGTGGACGAAGGCGACTTCATGGAGGTCCAGCCGAGGCACGCGCAGAATCTGATCTGCGGCTTCGCGCGTTTGGACGGACAGCCGGTCGGCATCGTCGCCAACCAGCCCCGGGTCCAGGCCGGAGTACTGGATATCGCCTCAAGCATCAAGGGTGCGCGTTTCGTGCGCACCTGCGACTGTTTCAACGTGCCCCTGGTGGTTTTCGAGGACGTCCCCGGCTTCCTGCCCGGGACGGATCAGGAATTCGGGGGGATCATCAAGCATGGCGCGAAGCTGCTGTACGCCTTCTGTGAAGCCACGGTCCCGAAACTCACCGTCATCACCCGCAAGGCCTACGGCGGAGCCTATGATGTGATGAACAGCAAACACATTCGGGCCGACTGGAACGTGGCCTGGCCCTCTGCCGAACTGGCGGTAATGGGATCCGAGGGTGCGGTGAATGTTCTGTACCGCAACCAGATCGCCGAGAGCAAGGATCCCGAGGCCGAACGCGCCCGCCTGACCGACGAGTACACCCAGACCTATGCCAATCCCTACATCGCTGCGGGGCTCGGTTACCTCGATGATGTGATCGAGCCGGCCGACACGCGAGCACAGTTGATTCGGGCACTGGGAAATCTGGCGGGCAAGAAACAGACGCTGCCCCCGAAAAAGCACGGCAACATTCCGCTCTAGCATCCACTCTGGAGTCCGCTCCAGCAGGAGATCCGACGTGAAGGTGAAAAAATTCGATAAGGTCCTGGTGGCAAACCGCGGTGAGATCGCCGTTCGCATCCTGCAGGGCATCCGGGAAATGGGTCTGAAGACCGTCGCGGTCTACTCCGAAGCCGACCGCGTGGCGGCCCATGTATTGCGTGCGGACGAGGCCGTGCTGATCGGCCCGGCTCCCGCCGCGGAAAGCTATCTCGTGATCGACAGGATTCTGGAGGCCGCCCGGGCAACCGGCGCACAGGCGATCCACCCCGGATACGGGTTCCTGTCCGAGAATGCCGAGTTCGCCGCCGCAGTCGAAGAAGCCGGACTGACGTTTATCGGTCCGACCGCAGACTCGATGCGGGTCATGGGCGACAAGCTTTCCGCGCGGCGAAAGATGCGCTCCAGTGGAGTACCGGTCGTCCCCGGTACGGACGAAGCCGTCACCGATCCGGAGGTGGCCACGAGGATCGCCGGGGAGATCGGTTTTCCCGTGTTGCTGAAAGCCAGCGCCGGCGGCGGCGGCAAGGGCATGCGCATTGTACGGGAAGCAGGCGAAATGGCTTCGGCCCTGCGACAGACGATGGGCGAAGCGAAAAATGCTTTCGGCGACGATGCCATCTTCGTCGAGAAGTACATCGAGAACCCGAAGCATATCGAAATACAGGTACTGGGCGATGGTCGCGGCGGAGCGATCCACCTTTTCGAGCGCGAATGCTCGGTACAGCGGCGCCACCAGAAGGTGATCGAGGAAAGCCCTGCGCCTTCGCTGAGCCCGCAGTTGCGGCAGGAGATCTGTGACGCTGCGGTTCAAACCGCCCGGGCGATCGACTATCGCGGTGCCGGAACCGTCGAGTTCATCCTGGCTCCCGGCGGTGAATTCTACTTCCTGGAGATGAATACCCGGCTACAGGTCGAGCACCCGATCACCGAACGCGTCACCGGTACCGACCTGGTCAGCGCCATGGTGCGCATCGCGCAGGGCGAGGGCATCTGCTACCGGCAGGAAGATCTGCAACAGCATGGCTGGGCCATCGAGTACCGGATCTACGCCGAGGACGCCGCGCGCAACTTCGCCCCCAGTGTCGGCAAGATCCTCGCACTGGATCTGCCACAGGGTCCGGGCGTACGTGTCGACTCGGGAATCTTCGAAGGCTTCGAAGTGCCGATCCACTATGACCCCATGCTGGCCAAACTGATCATCTGGGGCGAGAACCGCGAACAGGCCCTTGCGCGTTCGAAGCGGGCCCTCGAAGAATTCATCCTGCATGGTCCCACCCACAACATCCCGTTTCATCTGTGGGCCATCCAGCAGAAGAGTTTCATTTCGGGCGAGTACACGACGAATTTCGTGGGCGAGGAATTCGATCCCGAGGCCTGGCTTCCCCCCCTGGACGATGACCAGCGTCAGGCCGTGATCGCCGCTGCGGCCCTTTTCGAGGCGAACCGGCGTTCGGACTCGACGACCGCCCCGACCACGCCGGGATCATCCCGGAACCACTGGCGACTGAACGCGCGTCGCGCGATGACCGGCAATCGCTGATCAAGAGGGATAGGGTACTGACCGTGTGGATGAAGAAAAAATACTCGCTTCGCTTCGAAGACGAACAGCACAACGCGGTCGTGGCCCGGCAGGGTGACGAGACCGCCGTCCAATCGTGCAACGACTGTGAACTCGAGCGGGTCGGCTGTCGTTCAGTTCTGGGCGGCAAGGCCCTCTCGTTGCGCATCGGCAATCGCTGGCATCTGGTCCATGTCACCGGACTGGACCACAACGGAAACCTGGCGCTGACCCTCGGGGGGCGCAACCTGCAGGTACATGTGATGGACGAGTTGAAGGCGCAGGCGCTCGCAAGCCTGGGTGACGGTACGGCCGGGGGCACGATCTGTGCCGATATCCCCGGGCTCGTCGTGGAGATCCGGGTAGCCGCGGGCGACACGGTCGAAGCGGGCCAACCGGTCATCGTAGTCGAAGCCATGAAGATGCAGAACGAGTTGTCCACTTCGGTCGCCGGTACCGTACGCGAAATTCCGGTGGAAGAAGGACAGGCCGTCAATCCGGGAGATGTCCTGATCGAAATCGAGCCGGAGCAGTAGCACCGGCTCCCTCCCCCTTTTGTTGCCCATGTAACCATCCGGTCGCGCGTGCGTCTGTACCGGTATCATGGACCCACAATACCTGCAGCATCACCTGACCGAACAGCGGGACCGCCTCTACAGCGCGGCCCTCTATGTCCTGCGCAACGAGCAGGACGCCGAAGACGTGATCCAGGAAGCCTTCCTGCGCCTGTGGAAATTTCCCGGCCGGATCGAGTCCGGGAAAATTCCAGCCTGGTTGCGACGGGTCGTCCACAACCTTTGTATCGATCAGACCCGGCGACGCAAGACCCAGGCGAAACACCTGGGCCGTCCGGACCCGTACGCGCTGGAATGCCTGGCCGCTGGTCCCGAGCGCCGCCCCGACGAATTGAGTGCCGAGCAGGACGAGCTACTCGCCGCGATGGAAGCCCTGGCCCCGGAAACACGATCCATCCTGGTGATGCACTACTTCCAGGGAATGAAACTGGTCGAGATTGCCGAAGTGCTGGATTTGAATCCGAGCACGGTGAAGGTGCGCATCCATCGCGCCCGCCGCTCGCTGCGACGGGAACTGGAACCGCAGCCCGAAGCGTTCGCCGCCCGACAGGAGACAGGATGAAATCCCCGTGCCATGACATGGAACTGCTGCTGACGGAATACGCGGCCGGCGAACTGCCGGCGCCGGATCGCGATACCGTTGCGGAGCACCTGGCGATCTGCGCCAATTGCCGGTCTGAACTGCAGCGGGAATTGACGCTGCGGGACCTGCTCGGCTCCCTGCCGTTGCAGCAGGCGAGTCCACCGGTCCAACCCGGGGCGTACCCGGCGAATCACCGGACGGCTACGCCGGCGAGCCGACTGCAACGCTGGCTGTCCGCGTCGGCAGGGATCGCGGCCGTGCTGGTGCTGGTACTGCTCGCCGGCCGTTTTTCCCCGGGAACACCGGGCGCGGTCGAGCCCGCAACGCGAAGCGCGGCACCGACCGCCGAATGGACCGCCGAAGAGATCGAGGAAGCCCAACAGGAGATCGCCTATTCCCTGCAACTGACGGCCCGACTGCTGAAAAAGGGCGAGCGGACCGGATTCCACCAGGTTTTCGGGGAAAAATTGCCCCGTGTGCTATCGGATTCCCTGCGTAAGTCGTTCCACACCAATCAAGGAGATCAAGGATGAACCGCACCCACCGCACAAGTCTCGGACTGCTGCTTGGATTGCTGCTCGCCGGAGTGATCGTTTCGGCCCCGGCACTGGCCGAAAACCTCAAGAAAATGCCCGGCTACATCGACCTGAGTTGGATCGAGATCCCGGACGATGCCGAAGTGATCCAGGACATCGACCTGAGCACCGTGCTGATCGGGGTTGCCGCCGATGCCGAGGAGGCCGGAGACAAGGAATTGGCCACGGCCCTGTCCATGATCAAGTCCATTCGCGTCAAGGCCTTCTCCACCGAGCATAGCTCCGAGGGCGAGATCGACAGCATGATCCAGGAAGTGCGTGCCCAGCTGAAAAAGAACGACTGGGAACGCCTCGTCTACGTGAAAGACGACCAGGAGACACTTACGGTCAACACCAAGTACCGGGACGGAAACATGGTAGGCCTGATGGTCGTCACCCACGAGGCCGGTGAGGAAGTCGCCTTCGTCAATGTCGTCGGCGATCTGGATCTGGCCACACTGATGAAGCTGGGCCTCAGCATGGACGAACTGGATCTCGATGAACTGATGGACAGCCTCGATCAGCACGAATCACACTAGCGTCGATATCCGCGGGCGGACATCCCACGGTTTGCCCCCACGAAAAGGCCCGGCCCCTTGGATCGGGACCGGGCCTATTCTCACTGCATCCTGTCGGAACTAGAAGACGAAGCGCGCCAGGAACACACCTGCGGCCACCGCCGACCCGATTACGCCCGCCACATTCGGAGCCATGGCGTGCATGATCAGGAAATTTTGCGGATCCTCTTTCGCACCGACCATCTGGCAAACGCGGGCACTGTCCGGCACGGCCGACACTCCCGCAGCGCCGATGATCGGATTGATCTTGTCCTTCGAAAGCACATTCATCAGCTTGGCGAACAACACGCCCGAGGCCGTCGCCACGCAAAAGCTGGCCGCCCCCAAGGCCGCGATCTTGACCGAGGCCGGGGTCAGGAACCGGCTGGCGTCGGTCGAGGCTCCGACACACAGCCCCAGCAGGATCGTCACCGAATCGATCAACGGCCCCCGCGCGGTCTTGGCCAAACGCTCGGTCACTCCACTTTCCTTCAGCAGATTGCCGAAGAACAGGAAACCGATCAGCGAAATCGCACCGGGGGCGATCGCCGCGCAAAGCACGAACGCGACCACCGGGAAGAGGATTCGCACGCGTTTGCTGACCGGCGGCGAAGGTTTCATGCGAATCAGGCGCTCATTCCGGGTCGTCAGCAACTTGATGATCGGCGGCTGAATGACCGGCACCAGGGCCATGTAGCTGTAGGCGGCCACGGCGATCGCACCCAGCAGATGGGGAGCCAGTTGCGAGGACAGAAAGATCGCCGTCGGTCCATCGGCGCCGCCGATGATACCGATCGCAGCAGCATCGGTTTCGCTGAAGCCCAATAGCAGGGATCCGGCGAACGTCAGGAAAATGCCGGCCTGGGCCGCGGCGCCCAACAGGATCAGCCGTGGGTTCGCCAGCATCGACGAGAAATCGGTCATCGCCCCGATCCCGAGAAAGATCAGGGACGGGTACCACCCCTGCGTCACGCCGCTGTACAGCACATTCAGCACCGAGCCCTGCTCGTAGATACCCACGTTCATGCCCGACGAAAGCGGGATATTTCCCACCATCATCCCGAATCCGATCGGTACCAGCAACAGGGGCTCGTAATCCTTGGCAATGCCCAGATAGATGAATGCGCCACCGATGGCCAGCATGGCCATGTTGCCCCAGCTGAAATTGCCGACGATGCCGACCTGGAGAAAATCGAGGAGAATATCCATGGGCTACTCGAACTCCACCAGCATCTGGTTTTCGCGAACGGCATCTCCCGGCGCAACCTGGACCGCCTTGACCTTGCCGGCATTGGGTGCAGAGATTTCCGTTTCCATCTTCATGGCCTCGATGACCAGAAGTACCTGTCCAGCGCTCACGGCATCCCCGGCCTTGCACTTGGTTTCCAGCACAGTGCCTGCGATGGGCGAGACCACACCCTCGGTGGCACCGCCGGCGGCAGGCACCGGAGCGACTCCAGCGCCCGGCGCAACCGGAGCGACCGGCGCGGCAGCAGCGGCGGCGGGTGCTGCCGGAGCGGCCGGACGCGGCAACGGGGAACCGGAATCGAACATCTCGTCCTTCGCGTCGAGGACTTCCACATCAACCTCGTAGGCGACTCCGTGGACGGTGATCTTCAGCTTCATGAATCGTGCTCCTGTCTGCGGGACCACCGGGTGCTCCCGTTGTCATGCGAGGCCAACGCTAGCCGCGCTTCTTGGTGATCACATGGGAACCCTGCAGCTGTGCCCGGCCCTGGGCGGACCACGGCGTTCGCTTGGTTCGAATCGGCAGCAGTCGGCGAATCCGACGCACGCGGAACCGTCCCGCCACGACGGTCGCCGCTGCCGCCGAGATCAGCAGCAGCGTCGTGTCATCGATCGTCTGCGTCCGTTCGGTTGCGGATTCGGCGAGCTTCGCCTCATGGGCCTGCCAACGCTGGTCCAGGCGCTTGAAGATCGAAACCACCGTCGCGATCAGGGCCAGCACCCCGAATACGATCGCGATTCCCACCAGCGCCAGGGCGCCCATTTCGTTGCTAATCTGTCCGGGCATCTGCAAACCTCTAGAGGGGAATCAGTCCGTGCTTTTTCTCCGGACGCAGCTCGCGCTTCGAGCGCAGAACTTCCAGGGAAAGCGCAATATAGGCCCGCGTGTCGGCGGGCTCGATGACATCGTCCACCATGCCCTTGGCGGCGGCCGCATAGGGATTGGAGAATTTCTCGGCGTACTCTTCGAGCAATTTCTTGCGCAGATTGTCTGCATCCTCGGACTCGCTCAATTCCTTGCGGTACAGAACATTCACCGCGCCGTCGCCCCCCATCACGGCAATTTCGGCCGTCGGCCAGGCCGCCACGCGGTCCGCCCCCATCGAGCGCCCGCACATCGCCAGATAGGCCCCACCGTACGCCTTGCGCACAATGATGGTCACCTTCGGCACGGTGGCCGCGCCATAGGCGAACAGCATCTTGGCCCCGTGGCGAATGATTCCGCCATATTCCTGTTGTACGCCCGGCATGAATCCCGGCACGTCGACGAACGTGACCAGGGGAATATTGAAGGCGTTGCAGAAGCGGACGAACCGCGCGCCCTTGGTGGAGCTGTCGATGTCCAACACGCCGGCCTTCTTGGTCGGATTGTTGGCGATGATCCCGATCGTCGAGCCCTCCATGCGAGCGAATCCGACGATCAGATTCGGCGCGTAGTGCTCCTGCACCTCCATGAAATCGCCCCGATCAACGACCTTGGCGATGATGTCGTGCATGTCATAGGGAACGCGGGCGTTCTCGGGCACGATCGTGTCCAGGCTCTCGTCCGGCCCCACGATCTCCTCGTGCAGCTCTTCGAACAGGGGCGGATCATCGGTATTGTTCGAGGGCAGGAAGCTCAGCAGGCGCTGTGCGATCTCGATCCCCTCGCCCCCGCTTTCGGCCACGAAATGCACCACTCCCGAGTAGTGGGAATGACTCTCCACTCCCCCGAGCTGCTCGGCCGTCACCTCTTCGCCGGTGACCTGCTTGATCACGCTGGGACCGGTGATGTACATCTGACCTTCGTGACGCACCTGGATGATGAAATCGGTCAGCGCCGGCGAGTAGGCCGCGCCCCCGGCACAGGGACCACTGATGATGCTGATCTGCGGCACCACACCCGAAGCTCGGATATTCCGGTAGAAGATATCGCCGTAGCCCGCCAGGGAGCCTACGCCCTCCTGGATTCGGGCGCCACCGCTGTCGTTGATGAAGATGATCGGGTCACCGGTCTTCATCGCGTCATCCTGCAATTCGCTGATCTTGGCCGCGGTGGCTTCCCCCACGGCGCCGCCGGCCACCGTGAAATCCTGGCTGACAGCGTAGATCGGCCGACCATCCACCAGGCCGTAGCCGGTCACGACACCCTCGCCGGGCAATTCCTTGCCCTGCATTCCGAAATCCACACAGCGGTGCTTCATGAATGGGTGCGTTTCCTGGAAAGAATCGGGATCGAAGAGCTGTCCGAGCCTCTCGCGGGCCGTCCGCTTGCCCGCGGCGTGCTGCTTGGCGATGCGCTTCTCGCCACCGCCCAGATACAGTCGCTTTTTCCGTTCCCGCAGGTCCTCGATACGCTTCGACGTCATGGCACTATCCCTCTTTGACTCCGCATCGCCTCCCGCCCCGACGGCGGGGGCGCGGCAGTCCTGTTTCGCGAATAGGTAATACTTCACGGCCTGTTGTCAAATATTTGACAACCATTTGCTCCGAGAAATCCAGGAAACGATAGCCATCGAGTAACTCCATTTATTTTAACAGGTTACGATGAAAAAGGGGGCCGCATTGCGTCCCCCCGATCGCTTCCGTCACGAATTATTTTTGCTCCACACTCCGCGGGGCGGTCCTCTACCACCAGAAGATGAAGCCGAGAGACGAGATTCCTTCCCAGCCGAAATCCTGAAAACGGTTTCCCGTTCCGCTCGCAGCACTGCTATCGGGCGCCTCGACGCCGGCCCAGGTCCAGGTTGCGCTCTGGTCCCACTGCTGCCATACATACCGCAGGCCGAAGCTGAATTCCAGCCCCAACCAATTCGTCACCTGCCACACCGGCCGAAGCCCGGCCTCCAGAATCCAGAAATCGGTGAATCGATCCAGTTCAAAGGTATCGTAGTCACCGACCAGCGGGTCCAGTTCCAGTTGCCGTTCCTGATGATCCACCCACTCGTAGGTCAAGCCGGCAAAGGCTGTCAATGACAACGAATCGCGCTGGCGAAGAATGCGCCCCGCGCGCATCCGGACCCATCCATGTTCCTCCCGCTCATCCACCGGCACTTCGAGCCGTCCCTGCACCGGTTCGGGATGGGTGGCGATCGCATTCCAGCGTTCTTCCTTGATCAGGTAGTCATCAGGACCGGCGGAGAGGTCCAATTCCCAGGGACCGGGCCGGAAGCGGAGCGTCAGTCCGTCGGACCACCCCAGACCCCAGTCCAGATCCTGCTCGACCTGCTGTCCGACAGCCCCTGCCGCCGTCGTGCCCAGTAGAAAAACCAGGACCAGCCCCGGCAACGCTCTCCAACCATCCCGTCGCGTCATTCCCTCTCCCTCAGCAATGATTCAGACGTCCATCCCGCCGCTCCCGCCCGGTGCAAGCGGAAGCTCCTACTTCAAATTCTCGGGATTCAGCCCTTCCAGATCCGGCAACACGAAGAGGCCATCCTTGCGAATCAGTACATCGTCGAAGTAGATCTCGCCGCCCCCCCATTCCGGCGTCTGGATGCATACGATATCCCAATGCAGCGCCGACTTGTTGCCGTTGTTGGCCTGCGCGTAGGCGTTGCCAGGCGTCAGGTGGAAGCTGCCTCCGATCTTTTCGTCAAAAAGGGTGTCGAGCATCGGCGTGGTGATGTACGGATTGACGCCCAGAGCAAATTCCCCGAAATACCGCGCGCCCTCGTCGATATCCAGCGCCTCGTTCAACTTGGTGATATCGCCATCGCAACTGGCCTCCACGATTTTTCCATCCTGGACCTCGAAGCGGACGTTCTCCAGTTTCTGCCCCCCGCGCATGGTCGCCGCATTGTACTGGATCACGCCGTTCATGCTGTCGCGAACGGGCGCGGTGTAGACCTCTCCATCGGGAATGTTTCGGCCCCCGTCGCACTTGACCGCCGGCAGGCCCTGGATCGAAAAAGCCAGGTCCGTACCCGGGCCCTTGATCGCGACCCGGTCGGTCTTGTTGATCAGTTCCGCCAACGGATCCATCGCGCGGCTCATCTTGGCATAGTCCAGGGTGCAGACGCGGAAATAGAATTCCGCGAAATCCTCGGTCGAGCGGTATGCCAGCTGGGCCATCGAGGGATTGGGATAGCGAAGCACGCACCACTTCTTCTTCAAGCGGATCGGGATATGCACCTGGCCCCAATAGGCCTCGTCGTGCCACTTCATGCGGTCAGCGTCCACATCGGCCAGATCGTAGGGATTCGTCGCGCCGCGCACTCCGATGTACGCATCGACTTCCTCCATGATCGCGGCGTGGAAACCGCCCCACGCCTTGAACTGGTCCTCTCCGGCGTTCTTGATGAAGCCGCGACTGAGAGTTTCATCGTTGTAGTACCAGAACGGCACTCCGCCGGCTTCGGTCGCCGCCCGGACCAGCTCCTTGCCCAATTCCAGGGCTTCCAGGCCCTTGATCTCCAGATAGATCTTCTCTCCCGGCTGCAGTTTCACGCTGTAGCTGATCAGCTGGTCGGCCAGTTTACGATTCCGCGGATCCATATCATCCTCCTGGTCAGGCGGGGCGTTGATTTGCGTACCCGTGATGATAGCGCGCCCCACCCCACCGGCAAACCCATTCTTGCCGAAAACCGAGAACGGGGTTTCCCCGACTGCAATATTGTCTATCTTTCGGCCAAGACGACCCGACGTATCTTGGCCTCTGCAGAGTGAGGAATCGGATGAACCAGGAATCGAACCACCGGGCAGGACTGCCGGCCGGCACCGCCGGATTCGTCGACCATGTGGGCATCGCCGTGCGCAACCTGGACGAGGCCCTGGTCCTGTACCGGGACCTGTTGGGCCTCGAGGTGGAGCGGATCGAAGAAGTGCCCTCCGAGAAGGTGAAAGTGGCCTTCCTGAAGCTGGCCCGCAGCGGGTGCGCCGGTCATATCGAACTCCTCGCACCGATGTCGGAAAACTGCAACATCGCGAAATTCATCGCGAAGAAGGGTCCGGGCCTGCACCATCTGGCCATTGCGGCGGAGAATATCGAGACGGTCATGCAGCGATGCCGCGAGGCGGGTATACAACTGCTGGACGAGACTCCGCGCACCGGCGCCGGCGGCAAACAGATCGTGTTCCTGCATCCCAAAAGCGGTGGCGGCGTGCTATTGGAAGTCTGCTCCGGCGATCATTGACCCTGCGGTCCCACCCGAGAGCGCCGCGGCTAGCGGCGCTCGAACACTCCCACGTCTTCGAAGGTGCAATTCCCGTGCACCGGTGTGGTGTCGATCTCCCCGGTCGGATTCAGATAGGCCGGCACATAACCGGCACCGAAGAAGCAGGTCAGCTGCTCGCTGCCTTCGACTCCGATATACAACGCCGGCGAACCGCATTCCGCACAACCGGCGACCGTCTTACAGGAATGGCCGGGCTCTTTGCGTAACCGGAATACCACGTCCTCGGGTTTGCCCTGGAACATCACACTCCACTGTGCGAGTAGCACGCGCCCGTTCATCAGGGTCAACCCGGGGTTCAGTCCCACGATCAGGGACTCGTTCGTCTTGCCCATGTCCAGATGGTCGATCGGCACACTCTTGCCGGTCACGTAGGCACGGGCGCCCTCGACCTCCAGTTCGAATTCAAAACCGCCGGTGGACAGGAAGGCGTCACCGTCCCGCTTGACCGGGACAACGTCGGTCAACCATGCGTAGACAGTCAGCTGCACCACTCCGTTCTCCGGTTCGACCTGCGCCAGCGAGACGATCGAATCGCCTTCGGAAAACGAGAATCGGATGACGCCGTTCTCGCCACACCACTGTGCCGCGGCCGGCCCGCTCAGCATCGCCATCAGCGCCAGAACGGCTAGCATCGAAATCTTTCGCGAATATTTCATGGTCTCCCCTCGGGCTAGCTGCCCGTACTCGAGTAGTTGCGCACTCCGCGCGACCAGATCAAAACCGCGCCACCGAAAACGATTCCACCGACCAGCGGTGTGAAGTAGGCCCAACGGGCGAATTCCGGACTGCCGATGAACCAGGTCGCCGGGTAGAAAGCCACCCAGGCGAACGGCAGCACGAAGGTCAAAAAGAATCGGACCGGCGCACCGAATATCGTGATCGGATAGCGGCTGAACCGGATCACATTGTACACCGGAGGCGCCAATCCCATACGATCTTCCTGCCAGAACGAAACCGAAGTGATCGCCAGGAACACCCCCGAATAGACCAGTG
Organism: Candidatus Krumholzibacteriia bacterium; assembly: GCA_024762975.1. GTDB lineage: Bacteria > Krumholzibacteriota > Krumholzibacteriia > LZORAL124-64-63 > LZORAL124-64-63 > JANTGJ01. Next base: position 32,470 of record JANTGJ010000007.1, read on the forward strand.
ATGATGAGATGGCGAGCACCATCAGCGCCAGGATCTCTTCAATGCCCCAGCTCAGCGAAAGTTTCCGCCCGGCGTAGATCATCAGTGCCAGCCCCAACCCCATCTCGTTGAAGGCCGAGATGTTGAAGCTTTCGAGCAACACCTGCGCCAGTGTGTTCAACGGCCGCAGCAGAACCCGATCGAAGCGCCCCTCGATGATGAAGGCATCGGCAAAGCGGTACAGATTCACGGCACACAGGTTGAACAGTCCGAGGGGCACCAACGAGAAGCCATAGATGAACAGGACCTGCTCGAAGCTCCAGCCCTTCAACGCCTCGACCTTGTTGAAGAGCGTCAGCAACACCGCCAACTGCACCAGGGCACTGAACATGACGGCCAGCGCATCAATAACGAAATCGGTACGGTAGGCCAGACGCATCTTGACGAACTGCGCGAAATACCAGACGAAGATCCGGCCCTGGCGGATGGTTTCGCCGAAAAAACCACGATCCCGGGTGGAGGCATCGGACATCATCATCCTCCCTGCACGGTGACGCGTCGTACCGAGAACGCGTACAACCAACGCGCGGTCAACCACAAGCCCACCGCCCAGGCCAACTGCAACACCAAGGCTTCGGCCAGCGCGTCCCCGCTACGTTTGCCCAGGTAGATCGTCACCGGCACATAGCTGATGTACTGGAACGGCAGCCAGGAGACGACCGTCTGGAACCATTCGGGAAAAAAGCTGAAGGGCAGAATCACACCGGTCAGAAAATCGAACGCGACCATCTTGGCGCGCATCACGCCCTGGATATTCTTCAGGTAGAAGGCCAGCAGCCCGATCAGAAAATTGAACTGGCTGTAGATGACCAAGGCCAGGCAGAAACTGACAAAGGTCCACAACAGAAGCAATGGATCCGGCGGAGCCTGGATCCCGAACACGGGCACGACGACGACCATAATCGGCAACGAGAACATGATCAGACGGAAACCCGCCTCGCCGACGGCCTCGAACATCATCACGTTCTGTACGTGGTAGGGTTTGATCAACTGCAGCGAAATCGAACCGTCCTCGATCATCCGGCTCAGATCGCGGTGGATGTTGTTGAAATAAAAGCTGCGGCCGATCCAGCTGACGGCAACGTAGGTGATCATCTCCTGCAGTGTCAGACCGCCGATCTTCTCGAGACCGGTTTCGGACATCCGTGAAGCGAAGAGTGCGCCGTACAGGTAGTAGTGACCGGCCACGAAAATCGTGTAACTGATCACCCCGGTGTAGTAGCGCAGGCGATAGGCCAGGAACTTCAGGAACGCCAGACGGATGAAGTGTCCGTACAACCCCACCGTGGCCAACGCCGTGCGGCGCCAGGGGCGCAGTGCTACTGCCTCACCGCTCCTCATTCGCTCTCCTTGCCCGGATCCCGATAGATGCTCGCCACGATTTCGTCGATGGCGGGCTCAGCCAGGTGCAGATCCGAAACCTTACAGCCGTTGACCAGGGTCTCGATCACCTGGGCGCCGCTGACATCCTGCCGACGAAATTCCGCCACGTGTTGCAGACCCTCGGCCTCCTGCCACCGAACCGGGAGTTGGGCAGTGACCTCGGCCAATCGGGCGCTGGCCACGGGATCACGCAGCTCGACGCTCAGGCGGACGGGACTGCCGGTGCGCAAGCGCAGGGCTTCGAGGTCACCGTCGAAGTGCACCTTGCCCTTGTCGATGATGATCACCCGGCGGCACAACTTTTCGATATCACCCAGATCGTGGGTTGTCAGGATCACGGTCACACCGGCGCGATCCCGGATCTCGCGGAGGAACTCGCGGACATTCTCCTTGCCGACCACATCCAGGCCGATCGTCGGCTCGTCCAGGAACAGGACCCGCGGACGATGCAACAACGCCGCCGCCAGATCACACCTCATCCGCTGGCCCAGCGAGAGCTTGCGCACGGGTTGATGCAGGAACTCGTCGATGGAGAGCAGGTCATTGAAGGTTTTCATCTGCGCGGCGAAGACGTCGTCGGGGACTTCGTAGATCTTCTTCAGCAAACCGAACGATTCGACCACTGCCAGGTCCCACCACAGCTGCGTGCGCTGTCCGAATACCACACCGACATTGCGCGTGTACTGTTGGCGCTTCTTCCACGGCACCAGTCCGCCGACGGAAACCTCACCGGCGGTCGGGGTCAGGATGCCGGTCAGCATCTTGATGGTCGTGGATTTCCCGGCGCCGTTGGCTCCGATATAGCCCACCATCTCGCCCGGCGCGATATCGAAGCTGACGTCATCGACCGCCCGCAGGGTGTGCTTGCGGGGACGAACCAGATCGATCAGCCCGCCGGCAACACCTTCACGCTTCTTGATCAGCCGGTAGTCGCGCGTCAGTCCGCGCACGCGAATCAGGGATTCACCACCGGGTGGGTCGTTGCGTTCGCCGCTTCGTTCACTGTTTGATCCGGTCACTCGTCACCTTCCGGTTCGCTCTCTTCTCCGGAAAGCCCCGATACCAGATCGCGGACCTCGGCATCGGTCTTTTCGAGTTTCTCCCGACAGACGCGAATCAGTTCGACCGCGCGCTTGACCTGTTGACCGAGTTCGTCGATGTCCACTTCATCGGCTTCCAGGCCGGCAAGGATCTGTTCGACCTCGGTGACGGCATCACCGAAAGAGAGTTTCTTCGCGTCCTTCTTCGCCATTCGCATCTCCCGTCGAGCAGGTCCTACTCCTGCCCCGTGTCCAGGGTACCGTTATAGTGGAAAACCGTCTGCGAGAGGTCTTCCTTTGCACTCGCCACCGAAACGATTGCGCCCAGAACCAGGGCAACCGAGCCCGCGAACAATCCCTTCGAGGTCTGGTTGCTGCGGCTCCACGGTTCGTGCGCCATACCCGCCGCGGTCATCGAGGCAAAAGAGCCGAGGAACAGCCACCGGCTGGCAATCTGCTTCGAGCGGTAGGATCGAAAACGACGCCCGATCTCATCTTCGCGCCGGCTGAGGAAATCGATATCCCCTCCGAACATTCCGATGTCGCCCAGCTTCTCGCCGTCCACCCCCCGGACGACCGTCGTACTGAAGAAACCGGATCGGACGCGAAGCGCCTTCCTCGAAAATTCCGTGTCCGGTACCTCTTGCGCCCCGAGGTCCGGCGCGCCCATCAGGGCCGCCACCATCATCCACAACGCGACTCGCATTTTTCCCTCCACGACGAGTCGGGCAACCAGGAGGTCTAGAACAAGGCCTCCTGTCCCGGATTATCCCCCTTGATCTTCTTCTTGCGCCGCGCAACGGGCGCGGACCCGGTTTCAGACCTTTGCGGCTGGACGATGCTGAGCAATTCGCCCTGTGCCAGTCGCGTCCTGATCCGCTCGCCCGGAGGAGCGTCGGCCGCATCCTTGAGGAGATGCCCGCTCGCGTCGAGCGTCAGCGAATAGCCTCGTGCCAGGAGCCGCTCGGGGTCCAACAGACGGACCTGCGCGGCGTAGTTCACCAGCCGTTCCTCTCTCGTCCGCAGGATGCGCGGGACCTCCCGGCCCATGCCGGCGGCCAGGTCCGACAGGCGATGGACGGTGCGCTCGGTCACCGTCCGGATCGCCGAGGTCAGCCGCATCCCCCGGCGAACCAGTTGTTCCTTCTCACCGGCCACGCGGCCCGCCTGGCTGCGTTGCAGGGACGAGGCGGTCGATTGCACCCACAGGCGCGCGCGCAACTGACGCGACTGGGCGGCCCGCACGACGCGTGGTTCCAGATCAATCCGGCGCCGTGCCTGCGCAAGCCGTTCCCCGGCGATTCCCGCCAGCCGCTGAGCGGCATTCTCGAGTCGAAAGGCAGCCTCGTCGATGCGCTCGACCAGGAACTCGGCTGCTGCCGTCGGTGTCTTGCACGAAGCGTGCGCCACCTCGTCGGCAATCGAACGATCGATCTCGTGGCCGATCGCGGTGATGACCGGCAGCGGACTGCGAGCGATTCGTTCGGCCAATTCCTGCTGATCGAACCAGGAAAGATCGGCACGCGAGCCGCCTCCGCGCGTGATCACGATGACATCCAGGGGCAGCGATTGCAGAGCTTCGAGTGCGCGGACCACTTCGGTCTGCAGCGCCTCGCCCTGCATCCTGGCGCCACGCATTTCGACCGTGAACGTCCACGGGCTGTCCTCCAGCCCGGTCCGGAAATCCTGCTCGGCAGCGCTGCCCGGAGACGTGATCAACCCCACCCGCAGCGGCAGATCCGGCAAATGCAGCTCCTGCTGCCTCCCCAACAGACCCTGCTGCGTCAGGTACTGCATGGTGCGACGCCGCTGCGCCTCGAGCTTGCCCAGGGAGAAGGCCGGATCCACGCCGACAACCTTCAGGCTGAGCTTGCCGAATTTGGCGTAGAAATCGACGCGGCACTCCAGGCAGACCTCGAGTTGATTGGCGATCTGCAGATCCGGATCCGTTCCATCGAAGTAGCGGGACAAGCCGAACTTCTGGCGGTCCCAGCCCATCAGCGAAACACTGGCCTGGTATTCGGCAGCGCCGCTACCGCCGGTTTCGTGGAGTTCGAAATACACATGTTGGCGGCGCGCAGCATCGTGCGGCAGGCGCTGCACCTCCCCCCGCACCCAGATCGTTGCCGGAAAGGCACGGGCTACCGCGTTCGAGATTTCCTCGTTCAGTTGACGAACAGTCAGTACCTGTCGGTCATGACCCTGCTCAGGAAACAAGGATCTGCACCGCCCGGGCCAACAAACGCGCTCCGAAACCGCTGCCGCCCTTGGGACAGATCGCCGTGGGCTTGGCCGGTATGGCCGGTCCGGCGATATCCACATGAGCCCAGGCCCGGTCCTCGTTGACAAACTCGCTCAGGAAGGCTGCCGCCGTCAGAGCACCACCCCAGCGACCGCCCGCGATATTCTGCAGATCCGACCAGGTTCCCTTGATCTGTTCACGATGCTCGTCCACCAGAGGCAGATGCCAAACACGTTCGAAGGTCTCGCCTCCCGCCTGGCGCAGGACCTCGATCAGTTCGCCATCGGTGCCCATCAGTCCTGCGAACTCCATGCCCAGGGCCACCACACAGGCGCCGGTGAGTGTCGCGGCGTCGATTACGAAATCGGGCTTCCGTCGCTCGGCATAGCAAAGGGCGTCGGCCAGGATCAGCCGTCCCTCCGCATCCGTGTTCAGCACCTCGACGGTCTTGCCGTTGGCCATGGTCAGTACATCGGCAGGCTTGATCGCGCCGCCGTCCGGCATGTTCTCGGCCGAAGGCACCAGGACTTGCAAATTCACGGGCAGCTTCAGGCGAGCAATGGTCAGGGCCGCACCGAGCACTGCCGCGGCGCCGCCCATATCCGCCTTCATCTCATCCATGCCCTGACCGGGCTTGAGCGAGATGCCCCCCGAATCGAAAGTGACGCCCTTACCCACGAGCGTGATCTTCTTCGCGCCGGGCCGGCCCCGATACTCGAGTGAAATCAGGCGCGGCGGATTCGAACTGCCCTGCCCAACACCCAGGATGCCGCCCATCTTCAACTTTCTCATCTCGGGCACGCCCAGCACCTTGATTTTCAATCCCTCGTTGCTGGCCAGTTTGCGGGCCTGTTTGGCCATGTCTTCCGGTGTCAGATAATTCGGCGGCAGGTTCACCAGCTCGCGCGCGAAAAGACAACCGGCTGCATAGGCCTCCCCTTCGCCGATACCCCGCTTCATCGGCGCCGCCTGACGCCCCTTGCCCAGCAGCGTCCAGGACTGCGGGACCTCGTCCTTCTTCTTCTCGCTTTTGAGTACGCCGGTCGGCGACAGGGCCATCTCGGCGCCCTCGACCCAGCAGCGAGCGAAGGTTTCGTCATCGAAGGGCAGTTCGTCGGCATCCGGTACATGCACCAATACTTTCCCGGCCTTCTTCCGACGCGCTTCCGAGGCGGACTTTCCCGCCGCGGTCCGGATCCCGTTCAAGTCGGTTTTGGCGCTCTCTCCCATGCCGACCAACAACAGCCAACCGGCCTTGCTGTTGGAACAGAAAACCGTCTGGAGCGTACCGGTGGCCGCCGTAAAACCGGAAGCCTTGATCTTCTCTTCGATCGAAATCGGCGGCTTCCGTTTCCCCTTCGCGAATTCGATCAGAGGCTGAAGATCGGCCTTTTCCTTCGTTTGGAATACCGGAAAGACCAGCAGGTCACCCGCAACGGAATTGGCGGCGGTACGGGACAGTGTCCAGCGCATGTTTTGACTCCTTGGAAATCGGGAAGATCGGTGGGATCACCGGTTTTCTCACTGCATGGAGCACATCTTAACATCCTGTGGCAAGAAAGCAATGCGCGTCACGGATCGGATCCGCCCGCGCCCCGGCACGGCCCGGTGGACCAGTCGCTGGATCTCGTCTCCGGGTATCCGTACATTCAAGGGTTCAACATCGAGCCGCCGGCCCCCCATTCCCGATCGCCGCGTGGGTATTTTTGATCGAAACCGGAGTCCGAATGCCGTTCCGCAATCCAATCCCGTTTTCTTCGCACCTGCTTTTGCTCATGGTGCTGTGCGTGTGGCTCCTACCGGTCGTGGCGGCTCCCGGCGAGAACCGGCACGAGAACGGAAACGATCCGATTGAACACCGCCGGCGCGAGGCGGAACTGAAGGAGCATCAGGCGAAAGAATGGCTCCAGGCACGAGTCGCTGCGACGGTCAACCAGGAACAATACGATGTCCACTACTACGACCTCGACCTGACGCTGGATCCGGCAGCGAAGATACTGACCGGGACCGTGACCCTCGTGCTCGAAGTCGTCGACGGGCCGATGGGTTCCATCGATCTCGATCTGCAATCGGCCCTGACGGTGACCGGGGCTTCCCTCGGAGTTCCCGGAGGAGATCTGCCCAACCACCAACATACCGGTGATGTGGTGACGGTCGTGCTGGACCACGCCTACAACACCGGTGATGCGATCCATCTGACGCTCGAGTACACCGGCAATCCGGCCGGACGATCGTTCGACTGGGGCAGCGCCTATGGCCAGACGGCGATCTGGACGCTCAGCGAACCGTTCGGCGCGCGCGAGTGGTGGCCCTGCAAGGACCTGAACAGCGACAAGGCCGACTCGGTGAGTATTCGCTGCACCGTCCCGAGCGACCTGATCGCCGCCAGCAACGGCCTCCTGGTTTCAGATGTCACGCAGAATGGGTGGCGTACCTTCCACTGGAAGACGAACTATCCGATCGCCACCTATCTCGTTTCCCTCGCGGTGCACCCCTTCCACCGCTATTCGCACTGGTATACGCCCCGCAACGGCGGCGACCCGATGGAGGTGCAATACTACGTCTTCAACGATCCGGCGCACATCGCACTGGTGGAGAGCCTGTATCCATACACCGTGCCGATGATCGACCTTTTCGCGAATCATTTCGGTGAATATCCGTTCGTGAACGAGAAGTACGGCCACGCGGACATCCCGGTCGGAGCCGCGATGGAACACCAGACCCTGTCCTCGATGGGAGGTTGGTCCATGGACGTGATTTCGCACGAGTTGGGCCATCAATGGTGGGGCGACATGATCACCTGCGATGACTTCCGGCACATCTGGCTGAACGAGGGGTTCGCGACCTGGTGCGAAGCGTACTGGGCGGAGCAGGAATTCGGACGATCGACGTACGATGAATACATGGACAGTGCCGCCTACTGGGGCGCCGGTACGATTTTTGTCGAGCATCCGGAAACAGACAATATCTTCGACGTGAACCTGAGTTACAACAAGGGCAGCTGGGTCGTCCACATGCTGCGTGGTGTCCTGGGCGACGACGATTTCTTTGCCGGCATCGCCGAGTACCGAACACGGCACCAGTACGGATCGGCCACAACCGAGGAACTGCGCGATGCACTCGAGGACGTCAGCGGGATCGACCTGGACGCGTTTTTCCAACAGTGGATCTACGGAGAATTCTTTCCCGTATACCGCTACTCCTGGCGCCCCGTCGCCGGCCGCGACGAGATCGAAGTCACGATCGATCAGATCCAGGAAAACACCGGCCTGTTCGAGATGCCCATTCAGCTACGGATCGAAACGGAGAACGGGACGTTCGTCTCCACGGTGCAGAATTCCGCTTCCCACCAGGTCTATCCCATTCCGGTGTCCGGAGAAGTCTCCGATGTCCAACTGGATCCGGAACGGTGGATCCTGTGCGGGATCGAGAAGGCCGTCGGCAACGCCCCGCTGGATCAGGGGGTTCTGCTGGTCAACGCCGTACCCTGGAGTACGGCCTCCCTGGCGCTCGAATCTGCCTATCAGGACAGTACATTCCGGGGCAACTTCGAAATCACCTTCTGGGACACGGACAGCGAACCCGCATCCGGCTATCCGCCCAGTCTGCCGACGCCGCTCGGTCACGGCCCGGTGCCGAGCGACGTGATCGCAGACTACTCGACCGTGATCTGGGTAGGCAGCAACCAATATGCTTGGGAGGCGACTCCGATTCACTCCTACCTGGAATCCGGCGGCAATGTCCTACTGTGCTCGAATGATGGCAGCACGCTGTTGGACCCCTACCTCACCGACTATCTGGGAGTCACCTGGGAAGAAACCGACGCCACGCTGATCCATTGTCTGGCGGAGGGACCCGGCTTGGTCGACATCCCTTTTATCGGCCCCCAGAATGGGAACGACGTGTATCGCACGGCGGTCGATCCGGGCTCCTTGCTGCTGCGTTGCGACTACGGATTTTCCCAGCCACGCGGATTGGGCGCCTGGGTTGCGCCGCCCGGCGGTGGCATCTGGCGACCTGACGGTGCGCGTCTGGTCCATCTCGGAGGACGCCCCTACTACCTGGATCACGAGGCACTGCGCAGCAACATCCAGTACATCCTGGAGAACTGTCTGCTGGAGCCCTACGCCCCGGCCTCGGCCACCCCGCAAACGCCCCCCCACCGGGAAACCGCCGCGGTACTGGGCACCAACTTCCCCAATCCATTCAATCCGCAGACGATCATCCCGTTCAGCATCGCCCGTGGTACGCGGATCCAACTCGGGATCTACGACGCCCGCGGGCGCCGGGTGCGGCGCTTGATCGACGAAGCACTTCCCGCAGGCGACCATCAGGTCCGCTGGGACGGCAAGAGCGACGCCGGCCGGAATCTGGCTTCGGGCACCTACTTCGCGCGCCTGCGAACTGCCGGGGGGACGGTGCGCACCCGCAGTCTGGTGCTGCTGCGTTGAGCACGGCGACCCTGACGTCACCCGGGCATTCGGATCCGAACCGGATCCAGCACCGCGATCGCGGTGCTTGAGGAGCGGCGCCTCGGCAGGTAGAATCCTGGTGCAGACACGAACTCCTCGACGAATGGAATCCCATGCCGCGCAAGATCGATCTCCACTGGCAGATTTTGGCAGCACTGGCCCTGGGCGTCGGTCTCGGGCTATGGGCTGGAACCGAAAGCGTACTGCCCGGCGGAGTACGCCCCTTCGACATTTTCGACTTTCTCGGCTCGACCTTCCTGCGTGCCCTGAAGATGGTGATCGTCCCCTTGATCATCGGCTCCATCATTTCCGGAATCGCGGGCGTCGGCGCCGGACGCGGTCTGGGACGCCTGTTCGGAAAGACCTTTGCCTGGTACATCACGACCAGCCTGCTGGCGATCCTGGTCGGACTGTTCCTGGTCAACCTGATCCAGCCCGGAATCGTACGGCAGGAGCCTGTCGGCCCGCGATTGGGATTGACGGTTTCGGGTACCGAGCTGCAGGAGCAATTCGGCCAGCGCGACTCGGGCGATCTGGTCGGTATCGTCCAGCGGATGATCCCCCCCAATCCGGTGGCGGCGGCAGCGGACGGTCAGATGCTCCCGCTCATTTTCTTCTGCATGCTGTTCGGCATCGCCATCGCCGGACTCCCGGAGGAAAAGCGCATCGCACAGTTGGGCTTCTGGGAGTCGTTGTTCGCGGCCATGATGCGTCTGACCGGTTGGGTCATCAAGGCCACACCGATCGGTGCGTTCGGCCTCATCGCCAAGGTCACCGCCGCCAGTGGATTCGCCGCATTCGCCCCGCTGGCCAAGTACGGAATCACGGTAACGGCCGCGCTGGCGATCCACGCCCTGATCACTCTTCCCCTCCTGTTGCGCTTCGTGGGAGGTCTCTCGCCCGTGCGACAGGCCCAGGTCATGGCCCCCGCGCTGATGACCGCATTCTCCACGCGTAGCAGCTCGGCCACCCTGCCGCTGACCCTGGACCGGGTCGAGAACGGAGCGAAGGTCAGCAACCGCGTCACCAGTTTCGTCCTGCCGCTCGGCGCGACCGTGAATATGGACGGCACCGCGCTGTACGAGTGTGTCGCCGCGTTGTTCATCGCGCAGGCCTACGGCGTGGAGTTGGGCCTCGGCGCCCAGGTTGTCGTGGTCCTGACCGCGCTGTTGGCAAGCATCGGAGCGGCGGGAATCCCCTCGGCGGGTCTGGTCATGATCTCGATCATTCTCGATGCGGTCGGATTGCCGCTCGAAGGGGTCGGGCTGATTCTGGCGATCGACCCGATCCTGGACATGGGGCGCACGATGGTCAACATCTGGAGCGATAGTTGCGGCGCCGTCGTCGTGGCCCGCAGCGAGGGCGAAACCGAAGTCCTGGCGCGGGATCCCTAGCAGCCCGGACTTGTCGCCCGTCCAACTCTGTGGCACTCTGTCACGGTCAAGAAAGATGAAACGTAAGATCCGAATGTACGTAGTGGCTTGCGGCACGACTCTTTGCGAATCGAGCAGCGAGGATGGGAACACGGCTTGAGCGACTCCTACGACAACATGAATGGTTACGAGCCAGGCGAACCTGATTCTGCCGGATTCGGCGGCAAAGAGGGGCCCGGCGGTCCGGACACGCGCGAAGGACTGCGCCTGCCCCCCTGGGAACGACGGGAGCGTTTTGGATTTCTCAATGGCCTGTACCTGACGGTCAAGGACGTCCTATTGACTCCGGGGCAGTTTTTCCACCGGATGCCCAGCCGCGTCGGATTGCTGCAGCCCTTGTTTTTCGCCGTAGTACTGGGCTTGATCGCATCCTTTTTCGGCTGGTTGTGGTCCCTCGCCGGCAGCTCGCTGCAATTGATGGTCGCCGAGGACATGGGCGAGATCGGGGAGATCCTGCAGGGGCCCTGGTGGTCGTTTGTACTCTTCCTGTTCAGTCCGGTGGTGGTCGCGATCGGAATCCTGGTCAAGGCAGCACTCATCCACCTGCTGCTGATGCTGCTGGGTGGCAACAAGCTGGGTTTCGAGGCCACCTTCCGCGTGGCTGCCTATGGCGAGGCCACCAGCATTCTCGGGCTGATTCCTTTCTGCGGAAACGTGCTGGGGATGGTGTGGGGCCTGGTCGTGCTGATTATCGGCCTGTACAGTATCCACGAGACCGATCCCTGGCGTGCGGTCCTGGCGGTCCTGGCGCCGATGCTGTTCTGCCTGTCGGTGGTCGGCGGCAGTATCGTCCTGTTGATCGCCGGATTGTCCTAGGCCCGGTAGCGGTCGTGCGTTTGCGACCCGAGTCCTCCCCCTTCCCGCGACTTCTGGTGTGGCCCCTGCTGGCACTCGGCGTGTTTGCCTGTTTCTGGCTGCGCTGGAAACCCGAACTCATTCTGCGGGCTGCGCATTGTCCCCTGCTGGACACTTTCGGAGTCCCCTGCCCGACCTGCGGCGGTACGCGTGCGGCGATCTTGATGGCCCGGTGGGATCTGGGCGGCGCCTGGATGGCCAACCCGCTCGTGACGATGGCCGCGATCGTGGGGGGAGTCTGGACGATCTGGGCGTTGGTGGCCACCTGGACCGGTCACGGGCGTGTACGGATCGAGGGGTCCGACAACGAGAAAAAGGCCGCCCGGATCGGGGCGGCCGTTCTTCTGATCGCCGGTTGGTGGTGGCAGATCGTGCATTGAAGCTGCGATCCGGGTCGATCAATCTCGGGTCAGGTGCCGCGCGATCACCATCCGCTGGATTTCGCTGGTTCCTTCGTAGATGCGCGTGACCCGCACGTCCCGGTAGTAGCGCTCGACCGGATATTCCCGGCAGAAGCCGTAACCACCATGGATCTGGACGGCGCGATCGGCAGCGCGCCAAGCGGCCTCGCTGGCGGCGACCTTGGCCATGGCGGCCTCCTTGGTATACGGTCGGCCGGCATCCTTCAACCAGGCGGCACGATAGCCCATCAGGCGCGCCCCCTCCATCTCCGTTCCCATATCCGCGATCATGTTGGCAATCACCGGCTGATGCAGCAGCGGCTTGCCGAATTGTTCGCGCACCTTGGCGTACTTGACCGCCTCGTCCAGACACGCCTTGCCGATGCCCAGGGCCTGGAATGCGATTCCGATGCGTCCCCCGTCCAGGGCGCTCATGGCGACCTTGAAACCGTCGCCTTCCTGGCCCAGCAGGTGGGTCGCCGGAACTTCGACGTCCTCCAGATCGATGGCCACGGTGTCGCTGGCGCGCAGGCCCATCTTGTCTTCCTTCTTCGCCACGGAAACTCCCGGAAGATCTTTTTCGACCAGGAAGGCGTGGATGTCCTTGTGCCCGGTCGTACCCGGTGTTCGGGCCAGGACGACCAGGAACTGGGCACGTGCTCCGTTGGTGACAAAGATCTTGCCCCCGTTGAGGATGTACTTGTCGCCCTCCTTGCGCGCCGTTGCGGTCAGGGCCGCGGCGTCCGAACCGGCCCCCGGTTCGGTCACGCAGAAAGCGGCGATCTCGCCGGCTGCCATGCGGGGCAGGTACTTCTGTTTGATTTCCTCGCTGCCGTACATGGCCAACGGGTACGAGCCCACACTGTTGTGCACGCAGATCATCACCGAGACCCCGGCGCTGGCTTTGGACAACTCCTCGACGACCAGCGCGTAGGTGGTCGTGTCGACTCCCATACCGCCATACTGCTCGGGGAAGGTCAGTCCGAAGAATCCGGCCTCGCGCATCTTGTCGACCAGGGTCTCGGGCATGGTGCCCTCTTCATCCATCTGCTGGGCGATGGGAGCGATCTCCTGGCGGGCGAAATCGCGCACCATATCACGGAACATGGTCTGATTTTCGGTAAAGTCGAAGTTCATGGGCTCTCCGGGGTTGTCGGGTTCAGGGGCGGGGCGGAGCAGACGACGGATCACGGCGCGGTGCATCCTGCGGGACGCGGAGTTCCCTATCGACTACTTCCCGAAATTCGAAGCTATGATTACCTCACCACGGTAACATATTCGCTCCCGTTGGGAAACAGTCTACGGTCCTAGCGATCTCGTTTCTACTCGGGATCCGGGATCGCAAAGGTTCCGTACATCGCTGCCTGCAGAGAGCGGGACAGCACCTCGCGCACGGCAGCTTCATCCATGGCCGGTGCCGGCGCGAGAGGTTCCGGCGCCGATGCCGGGCCGACCGCTACCGTGTCGGCCACGGAGGGCGACCGGGCGTCGGCTGTTTCGGCACGGGCGATCCGGGTCTCCGACTCGACCGGGGGCCTGTGCCGGATCGCACCACCGGCCGGTTGTTGCTCCAGCTCGGCGATCACCGGCTGTAGCTCGAAGAGGATCCGTTCCTGGCACTTCCGCGCTCGCGCGGCGTAACCCAACTCTGCAAACAGGTGTCCGGCCTGCAGGGTGTATTCGGGCCGACCGGGATCCAGACGCTGAGCCGCAAGGGTCAATCCCAGCGGGACGATGCGCAAACCTTCCTGGGCCAGTCGATCTGCGCTATGGTCCAGCTGGGTAGCCACCAGCGCCGGATTGCCGGCGACCGGCAGCAAGCACAGCACACACAGCAGCGCCATCGCCGTCCGGTCCGCGCGCCCCGGGGTCGAACGGCCCGCCAACTTCAGCCCCTGCCGCAGACCCTCCAGGGCCTGGACGATCCAACCCAGCACAGAGACAGCCACTGCCGCGCCCGCCAACAACAGCAACCATTCGACGTGCGGCGGTTGCAGCGCGCCGGCAGCCGGGCCGTTCGCGATCTTCCACAGCCACCCGCCATGAGCCAACACCACCGCCGCCAGTACGCCGATCGAAAGCAGCCACAGGGTCAGCGCGGCATGCTTGTACCGGCCGGCCAGCAACAGGCCAGCCCCCGGGCCGAGGCTACCCAGCACTCCCAATACCCAGGGCCTCCGCAACCAGGTCGGCAACGACTTTTGATTCGTTTGGCGGCGCGTGCGATCCTCCGCACGGGTCAGGTAGATCGCTCGCGCCCAGGCACTGAAACCGGTGCCGATCACTACGGCAGCCAGGGCTGCCAATCCCATCGCGGCCCATCCCGCACCGACTCCCGCCAGCAGCGACTCCCGCCCCAGGATCATGGCCAGACCAGCGGCACCGGCAGCACTGCCCAGGAGCGCCGCCGAACGATCCCGGCGACCCGCCGGTGTCAGCCACATTGCAAAGGGGCCCAGCAGATAGGTTAGCAGGAGCAGGTGGGCATATTGCAAGCGATGACGCCTCGGCGCCGCAGGTTCGATTCGCGGTTGCGGACGCGGCGGAGGCGGTGCCGATTCAGCGGGTGTCCGCGGAGTCACGGGGCGGAGTACCGCGGTTTGCGGTTTCGCTTCGGTTCTCTTGATGTCCAGATCATCCGTGATTCCGATGACCCAGGTCTTGTTCGAATCTGACATGGCGTCTGCTCATCCCGGTGACGATCCTTGCGGATCCCCTTGCCTTTCGCAACCTCGAAAGCTGCTCCTGGCGGGGAATCGGCAAGGACCGTACCGAGGATGATCCATCGGCCGGTCTACGGGCGGTAGTACTCCATCGCCTCGGCCATGTGGGCGTTCAGATCGCGGATACGTGTCTCGTCCGAGGGATGGGTACTCATGAACTCCGGCACGCCGGCGCCACCCTGCGCGGCCATCCTCTCCCACAGTCGGGGTGCTTCGTGGGGATCGAACCCGGCCATGGCCATGAAAATCAGGCCCATGTGATCGGCTTCGCTCTCGTGCTTGCGGCTGAACGGGAGCATGGCACCGTACTGGGCGCCCAGGCCGAAGGCGCCCATATACAGGGCCTGAGTTTCAGCCGGCTTGTCCTTGATCGCCTCCCCCAGGGCCATTCCGCCCATCTGCAACAGCAGGCCCTGGCTCATCCGCTCATTGCCGTGCTCGGCGATGGCATGCGCGATCTCGTGCCCCATGACCACGGCCACACCGGCCTGGCCCTGGCAGACCGGCAGAATGCCGGTATAGAAGGCGACCTTGCCGCCGGGCATGCACCACGCGTTGACCTGCTCGCTTTCCAGCAGATTGAACTCCCAGGCGTATCCGTCGAGCGCAGAGGACAGGCCCTGCTGGGCGAAGTAGCGTTCGACGGCATCCTGGATGCGCAAGCCGACCTGCCGGACCATGGCCGTGGCTTCGGCATCCTGGCTCAGCTGCGCGTCGGCCAGCACCTGGTCATACTGTGAGAAGCTCATCGCACGCATCTCGCCGCCAGGAATGATCGTCAACTGGCGGCGGCCCGTGATCGGCACTGTCGCGCAACCAGCCAGCACACTCAGCAGCAGGGACAGGGTGAGAAGACGGCAAAAGGTCCTCTTCGTCATCGAAATCCACTCCCCGGATTGGTAGCCACACGTTGGTATGTTCGTCGGCAGAATAGCACGCTCGCTCCGGGTACGCAAAGGCCCGGGCGGCATGCAACCGCCCGGGCCTATTCTCGAATTCGGCGATCCTAGAACGCGTAGGTTCCGTGCACCGACATGTAACTCGCATTGCTGATCACGTGATAACGGCCCTCGATCGAGATCTGCTCGTTGACTTCATAGCCGCCACCCAGCGTCAAAGTGAATTCGGTCGAATTCGCGTCGATGCTGCCGGAACCGGCCGGAGTAAAGGCTGTGGCAGGATAGCTGTAGTCGTAGCTCGCCTTGAGCATCGTGAAGCCGACGCCGCCGAGCAGGAAGTACGGATCCTCCACCTTCATCTTGTACTCGCCGAGAGCGACGATCGGGATCATCGAGTAGCTCCACTTCTGGGTGCCGACGCCCAGGCCACCGTCAAAATCCTTGCCGCCAAACATGATGTAACCCGCTTCGGCGCGGAAGTTGAGCAATTCGCTATAGGGCACGGTCATACCCACGCCGCCACCGAAGCCGGTTCCCGCGAAATCGCCGAGATCGCCGGTCGGCAGGGAAACGATGCCCTGCGCGTAGAACGACTTGGCATCCATATCCAGTTGAGCCATGGCGGTGCCGGCTACGGCCAGCATCAGGAACACAGAAATTACTACCTTGCGCATGAATAAAACCTCCGTTGTTTGCGTGCAGGTGTCGAATCGACTCCCCGATTCGTTGTCCACGGGGAGTTAAACTGCGGATCGGATCGCGTGCAAGCAAAAAAACGGCCAACCGTGGTACTGATTTTTTTGGGGCACCAACGACAAAGCAGGCAACGGGAAACGGGTGTTCCCGCCGCCTGCGATCATTTCCGCCCTCGACAGCATGCGGCAAGACTTGCCGGATGCGGCAAGAGGGCCCGTCGCCGCCGGCTATTTCCTCAACTCCAGGGACGAGATCACCAGACGCTGGGCCTCGCTGGTTCCTTCGTAGATCTCGGTGATCTTCGCATCGCGGAAGTGGCGCTCGACCGGGTACTCCTTCGAGTAGCCGTTGCCTCCGTAGATCTGCACCGCCTCGTTGGTAATGTAATGACTGGCCTCACTGGCAAAGAGCTTGGCCATGGCCGATTCCTCGCTGTAACGGCCTCCCTGGTCTTTGGCCCAGGCGGCGCGGTAGGTCAACAACTGGGCTGCCTGCAGACGCGTGGCCATCTCGGCGATCTTCCATTGGATCGCCTGGAACTTGGCGATCGGCTTGCCGAACTGCTCGCGCTGGTTGGCGTAGACACGGGCCGCCTCGTAGGCAGCGCCCGAGATGCCGAGAGCCTGGGCAGCGATCCCGATCCGGCCACCATCCAGGGTGCTCATCGCCACCCGGAAGCCGCTTCCTTCCTCGCCCAGTACCTGGTCGGCCGGCACGCGTACATTGTCGAACGCGAGTTGCGCCGTATCCGAAGCACGGATCCCCATCTTCTCTTCTTTGCGGATGACCGAGAACCCATCCGTGGCCGTCTCGACGATGAAGGCGCGAATGCCCTTGTGCCTGGCCGCCGGATCGGTCTGGGCGAACACGATCAGGGTATCGGCGTGAGCGCCATTGGTGATGAAATTCTTCATCCCGTTGATGACCCACTCGTCACCATCCTGCTTTGCGGTGGTAGCCTGGGCTGCGGCATCGGTGCCTGCGCCCGGCTCGCTCAAACAGTAGGCCCCCAGCTTCTCGCCACGGGCCAGAGGAGTCAGGAACCTCTGCTTCTGCTCCTCGGTACCGTATCGTTCGAGAGGCCAACAGACGAGACTGTTGTTTACCGACATGATCACGCCGCAGGAAGCGCAGGCCCTGCTGACCTCTTCCATCGCCAGGACGTAACAGAGACTGTCCAGGCCCGCGCCGCCATACTCCTCAGCCACGTTCATCCCCAGGAAACCTAGTTCAGCCATCTGCCGGACGACCTCGGCCGGAAAACGTTCCTCGCGATCAATCTCGGCGGCGATCGGGACGATCTCGCGGGCAGCAAAGTCGCGAGCCATGTCGCGGATCATCCGCTGCTGCTCAGAAAATTCGAATTGCACGGTCCACTCCCTCGGGAAGGGTTGGTAGTGATTGTATCAGGAGTAGTCGTAGAAGCCGCGACCGCTCTTGCGGCCCAGGTAACCGGCGTCCACCATGCGCCGCAGCAGCGGACACGGACGATACTTGCTGTCGCCGAATCCGTCGTACAGCACTTCCATGATGTCCAGACAGATATCCAGTCCGATGAAATCGGCCAACTGCAGCGGTCCCATCGGGTGGGCCATGCCCAGCTTCATGACCGTATCGATGGCTTCTTCCTCGGCGACGCCCTCCATCAGGCAGTAGACCGCTTCGTTGATCATCGGCATCAGAACGCGATTGGAGATGAATCCCGGATAGTCCTGCACCGTGACCGGCACCTTGCCCAGATCCTTGGCAACCTGCGTGATCCGTTCCAGGGTGGACTCGCTGGTGGCCTGGCCGCAGATGACCTCGACCAGTTTCATCATCGGAACCGGATTCATGAAATGCATGCCGATGACCTGATCGGCGCGATTCGTCACGCCCGCGATCTTGGTCAACGAAATGCTCGAGGTATTGCTGGCCAGGATGGTTTCCGGATCACAGATCTCATCCAGCTGGGTGAAGATCTCTTTTTTGACCTCGAAACTCTCGAATACCGCCTCGATGACCAATTCGCTGTCGGCGGCTGCCTTCAGCTCGGTCGTCGGATTCAGGCGCCCCAGGGCTGCCTTCGCATCGTCCTCGCTGATCTTCTCTTTCTTGACCAATCGGCCGAGATTCTTTTCCACGGTTGCCATGGCCCGGTCCAGGTTCTCCCGGCTCAGGTCGATCAGGTTGACTTCATGGCCGTTCTGCGCGAAGACGTGGGCGATACCGTTGCCCATCGTGCCACAGCCGATGACAGATACTTTCATTGCTCGTTCCTTTCGGTGCACGGACCGCGCCGGTCCGTGCCTCGGGTCCAACCGTTAGGGGAGTGAGATCGCCATGCTCACGGCGTCGCCGCCGCCCAGACACAGGCTCGCCAGGCCGTCCTGGACGCCCCGGTCCTCCATCGCATGCAGCAGCGTGACCAGGATGCGCGCGCCCGAACAACCGATCGGGTGTCCGAGGGAGACGCCGCCTCCGTTGACGTTGACCTTCTCCTCGTCCAATTCGAGCTGCCGAACGACCGCGACACTCTGCGCGGCGAAGGCTTCGTTCAATTCGATCAGGCCGTAGTCGGCAACCGTCTTGCCGGTCTTGGCCAGTAGATTCCGGACGCTGGTCACCGGAGCCATCATGACCTGGTTCGGTTCGACGGCGCCGGTGGCCGTGCCTTCGATGTAGGCCCGGATGGTCAGACCGTTCTCTTGCGCGAATTTCTCACTGCAGACCAGCAGCGCCGCAGCTCCGTCGTTGATCGACGAGGAATTGCCCGCGGTGACCGTGCCTCCATCCCGCTGGAAGGCGGGGCGCAGTTTGGCCATCCCGGCGACGCTGGCGTCTGCGCGAGGCCCTTCGTCCCGGTCGACGACGATCGGATCCTTCTTGCGCTGCGGAACTTCGACGGGCACGACTTCCCGGGTGAATTTTCCGGCTTCCCAGGCGGCGATCGCCCGCGCGTGGCTGCGGGCAGCGAAGGCGTCCTGATCCTCACGCGAGACCTGATAGGTGTCGACAACCCACTCGGCAGTCATGCCCATGTGGTAATTGTTGTAGATATCCCACAGGCCGTCATGGACCAGCAGGTCGGTGACCTTGCCGTCGCCCAGGCGCAGACCGTCGCGGGCCTTCAGCAGCGCGTAGGGAATCTGGCTCATGTTTTCCATGCCACCGGCTACGACGCAGTGCTTGTCTCCGGCGCGGATCGCCTGGTCAGCCAGGGCGACGGACTTCAGTCCCGAGCCGCAGACTTTGTTGATGGTCATGGCCGAAACACTGCTCGGAATGCCACCGAAAATGGCCGCCTGACGGGCGGGATTCTGATGCAAACCCGCCTGGCAGACGCAGCCCATGATCACCTCGTCGACCTGGGCCGGGTCGAGATCCACACGCGACAGGATGGCCCGAACGCAGGCAGCGCCCAACTCGGGCGAACGGACCGAAGCCAGGCCTCCCTGGAAGCGGCCGATCGGGGTCCGGACGGCCTCACAGATCACGGATCGTATATTCACGTTGGCTCCTTTCGAGCCGGACATCGGAGTCCGGATCGGGTCTCCGGCCCCCAGCAGCCGGTTCAGTCAAAACTTCAATTCAAGAATTCAACTCATTGCGTCCAATTACCATACGCTGAATTTCGCTAGTCCCCTCGCCGATCGTGCACAGCTTCGCGTCGCGATACATGCGCTCGACCGGGTATTCCCGGGTGTAGCCGTAGCCGCCCAGGATCTGGATGGCCTTGTCGGTCACGAACATGGCCGTTTCCGAAGCGTGCAACTTGGCCATGGCGGCCATCTGCCCGTAGGGCTCGCCCTGATCCTTCAGGCGGCAGGCTTCGTACGTCAACTGGCGCGAGGCCTGGATCTGCGTAGCCATGTCCGCGAGCATGAATTCGATGGCCTGGAAGCTGGAGATCGGACGGCCGAACTGATGCCGTTCCTTCGAATACTCCAGAGCTGTCTCATAGGCACCGACGGCCAGACCGAGAGCCACCGCCGCGATCGAGATGCGGCCACCGTCCAGGGTCATCATGAAGTACTTGAAGCCTTCGCATTGTTCGCCCAGCAACAGATCCGCCGGGACGCGCACGTCTTCCAGTGTCAGGGGCGCCGTATCGGAGCCGCGCATTCCCAGCTTGTCTTCCTTTTTCTCGACGGTGAAGCCCGGGGTGTCGGTCGGAACGATGAAGGCACTGATGCCGTGGCTCCCCTGGGCGTCGGGATTGGTCTTGGCAGTAATCACGATCGCGCCCGCATAGTGGCTGTTCGTGATCCACATCTTGGTTCCGTTCAGAATCCAGTCGTTGCCGTCACGAACAGCGGTGGTGCGGGTGCCGCCGGCATCGGATCCGGCGCCGGCTTCGGTCAGGCCGAAGCTCAGCAGCGTTTCCCCCGTTGCCGCGGGTGGCAAGAAGCGTTCTTTCTGGGCCTGCGTGCCCAGCGCCACGATCGGCCAACAGCCCAGGCTGTTGTGGGCCGCCACGGTCAACCCATGGCTGCCGCACACGCGGCTGATCTCCTCGACGACCACCGCATAGCTGGTGATGTCGGCCCCCACGCCG
>JANTGJ010000008.1 GCA_024762975.1 Candidatus Krumholzibacteriia bacterium
CGCCAGTCGAAGAAACCGCGAAAAAGGGCTTCATCCCCCTGTCGAACATGAAAAAGAAACCCGCCACCCCACTCGCCGCCAAGCCCACACCGCCTTCCGAAGCCGTATCGGCACCGGAGCCCAAATCGGCCGGGGCCGCGAAAGTGGCAAGCGGAAGCGCCAAGCCCGCTGGAGCGAAGCCGGCCGGCGGAAAGCCCGCTGCGGCCAAGACATCGGCTTCCGCCAAGGCCGGTGGCAGCATTCGCGTGGATCTGAGCAAGCTGGATTCGCTGATGAACCTGGTCGGCGAGCTGGTCATCGCCGAGGCGATGGTCACCCGCAACCCGGACCTGCTGGGCCACGAATTCGAGAATCTGGAAAAAGCATCGCATCATCTGCGCCGAATCACTTCCGATCTGCAGGACGTGGCGATGTCGGTGCGAATGGTTCCATTGTCGGGCACCTTCAAGAAGATGATCCGTCTCGTGCACGACACGGCGTTGAAGGCCGGCAAGAAAGTCAATCTGGAGCTCAGGGGCGAGGGAACGGAAGTGGACAAGACGGTGATCGAGCAGATCTCCGATCCGCTGGTCCACATCGTTCGAAACGCCATTGATCACGGCCTGGAATCTCCCGACGAACGTCAGCACACCGACAAGGCCGACGAGGGTACGGTCACGATCGAGGCGCGGCACGAGAGCGGCGAGGTCTGGATCATCGTCAGCGACGACGGCAAAGGCCTGAAACGTGAAGTGATCCTGAACAAGGCCATCGAGAAGGGTCTGGTCGATGGCGACGGGTCCGACCTGCGTGACGAGGAAGTCTACCGACTGATTTTCGAGCCGGGCTTTTCGACGGCCGCAGCCGTAACCGAAATCTCCGGCCGTGGAGTCGGCATGGATGTCGTGAAGAAGAACATCGAAAAGATCAATGGCCGCGTGGATATCAAGAGCACGCCGGGCGAAGGCTCGAGTTTCATCATGCGCATCCCACTGACCATGGCCATCATCGAAGGTATGCTCGTCAGTGTGGGGCGCTCGACCTACAACATCCCGCTGCTCTCGATCCGCGAGGCCGTACGGCCGCAGCCCGAGCAGGTCACGATCACGCCCGAGGGCACGGAAGTCGTGAAGTTGCGCGAGGCGATGATTCCCGTCGTGCGCGTCCACGACCTGTATGGGATTCAGCCGAAATTCAGCGAACTGAGCGAGGGAATCCTGATCATCGTCGAGAACGACGGGACCACTGCCGCGCTGTTCGTGGACGATATCCTCGGCCAGCAGCAGACCGTCGTAAAGGGACTCTCCGGGTACATGGGCTCACCTCATGGCGTCAGTGGCTGCACCATCCTGGGGGACGGCCGCATCAGCTTGATCCTGGACGTGGCGACGATACTGGCCGACGCGGCGACGACCGCTGTGGCGATGGCCTGAGAACCGACGGAGGTGGACCGTGCCCGATAACTCGAAACTCGACCCGCGCGCAGGCGCGCCCCGGAATGAGGATGAAATGAACGAGCAGGACCTCGATGAGCAGGAATTCGGCGACGACGCCAACAAGGACCGCTACATGACCTTCCGGATCGGTGACCAAAACTACGGAGTGGAAATTCTCCATGTGACCGAGATCGTCGGCTTGCAGGATATCGCGGAGGTTCCCGACGTGCCTGATTATGTCAAGGGCATGATCAATCTTCGCGGCAATGTGATTCCGGTCATCGACGTCCGCATGCGCTTCGGCATGGCGGAGCGGGAATACGACGATCGTACCTGTGTCGTCGTGGTAACCGTGGACTCGGCGACGGTTGGCATGATCGTCGATCGCGTCAACGAGGTCGCGGTCTTCGACGATTCGCATATTTCCTCGCCGCCGCAACGCGCCGAGAGCCAGGCGGGCAGAGAGTACATCAATGGACTGGGCAAGAATGGGGAAGATGTGACAATCCTGCTCGATACGACGCGGCTCATCTACAGCGAAAGACTGCAGGTCTGATATGGGCGCCAAACCGGTCAGGGTCTTGATTGTCGATGATTCGGCCCTCGTGCGCGAGATCCTCGCCACAGGATTGAATTCCGATCCCGGGATCGAGGTCGTCGGTACGGCGACCGATCCGTTCAACGCCCGGGACAAGTTGCTGCGGTTGAAACCGGATGTCATGACGCTCGACGTGGAAATGCCGAAGATGGACGGCGTCGAGTTCCTGCATCAACTCATGCCGCAGTACCCGATTCCGGTGATCATGGTCAGCGCGCTCACCGAACGCGGCCGAAAAATCACCCTCGAAGCGCTGGAATTCGGCGCTGTCGATTTCGTGACGAAACCCAAGAGCGATGTGGCGAACGGCCTGCAGAGGATGATGCAGGCGCTGGCGACGAAAGTGAAGATGGCCGCCACGGCGAATGTCTCGCACTGGAAACATCGCCAACGCCCGGCCGCTCCGGCCCCGCGTCAGGCACGTCCGCTGAGCGCGAGCACCAACCATGTCATTGTCATCGGCGCCTCCACGGGGGGAACCGAAGCCATTCGCGAGGTCCTGACGCGTCTTCCCGTCAACTCGCCGGGCGTAGTGATCACCCAGCATATGCCGAGCGGCTTTACGCAGATGTTCGCCCAGCGCATGGACGAAGTGTCGGCGATGCAGGTCAAGGAGGCGGCGGACGGCGACTCGGTCATTCCGGGCCGGGTCCTGATCGCTCCGGGGGGTATGCACATGAGTATCGTGCGCTCTGGTGGCAGCTACCTGGTGCGCTGCCAGGACGGACCGAAAGTCAACGGACACAAGCCCTCGGTCGAAGTTCTCATGCGGTCGGCGGCGACGGCGCTGGGTCCGCACGCGGTAGGAGCGATGCTGACCGGTATGGGGGGGGACGGGGCGAAGGGATTGCTGGCCATGCGCCAGGCCGGTGCCCGCACTCTGGCGCAGGATGAGGCCACCTGTGTGGTGTTCGGCATGCCGCGCGTAGCCTGGGAATGCGGAGCGGCCGAGCAGTTGGTGCCACTCCAGAAAATCGCGGACACGGTATTGAGCTGGCTCAACAGGAAAGAGGAACTGGTTTGAGCGTGGTCACCCTGGGAATTGGCGAATACGGGGTCGTGAAAAATCCGGGCGATGTGATCAAGACCCACGCCCTGGGCTCTTGTGTCGCGATCATCATTCTGGATCCGACCACACGGTCGATCGGGATGGTCCATGTCGCGCTCCCTGAATCGAAGGTTCACCCGGCTCGAGCCGAGAAACTGCCCGGCTACTTCGCCGATACGGCGGTTCCGGTACTCCTGCAGATGATGAAGGGGATGGGAGCGGCCGGAAACCTGAAGAAGCTGGTTGTCAAACTGACCGGCGGAGCGAACGTGATGGACAAGAACAACACCTTCAATATCGGCAAGCGCAATGCGCTGGCGATCAAGAAGGCGTTGTGGCAACAGCGGATGGGCGCCGTGGCCGAAGAGGTCGGCGGTACCATCAGTCGGACCGTGACGGTGGCCGTCGATGACGGCAAGGTCGTGGTCACTTCACCCGGGCGTGAGCCCCTGAACATCTAGGAGGTGGATCCATGGCGGAGCTGAGGGTAGATACACGTGAAATTCTGGAATCGGTCAAGAACGTTCCTGCTCTTTCGCCAGGCGCAAGCCAACTCCTGAGCGTAATCGGGGGCGGCGACTACAAGGTGGCGGACATCGTCAGGGTGATCGAGAACGATTCGGCATTGACGGCGAACGTGCTGAAGGTGATCAACTCGGCGGCGATCGGATTGCGGCGCGAGGTGAACACCGTGCATGAGGCCGTGGCGTATCTGGGGGATACGAAGATCATCGGCATCGCGCTCGCTTCGTCATCGGGAGACACCTTCAACAAGGAACTTCCCGGTTACCATGGGAGTCGCGGTGACCTGGGGCGCCATTGCCTGTGGGTTGCGATCGCGGCCCGGGAACTGGCTCGCAATACCGACGGCAAGGTGGACCCGGGAATTGCCTTCACGGCCGGTCTGTTGCACGACATCGGCAAGGCCGTGATCTCCGACTTCATGGTCGAATTGGTGCCGGAGATTCTCGATCGCGTCGGCAACGTGGAGGAATCAGACCATCTGGAGGCCGAGCGGTCGATGATGGGCACCGATCATTGCGAGATCGGGGGCGCGTTGGCCGGCCGCTGGCAGATGCCGATGACTCTGATCGAGGGCATTCTTCACCATCATCGCCCCGCCGGGGCACCCGAGGAGGTGCGGGCGATGGCCTACGTCATCCACCTGGCCGACACACTGGCGATGATGCAAGGCTTCGACACGGGGGTCGATTCGCTGCAGTACACTTTCGATCCCGCCTACACCGATCACGTGAATTTGAAATCGCAGGGGCTGGAAGGTCTGGTCCTGGACGTTCAGATCGACTACAGGTCCACCGCCGAAGCTCTGTTTGGCGATGAGCAGGAGAATGAAGAATGAATATTCTGATCGCAGACGACTCCGCCACGGCGCGTATGTTCATCAAACAGTGCCTGGAGATCTCGGTCGACGAGGACATCGAGTTTCTCGAGGCGCAGAACGGACAGGAAGCGCTGCAACTGCTCAAGAATGCCGGGGCCGATATCCTGGTAACGGATCTGAACATGCCGGTGCTGGACGGTCGCGAACTCATCCGCCGGGTCAGTGCGAGCCCCAAACTACATGGCTTGCCGATCATGGTGATCACCAGTTCCGGCAACGAGGCCCGCAAGAAGGAATTGCTGGAGATGGGTGCCTACGTGGTGCTCCGCAAACCCGTCAATCCGATGAAGATCGCCGAGGGTCTGGAGACCCTGATGGCAGTCAAGGGAGAGAACGAATGACGATGAAGACCCTGGATATCACGGCGGCGATGAACGATTCCGTTGCCGAGGTTTTCGAAAATATGGCCTTTCTGGAGGCCATACCGGGCGAAGAGGAGAACGCACCCAAAAGCGATGAGCCGGTTTTCTACACGCGCCTGCCCATCTACAAGCCCTCGCCGGCACTGGTGGGCCTGATCATCCCGCAGGGTCTGGCCCTCGAATTGGCGGGCGCGATGATGATGCGCGAGTTCACCATGGAAGAGGACGAGTTCGAGGTCATGGACGTTCTGGGCGAAGTCACCAACACCCTGGCCGGCTCGATGCTGACGCACCTGCTTCCCGAACTGGACGCCTTCGAACTCGGACTGCCCGAGTGCCGCGTGATCTCCGACGTCGTGGCCGACAAGGAATGGGAGAACTCCCGGGAGTTCCTCTATGAAGTCGACGGCGTGGGGTTCTATACGACTTGGGAAGCGTCGTAGGGCACCGATACTGATCGGCATACAGCGGCCGTGTTGCGATGTCCTCGGGCTGACGCCCTGCGGATTACGCAACACGGCCGCTGTATGCCGATCAGTATCGGTGCCTGCCACGCATCCAGACGTAGGAAGCGTAGCCCCGTCCCCATCGGGGGTATCCCGGGTGACGAGCCCATACCCCGTTAGAAGTAGGCAGATAGGAGCACATCCGCGAAAGTTCGCCGTAATCCGCAGGGCGCAGCCCGAGGACATCGGCGAACTTTCGTGTATGTGCTTCTATCTGCCTACTTCCAATGAGACGAGATGAACTCGTCCACCTCGGGAATCCCTCCCTGGAAAACCAGGTAGCCATTGTGCGGTTCCCGCTCGGTAATTTCTCCATTCACCGGCGAGAGCATGATGCGGCGGACTTCGTCCGGGTCATGAGTCTGCCCGAGCGCCCAACCGAGCTTCACGTAGGCGACCTCGGGCAGCATGTTCGCGGCCGGCACGACGCCCAGCTCCATGATTTCGCGGCCGGTCTCGTAGACATACATCTGCACATAGCCCCACATCGTCTGCACCGTCATGTAGACGTGCACGCCGGCGGCGCGGGCGCGGTCCAGAGCGGGGTAGAGCGGCTTGTTCACGTGGCCAAGGCCCGTGCCGGCGATCACGATGCCCCGGTAGCCGTTGTCGATCAGCGAATCGATGACATCGGGTTTCATGGCCGGGTAGTAGTAGACCAGCGAGATGCGGTCGTCGAAGACGGCATTCAACTTGATGTCGTTGTCCTGGCGTCGCGGGTTGTAGTCGTTGCGGAAGGGTGTGACACCATTCTCGTCGATCTTGCCCAGGGGGATGTCGCTCAGCGTCCGGAACGTCGAACGGTAGGAAGAATGCATCTTGCGCACACGGGTGCCGCGATGCAGCAATCCATACTTGTCCGACGTGGGGCCGAACATGCAAACCATCACTTCGGCGATGTCGCTGGTTGCGGCCGTGCGGGTGGAGTTGATCAGGTTGATCGCCGCGTCGGAGCTGGGGCGATCGCTGCTGCGTTGGCTGCCGACCATGACGATCGGGACCGGGGAGTCCTGCAACATGAAACTGAGCGCGGCCGCCGTATGGTGCATCGTGTCGGTGCCATGCCCGATGACGATGCCGGCGACCCCTTTGCGAATTTCGGCGGCGACGGCCTCGGCGGTTCCCATCCACTGCTCGGGGCCCATGTTCTCGCTGAACACACCGTACAGTTTCTCCGTCTCCATATTGCAGATATCAGCCAGTTCGGGAACCGATCCGTACAACTCGCCCGGACTGAAGGCGGGAATCACCGCTCCGGTGCGGTAGTCCAGCCGGCTGGCGATCGTACCGCCGGTTCCGAAGAGTTTGACCCGCGGTTTGACCGGGTCGAATGGAAATTCCTTCTCGGGGATCTGGTAGTTGGCGACCTTGCGGCCAAAAACCGTGATCTTCTGCACCGTATCGTGTCGCACCCCGATATTGTATCCCGTGGCCAGTTTCAGCACGATGTGATCCGCGTCGGCGGTCTCGCTGCGCGGCAGGATCAGCCCGGTGAAATCGCCCCGGTCGGTGTGCAACGTGACCTGGCTCCAGACCGGAGCCCCCTGCGCCTGAAGCAGCTCCAGTGTGGGGGAGCGGTAGCCCTTGAAGTCTTCGTGGGTGGTCGATTCCTGGGGCTGGCTCATCGCCGCACCTCCTTTCGGTTCGAGTCGTCGGACCACTCGGAAACCCAGTCCCGAACGGTGCGCCCGGGAACGCGGCCGCGCAGTTTCGGCATGACACGAGCCATCGCGAACGGAACGATCTGTTCGAGGTCGTCTGGGCGGTCGTCGCCCAGGAATTGCAGCTCCGCGGCGCAGATCCCGCGCGCCTCGTCTTCGTCCAGTCGCGTGGGAGGATCCTGCTCGCAGTGCCAGAGTCCTTCGGGCACGATCTCTCCGGCGATCAGCCGCTGCAACGCGCTGCTCCACCAATCGCCTGCTGCGGCCAGGCTGGCGGGCCGGGCGCAGGAGCGGTCCAGGAGGATTGAAACCAACAGATTGTGATCGACGGCGGTGCCGGCCTGCTCGGCCAGGGCCTCATACAGATCCCAGGCGCGGTGGCGGCTCAGCCGCTCCGCCAGGTCCTCCCCGACGCCCCGTTCCTTCAGGAGCGCCTGACGTTCCCAGGTACGCAGGGGCAGCGAGGCGCGAATGCGCTCGATGCGTTCATCGTCCAGCGCGATCGGAGGCAGGTCGGTATCCGGATACATCCGATCCGCGCCCGGCAAAACCCTTTCGAACCCCGTCGTACCGTCGTCCAGCGCTTGCCGCGTTTCCTGGGGAACTCCCAACGTCGCTTCGCGCGCACGAATCGCGATCTCCCGGACCGCGGTTTCGGTATCGCGCTTGCGGCCCCAGACCACCAGTACGGGAACATCCTGCTCCACATCGCAGGTCTTGGCGACACGGTCCCATTCCCCGCTGGAGAGTGTCGGCACGTCCTGCGTCGAAAGAGCCAGATTGGGCAGATCGTCGATGCAGGCGATCACGCGCACACGGTCGCTGAATTCCTTCAGGAACGAAGTGCGGGGCTGGGTCTGGACCTGGAGCAGGCCCTGGAAGCCGGGCAGTGGAATGGCCATCACCGTCGCACCCTTGTCCACCGCCTTGCGGATGAACTTGCAGCCGGTACCACGCACGATCGGGGTCACGTCGTAGCCCTGCTCGCTGATGTCGTCGGCGGTGATGCCCCGGGCAATCAATTCGCCGCGGATGCCGACCAGGGTGCGCTGGCGCAGGGCCTCATTGTGGACCAGTCGCGGAATATCGCGCAGGCTGGGTACGCCCTTGATCTCGATCCGCGTGCCACCGGTGACCGAAACGTTCACATCCTGGCGACCGGCGCCCGAGCCGGTTCGAACCAGTCC
Source organism: Candidatus Krumholzibacteriia bacterium (assembly GCA_024762975.1). Classification (GTDB taxonomy): domain Bacteria; phylum Krumholzibacteriota; class Krumholzibacteriia; order LZORAL124-64-63; family LZORAL124-64-63; genus JANTGJ01. The sequence continues at coordinate 8,180 of JANTGJ010000008.1, forward strand.
ACTGATGCGCACCAGGTGGCGCAGAATCTGACCGACCTGCATCGCCTCCTCGGGCGTTTTCATGTCGGGGTCGGTGACGGTCTCGATCAGGGGCATGCCCAATCGGTCGGTGCGGTAGGTGCGCACATGACCGATGTCACTGACCTCGCGGCAGCTGTCCTCTTCGAAGCTGATCTGTCGGATATGGATGTTCTTTTCGCCGAACGGGATGTCGCCATCGGTGCCGACGATGGCAGTCCGCTGAAATCCCGTGGGGATGCTTCCGTCCAGGTACTGCTTGCGCGTGATGTGGACCTCGCCCACGATGTTGCAGCCCAGCAGCATGGCTATGGCCAGACTGCGGTCGAGGGCCTCATCGTCGACCTCGAACGGGGGGGCGTCGTCCATGTCGTAGGTACAGACGGATTCGTTGTTCAAGAGATAGATGATTTCCTTGCGGGTCTTGAACTCCATCAGCGCGGTGCCGTCGTACTCGCCCATCTCCGACAGGGTGGGACGCATGTGGCGCAGCACCTCGGCCTGGTGGTCGGTCTGGTAGCGGCCGGCCGGGCAACGGCAAAACAGCTTCCGCCGGGTCAGGAGTTGTTGATGCACCTCGAGGCCGACCATGAAGCCCAAGTCGTCATAGTCCCGGGGGGAGAGCTGTCCGTACAGGGGAAGCGGTTGCAGGAGCCAACGATCGGAAACGGGAACGTACTGTGCCATATCCACTCACCAGGGTTGTAGGCGTAGGTGATGGGTCGACGGGCCTGCGAATGTGGATCCGGCGGCCCAACCTGAGTGTTTCAAGAAGGCAAAAATAGGCGTAGGGAGCCGAAACCTCCAGCAATTGTTGGAATATCCGGAGTTTGCGAACTGATTGAATCGGCGGCTTTGACCCCTTGACGGATGGGGGAGGCCCAACTATCCTGAATGCTAATCCGGTAACAGCATCTTCCCGTTTTGGGTCAATGGTGTTTAGTTGTTAACATTCGCAAGTGCCTTGGAGGCTGGATTGTGCGCAAGAACCGCCGAACCTGCGATGTGCCCGATGCGACGGTATTGCGCTTGCCGCTGTATCTCGAAAAACTGAAACTTCTGCAGGCGATCGGCGTCGAGGACGTCTCTTCACGCCAACTGGCCGAGTCGCTCGATATCAAGGCCAGCCAGCTGCGGCACGATTTCCACTACTTTGGTGGATTCAGTCGCCCCGGTCGGCCCTACCATGTGCAGAAACTGGTCGATGCCCTGGAACAGATTATCGGGATCGCCGAGCCCGTGCCGACAGCCATCGTCGGGGCCGGTCATCTGGGGCAGGCGCTGGCGAACTACCAGAATCTGGAAATCCAGGGTTTTCCCGTAAAAGGCATCTTCGATACGAATCCGAAATTGATCGGTGTCGAAATGCGGGGGCAGCCGGTACTGGATATGGACGAACTCGAAGAGGTGGTATCCCGCGAGAAGATCCGGATCGCGATTCTCACCGTTCCGGCGGCTCAGGCCCAGGGCGTATGTGACCGCCTCGTCGAGTCGGGAATTGTCGGGATCTTCAACTTCGCGCCCACCGATCTGAAGGTGCCGCCGACAGTCGCGGTGCGCAACGAGCGAATGGCTGTCGGAATCATGTCCCTCAGCTTCAAGGTCAAATGCATCCTGCAGAACATGGATCTGGAAGACCGGATCTGACCCTCTCCGGATCGGAACGCGAAAGCCCGCGGTGCTCCGGTGCCGCGGGCTTTGTTCAGGCCGGAATTCCTACCAGCGAATCAGATTGGCGCCCCAGGTAAAACCCGAACCGAAGGCGACGGTTACGACAATGTCGCCATCCCGAAGCCGCCCTTCGCGTTCGGCCTCGGCCAGGGCGATGGGGATCGTCGCTGCGGTGGTGTTGCCGTACTTGGCTATATTCGAAAACACACGCTCGGGTGATAGCCCCATGCGAGCGCCAACCGCGTCGGTGATCCGCTGATTGGCCTGATGGGGGACGAGCAGGTCGATGTCCCCGGTGGCCATACCGCCTTGGGCCAGCACTTCATTGATGGCTTCACAGAACCGCCGCGTAGCGTGCTTGAATACCAGCTTGCCGTCCATTCGCGGATAGTGCCGCTTCTGTTGCAGCATTTCGGGGGTGATCCGGTCGCTCCGATTCCCTACCGGAGCCTCGCAATACAGGTCGCGAGCATACCTCCCCTGGCTGTGCAGCGCGGAAGCGAGGATTCCACTTTCGGAGTCACTCTTCTGGACAATGACCGCCCCGGCGCCATCACCGAACAGCACGGCCATGTCCCGGCCCTGGTCCGAGACATCCAGTGCCGTGGACTGGATTTCGCCGCCGATGACCAGCACGGTTTCGGCGATCCCGGCCTGGATGAATCCGTCGGCCGCGGCCAAGGCATAGACGAAACCGGTGCACTGGTTGCGGATGTCCATCGCCCCGGCCGTCTGCAGACCGAGCAGGTCTTCCACGAAAACGCCGTTGCCGGGGAAGAAGAGGTCCGGATTCAACGTGGCATAGAGTACCAGGTCGACAGCCTCGGGCTCGATCCCGGCTGCGGCGAGGGCCTCGCGCGCTGCCTGGGCTCCCATTTCCGCTCCCGTCTGCAGGGTCCACCCCTCGGCATTGGTCTCAAGCCAGCGCCGTTCCCGGATTCCACTGCGTTCGGTGATCCACTCGTCCGAAGTATCGATGCGACGCGACAGATCGTCGTTGGTCACCACGAAAGGGGGTACATACATACCGGTACCGATGATCCTGGATCGGGTCATTGATAACTCCTGTCAGGTTGTTGCTAGCGGTGTACCGGGATCGCACCCGGTACCTGTTTCCGGTTCTGGTCGATGAACTGTTGAGCCTGTTGCCGCGAAGGAAACCAGGTGATCCAAACGCGGAAGACCATCTCGCCGGAGGAGTTGTTCCCGGCCCGGACCAGCGGCTGCCAGCCGAGTGCCGTGAGTCGTTCGACCTCTTGGTCGGCATTGTTGGCATTCCCGAAAGAGCCGACCTGTACGGCATAGCCTCCGCTGGTGGTGGGCTTGATCTGCTCGATCGGCGGAGCGGCGGGTTGGGGCCGGGGCTTCGCGGCCGGCTTCTTCTCGACCGCCTTCTCCACTACGACCGCTGCTGCAGGAGAGTCCGTTTCCGGCGCCGTTGATTCAATCGTCGCATTCTTCCCGGTTGGCTCAGCGACCGCGCCCGTGTTTTCGGGGGTCTCCGGCGTCAGTTGCGGGGTCATCCGGTCGATGTCCACATCGCCCGAGCTGGGGCCTGTGGCGCCGGTCGAACCCGCCAAAGCCGGCCCCCCCGAAACCACGGTGTGGCGCTCGCCCAGACCGGTGGGCGCGGAATCACCCGACGGCCAGTACAGCCACGCCGCGCCGGCGATGATCAGGACACCGGCCACGATCATGATTCGCGGTATCCCCTGGCCTCGACCATTGCGACCGGCCCGCTTGCGTGTACTCTTGCCGTCCTTCATCAGGCCACGCTTCGAGTTCTTCGTGCTGTCCATGCTCTGGTCGCTCCTTCCGGGTGGATGTCCAATCACCCGTTCGGTGTTTCTTCGGCCCGCCGCTCCTCGGTGCCGCGATCGGGGTCGATGTCGGGAAAAATCAAGCTGAAGGCCCACGTCGCCACCAGGGAGACGAAATAGCCCGGAATCATCTCGTACAACAGGCCCTTCAGGAAGGGAATGTTGTACCATGCCACGACTACCACGGTTCCGGACAGGAAGCCGGCCAGGATGCCCGCTCGACTGGTTCGGCGCCAGTGCAATGAAAGCATCAACGGCGGACCAAAGGCCGCGCCCAGTCCCGCCCAAGCATAGAGTACCATGTTGTAGACGAAATCGTCTGCCTTCCAGGCCAGCAGGAATCCGACCACGCCGACTCCCAGTGTCGCCCAGCGTCCCAGCGCCACCAACGTTTTCTGGGGCGCATCGGGCCGGATCAGACGCCGGTAGATATCCTCACTGATGGCGCTGGCCGAGGCCAGGAGCTGACTGTCGGCGGTGGACATCATCGCTGCGATCGCTCCGCAGATCATCAGGACGGCCAGGCTCTCGGGGAGGAAGGTGCGGGCCATCAGGGGCATCAACTGCTCCTGGTCGGCAATCTGCTTGCCAACGCCCATGGCCTCGGGTCCAAACCAGGCCAGCCCCGTCACGCCGATCAGGATCGCGCCGAAAAACGCGATCAGCGCCCAGCCGACTGCGATGCGGCGCCCGGCTTTCACGTCGTCATCCGAACGCATGGCCATGAAACGCAGTACCAGATGCGGCTGCCCCATATAGCCCAGTCCAATGGCCAGGCTACCCAGGACTCCGCTGATCGCCGCCCACCGGGTTTCGCCCGGCGCCCAGTGCAGATACGATCCGCCCAAGGCGGCCAGCTTCGCCGTCAGGACTCCCGGACCCCCCATCTCCGTCAACACCGCCAGCGGCAACACCGCCAACGTGAACAACATGATGATACCCTGGATCAGATCCGTCCAGCAGACTGCCAGCAATCCGCCCGCCGCGGTGTAGAAGAGCACCAGCACCGCACCGATCAACATCCCCTGGACCTGGGAGATCTCGAGGTAGAAGTTGAGCACTTTTCCGGCGGCCAGGAATTGCGCGGCGACATAGAACGTGAAGAAGAACAGGATGATCACGGTCGCGGTGATGCGCAGGGCATGTCCGTGATCCCCGTGCCGGGCTTCGAAGTAGTCGGCCAGCGTCAGTGCTTCGTGACGCAGGGTTTCGCGCCGCAGCGCCCGGGCAATCGTGAACCACGAGAATGCGATGCCGCTGCAGCAGCCGACGCCCACCCAGACCGATCCTGCGCCGGTGGCGAAGGCCAACCCCGGCAACCCGATCAACAACCAGGCCGATTCGCCGCTGGCGCGCTCGCTGAAGGCAGCCACCCAGGGGCCCAGTTTGCGGTCGGCCAGGAGGTAGTCATCCAGTGTACGGTTGCGGCGCGCGGCCAGAAGGCCCACGCCCAGAATGGCGACACTGTAGATGATCAGTCCGATGACCAGTGGATTCAAACGTACTCCGTCCCGGGTGATCCGCCTCCGGCGGCCCCTCATATCAGTGATGGGCGATTGTATCGCATCGTCGTGCGCGGAACAACGGGCAACCCGTGACGGCTCCCGGCTTCTGCACCTTGTCAGTCCGGGGCGCGGCGCGTATTCTGGCCGTACCAACGGAGGTATCATGGGAAACGCCAAGTACAAGGGCCGCCGGGTCGACGCCTTCATCTTCGATCTCGACGGCACACTGGTCGACTCGGGCCGCGACATTGCCATCTCGGCCAATTTCGTGCGGGTCCATTTCGGGATGCCCGGGTTGCCGGAGGAAACGATTCGCGGCTATGTGGGTGACGGAGTGGTCCATCTGCTGTCCCGAGCGCTGGGCCACGACGTGCACACCGGTCTGACCGGTCAGGCAGGACTGCCGGTGACGCCCGAACGGCTGGACGAGGGGCTGGGCGTTTTCGCGGATCATTATAGGCGCCACCTGTTGGACCATACGCGCCGCTATCCCGATACCCTGGAAGTGCTGCGGCGATTTCACCGATTTCCGCTGTTCGTGGCGACGAACAAGCCGCGTGCGTTTACCGACCTGATCCTGTCCGGACTGCATCTGGACGGAGCTTTCGCGCGGGTGGTGGCCGGCGACGAAGCACCGGTTCGCAAACCGGATCCTTCGCATCTGGCGGCCTGCCTGGAGGGCCGCTCGTTGGATCCGGCACGCGTCGCGGTGGTCGGCGACAGTCCGAACGATATTCGTGCCGCCCAGGCCTGGGGCGCGATCTCCGTGGGATGTACCTACGGGTTGGTGCCTCCCGGTGTCGTGCGTTCCGCCGAACCGGATCTCGTGATCGACACCATCGCCGAATTGGCCGATCTCTTTCCCTCCCGCTACGACTGAAGAAGGGACTCGTCATGTCGCGTGTGCATTCGCCCCTGGTACCGTGGACCCTGCCGCAATTGCTGTGCCGGATCGCCGGGGAGTGGGACCGACGTCGCGAAATCTTTTCGTTGCCCGAGCGCCGATTCTTCCGCAGCCCCGAAGGCGTCGATCTGTCCTGTGAAATCGGTGGAAGGCGCGCGGCCACACCGATCGGGCCGGCGGCGGGCCCGCACACCCAACTGGCGCAGAATATGGCCCTGGCCTGGTTGGCCGGTGCGCGCAGCTTCGAATTGAAAACGGTGCAGATCCTGGACGAGCTGGAGATCGCTCGTCCCTGCATCGATATGGAGAATGTGGGATACAACGTCGAGTGGAGTCAGGAACTGCGCCTGGAGGAATCGCTCGAGGAGTATGCCAAGACGGCGTTGCTGCTGGCGATCCTGCGGCGATGGGAGCCACTACGGGACGCACTGGGCGGAGGCGAGGACTTCGGCGATCACGTGCTGGAGCTGTCCGTCGGCTACGACCTGAAGGGCGTGCAGTCCCAACGCATGCGCGAGTTCCTGTACGGGATCCGGCACGCGGACGAGGTACTCGACCGGTTGCGTCGCGATCTGCCGGCGCCGTTCACCGCGCTGGCTGATGCACCGGTCGATGCACAACTGGTCCGGATGACGAACCTGAGTACTTTCCATGGCTGCCCTCCCGAAGAGATCGAGGGCATCGTCCGGCATCTGATGACCGAGCACGAACTGGATGTGACGGTGAAGTTGAATCCGACCCTGCTGGGGCTGGAGACCGTACGCGGCATCCTGCACGACCGGCTCGGATACACGGAGGTGCGATTGGTGCCCGAGGCTTTCGCGGCGGATCTGAAATTCGAACGCGCGCTGGAGATGATCGACCGTCTGGATTCCTTTGCACAGCTGAACGGACGCCGCTTTGGAATCAAGCTGACCAATACCCTGGTGGTGGCGAACGAACGCGGGATTCTTCCCGAGGTGCGGATGTATCTCTCCGGTGCGCCGCTGCATGTACTGGCCGTGACGCTCGCCGACCGTCTGCACGAAGCCCTGCCAGGGAAGCTGGCCCTGGGCGCCGGCGTAGGGCGCGTCCCGGTCGCCTTCAGCGCGGGGGTCGACAAGAACAATGTCGCCGACGCGGTGGCCCTGGGACTGGAGCCGGTCACCATCTGCAGCGACTTGTTGAAGCCGGGCGGTTACGGGCGGTTGACCGGCGCGCTGAAGCAGCTGGTCCGGGACATGGGCGCCCGGGGAGTCTCGGACCTTGCCGGGTTGCGACGGGCCGCGGGTGAGGCCTCGGTATCGGACTACGCCCGGCGCCTGGCCGGGGAAGCCGGGGCGCAGCCCTACACTCGTTCCGCCACGAAGAAGGCACTGCGCCGGGTGGACAACGACCTGCAGCGCTTCGATTGCGTGGCCTGCAATAATTGCGTCTCGGTCTGCCCGAACAATGCCTTCCTGGCAGTGCCGACTCCGGCCGGCTGGGGTCTGGAGGCTCGTGCCCAGTATGTGGTTCTGGCGGATTGGTGCAACGACTGCGGGAACTGCACAACTTTCTGTCCCGAGCGTGGAGCTCCGCAGCGTACCAAGCCGCGGGTGCATCTGCAGCCCGAGGCGTGGCGCGCCGACCCGGCGGCCGAGTGGTTGTTGCTGCCCGATGAGATGAACGGCTGGGAAGTGCAGGCGGCCGCGGGAGTGGGGCCGCAGGATACGGAACTGGTTACTCGAATCGTGGCCGAGGGTTGGCCCTGGCGGAACTAGCGGGCCGTTGACCTTACCACCGCGTCCGCGGGATCCCGGAACCTATTCCCGGGATGCAAGCGACCTGGCCAGGGAACGGAGCCACCGGCGCACCTGGACCCGCTGGTAGGGGTCGTCCGGCTGGGCGGGCCCGTCATCGCTTTCGAAATAGGGCCGCTCCTGATATTCTCTACCCCAACGGGCATCGGTCTCGCGCACGAGCGACTCCAGAGCCGAGTCGGAGCCCAGGACGCGGGCCAGAAATTCGGCCAGGGCATCGAGCGGTTGGTCGTGGTGCCGGCCCAGCAGGGGGGCATTCTCCTTGAGCCGGGAGAGGATCGTTCGGTGCAGTGATCCTTCGGGGTCGTGCAGTCGCATTTCGAGATAGTGCTCGATTTCGGCCAGAACCTGGCGGGTTCGGGGAACCGGTGATCCGCCCCGAAGCGCACCGGCATTCTCGCGTCCCAGCGCCTCGCTGAGTTCGAAGGGGCGTCCGAGCAGGGCTGCATCGTCGGCCCGGGAATTTTTCTTGTCATCAGTCATGCGGCCAGGATAACAGAGGCGGAGTCGGAAGTGAAATCCTCGCGCAATGCGGCAAGCGGCGAAGAACGAGCCCCGGCAGGAGGTGTTCCTGCCAGCGAAGGCCAGTTGATCCTGCAACGACGGTTGCGTCTGGTTCGTCGCTGGCTGCCGGAGGGCACGGGCCGATTGGTGGATTTCGGTTGCGGTAACGGAGCCCAGACCCTGTTGTTGGCTCCGCATTTCGCACATACGACGGGCCTGGATGTGCAGGAGGATTTCCTGACGCAGATGCGGCAGGCGGTCGCCGATCGCGGCTGGAGCGACCGGGTCGCCGTCGAGCGGATCGGCGCCCAGGGCGATTCGCTGCCGGCCGGTTCAGCGGACGTGGTGACCAGTTTCACCGTGCTCGAGCACGTCCCGGACGAGCGTGCCGCCCTGGCTCGCATGTACGAATTGCTGCGTCCCGGTGGGCGTCTGCTGATCTCGGTGCCCAACAAGTGGTGGGTCTTTGAAACCCATGGCGCCGATCTACCGTTGTTGCCGTGGAATCGCGTACCGCTGGTCAGCTGGTGGCCCCGCGCGTTGCACTCCCGCTGGGCGCGGGCACGGATCTATACGAAGGGCGATATCACGCGGATGCTGCGAGAAAGCGGCTTCGATGTCGATGAAGTGGTGCGAATGACCGCACCCATGGATATGATTTCCTGGCGACCGTTGCGCGAGCTGGTGCGGAGCACGGTGTTCCGGTCCGATCGCACGACCATCCCTTTCCTGGCCACCGAGATCCTGGTGGCCGCCACGAGGTGAACCGAATGTCCCACATTCAGAAAGCGATTCTGCTCATGGCGACGACCCTTCTGTTGGGCGGTTGCTCATCCGAGTTGCCCGATCCGCCGGTGGCCGATGTCCGGCCGCACGAGATGACCATCCACGGGGACACCCGCGTGGACAACTACTACTGGTTGAACCAACGCGAGGATCCCGAGGTCATCGCCTACCTCGAGGCGGAGAACGAGTACCTCGATGCCGCCATGAAGCCGCAACGGAAGCTGGAAAAGAAACTCTTCGAAGAGATGAAGGGACGCATCAAGGAGGACGACTCGTCTGCTCCGTTCGAGATGCGCGGCTACTGGTACTATTCGCGCTATGTCGAGGGCGGCGAGTACGCACTCGAGTGTCGGCGCAAGGGGAGCCTGGATGCGCCGGAAGAGATCCTGTTCGATGGGAACGAGATGGCCACGGGCCTGGAATATTTCTCCCTGCGCGGTCCGAGTGTCAGCTTCGACAATCGCTATGCGATCTACGGTGTCGACGATCAGGGCCGGCGTTTCTACACCTTGCGGGTCAAGGACCTCGCGTCCGGCGAAATTCTCGGCGACGTCATTCCCGACGTGACCGGCAACGTGGTCTGGGCCAAGGACAACCGCACCTTCTTCTATACCCGACAGGATCCGGAAACTCTGCGTTCCTGGCAGGTGTGGCGTCATCTGCTGGGTAGCGATGCGCGGGACGATGTACTGATCTATCAGGAGGATGACGATACGTTCAGCTGCTACGTGGGGCGCACGAAATCCTACCGGTATCTGATGATCGACAGCAGCCAGACGCTCAGCAGCGAGGTGCGTTTGCTGGAGGCGGACCATCCGCAGGGCGAGTTCCGCGTCTTCCAGGCCCGTGAGAAGAACATGGAGTACTCGATCGATCATCAGGGCGATCGCTTCCTGATCCGGACCAATCTGCATGCCCCGAACTTCAGGCTCATGGAGTGCGGGCTGCAAGAGACCGGACTGGCCTCCTGGAAAGAAGTGGTCCCCCACCGCCCGGACGTGCTGCTCAGCGGTTTCGAGGTGTTCGATGACTGGATGGTCCTGACCGAGCGTTTCGACGGGCTGAACCACCTGAAGATCGTGCCGATGGACGGTGGTGCGCCGCATTTCCTGGAGTTCAATGATCCGACCTGGTCGACGTGGGCCTCGGTCAATACGCGAATGGATACGAACGTTTTCCGCTATGGCTATTCCTCGCTGACCACGCCCCGTTCGACCTACGATTACGACATGCAGCGGCGAACGAGCACGCTGATCAAACAGCAGGAGATCCTGGGCGGTTTCGACAGCGACAACTATCAGGCGGAGTATGTGCATGTCGTTGCGCGGGATGGTACGAAGGTTCCGGTCTCACTGGTCTACCGCAAGGGATTCGTTGCGGACGGTTCGGCGCCGCTGTTGCTCTACGGGTACGGCTCCTATGGCGCGAGCATGAACGCGGGTTTCCGCTCCTCGCTCATCAGTCTGCTGGATCGCGGATTCGTCTATGCGATCGCACACGTGCGCGGTGGCCAGGAGATGGGCCGGCAGTGGTACGAGGACGGTAAGCTGCTGAATAAGATGAATACGTTTACCGACTTCATCGACTGTGGCCATGGCCTGGTCGAGCGCAAGTACACGTCGAGGGACCGTCTGTTCGCGATGGGCGGCTCGGCCGGCGGGCTGCTGATGGGCGCGATCATCAACCTCGATCCCGATTTGTGGGCCGGAGTGGTGGCGGCCGTCCCGTTCGTGGATGTGGTTACGACCATGCTGGATGACAGCATCCCGCTGACGACGGGCGAGTACGACGAGTGGGGCAATCCGAACGAAAAGGTCTATTACGACTACATGCTCAGCTACTCGCCGTATGATCAGGTCGCGGCCCACGCCTATCCGCCGCTGCTGGTCACCACCGGACTGCACGACAGTCAGGTACAGTATTTCGAGCCGGCCAAGTGGGTGGCGAAGTTGCGGGCGGTGAAGACCGACGACAACCTGTTGTTGCTGAAGACGAATATGGGCGCGGGGCACGGAGGGGCTTCGGGTCGATTCCGGCGGCTGGAGGAGACGGCGCTGAGCTACGCCTTCCTGTGTGGGCTGGCCGGAATCCACTGAACGCAGTAGGCCCGCGGAGCGAAAAAACGCCCCTCCCGGAAATCCGGGAGGGGCGTTGGAGTCTCCGCTCTGTCTCCAAAAGACAGGATCAGCAGATCGTCTGAGCGATATCTTAGCGATATCTTAGCGATACAGTGCCTTGACGGCATCCATGCTGACCTCGTCGGTCGCAACAACGCCAGCGCCGTTGATGTAGGCACAGATCTGCGTGCTTCCGTCCTCGGCGAAGCCGGCGCTCAGACCGGTGGCCATGATCGCGTCGCCTTCCATCAGGACGGCCGGAGCCTTCGAACCGATGATCGAGTTGGGGACGGCACCCTTGAGCTCGAAGCTGATCGGATCAGCGTTCAGGACGAAGATGTTCAGCGTGGCAATCAGGGTCGCCTCGGACGTGGCCATCGGGGAAGCCAGGCCGACGATGTGGTTGCCGGCTCCGCCACCGACGTCGATCGGACCGTTACCGGCCAGGACAGTGCCCGTCACCGTGAAAGCGCCCGCAGGCTGGATGTCGTAACCGAACTCATAGCCATACACGGCGCCGAAGTCCGGGTTCGTCAACATGACATAGGCCGGGTAGATCGCGTACGGAGCCGCAGCGAACTCATACGTGTCGGCGTTCATGTCGAAATAGATTCCCATGCTGTTGGTGCTGTCGTCCACGACGGCGAAAGCAGAGCTGGCAAGCAGGGTGAGCATCAGCAGAACGACTACCTTTTTCATGATGTCTCCTCGAGGGGTGGCAGGACCAATTGGCTTCAGGTCTTCTGCTTTGCATCAAACAGGCGAGTTCAACGCACAGGTTCCGGTCCTGCAAACCGGACACTGTTCGGGCCGTGGGGGAAACACCAAATCATTCGGTCTTCGGCTGCCCAGGATCGGAATTGATCCGGAGCGAGATCCCCAGAGCCAGCAAAAGACTCTTGAATTACACATCATTTCAGGAATCGCGTAAAGAAAAAAATGATGAATCACTTCTTTTTAACAAAACCTGGCTCGGAATATTGGCGATTCGTATTCCCCATTCGTGCCGAAATTTTGAATTTCGGACCCCATTTGGCTTTGTGATCTATTTCACATAAAAACTACAAAAAAGTGCAACCTCCACAACTGGTATGCTTTCCGGCGGGGCGCGTTTACCCGTGGAGCGCGTTCCGCAAGCCGGCGAGGCGATAACCCGCATCCTCGGCTGCCTGGAGAATCAATGCCCGGGCATCCAGAATGGGCATCGGCGCGGCACCGCAGAGCAGGCTGTCGGCAGCAACGATCATAAGCATTCGTTCGAGAGATTCGCTGCGTAGATACCACACCCCGTCGTGGAAATTGGCACCCAGCAGCCGAGTTGCATCGTCGCTGTCCAGCAGATCTTCCAGCCAGACCGTGCCGCCGGCGGTGAGATCCTTGCGTGCCGTATCGGAAGCCATCAGGTAGCGGGCCTCCGCCAGTACCGTTTTCGCCGGAACCGGATCTCCCGCAGCAGGAGCCAGGCAGGTCGCGATCTCCTCTTCGATGACCGCACGATCCGAGGCCTCCAGTTGCGGCGCTTCGGGGGGGCGGAGGCGAACATCGGCCACGGCCGGCAACTCGTCGAGGTCGGTGATCAGGTCACGCAAATGCAGAACCGTCAAGATACCGTGGGCCTCGATTGCGGAAAGCAACTCGCGCCATTCCTTCCTGCCCGTGGCGCTCAGCTTGGCCTGCTTCCCCAAAGCGGCGGTTTTCTCAGTCCAAGCCGCGGTAGCGGCCTTGCTTGTCCCGGCAGCCAGGTCGGCGCGCAATTGCTGCAACAACGGAGCCAGTTGGAGCCGTCGCAGGTCACGTTCCAGATCGTCGCTTCCACCGCCCGCGAGCATTTCCGCCAGTTCGGACCACCTGCCGTGCGGGTCGTTCAGTCCGGTGAATTGCGTGAGCACGCGGTAGCCATAGCCGGGCAATTGCAGATGGAATCCCTCGTTGTGCAACTTCGCAGTCGGCAGGAGGTACTCGCGCCGGTCGATCAGGTCACGGAATCGGATCCAGGGACGCTGCTCCTGGGCCAGACCGAGCGCCGAAGCGAGATCCATCCCCTGCAGGTCCGGGAGATCGGCGGGTCCGGCATTCGACGGCAGCGAGTGGTGGATGGTGCCGGACGTCGCGTCGTACGAATTGTTGTACACGACCAGCGCGCGGTCAGCACCGCTGCCATTGGAATAGGCGAAAACGTTTTCATTCACCTGTCCGCCGCCGAGGTGGAAATCGAAGAGGCGGAAGAGCTGCGATCCGCTGAACAGGTGCCGGCGCCGCAGCAGCGGGAAAATCTCGCGCTCATGCCGGGCCACCATCTCGTGATCGACCTGTTCGTCCCAGTAGGCGCGCCGGTACTCCATGCCGTACTTCTCGCTGAAGCCCTCGATCTGCCCGTGGCCCAACATGGGCAGGCCGGGCATCGTGGCCAGCAGTACAGCGCAGCCGAAGTACTTGTCACCACGACCGAATTGCTCGACGGCCGTTTTCTCGTCGGGATTGTTCATGAAGTTCACGAAGCGGCCGAGAATGGCCGGGCTGTATTCCAGCACGTTGCGGATCGTTTGCCGGTACTTCTGGTTCTCTTCCATTTTCAACATGTTCATGAACGCGCTGTTGTAGACGCGGTGCATGCCCAGCGTGCGCACGAAGAAACCTTCCATCAGCCAGAAGGCTTCGGCCAGGAGCAGGGTGTCCGGCACCTCGGCTGCGACGCGGTCGACGACTTCCCGCCAGAACTCGACGGGGAAGACCTGCTCGAACTCGGGTTTGCTCATACCGTGCTCGGCACGCGAGGGAATGGCGCCGGCGTCGCCGGGAGCCGGGAACCACAGGCGCTGGTAGTGCTTGCGGGCCAGTGTCATCGCCGCATCGAAACGGATGATGGGAAATTTTCGCGCCACATCCAGGATGATTCCGATCACCGCTTCGCGCACCTGGGGCAGCAGGAAGTTCAACTGCGCGGTATCGTTCCAGGGCATCGAGGTGCCGTCGTTGCCGTGATAGATGTAGCAGGTGTGGCCATTGTGCTGATCGACGCGCTGGAAGACCACGGCCGCATCCGAATGGTTCCAGTATCCATCCTCGATGCGGATCGCGACATCGGGGTCTTCGCACAGGTCGCCTCCGGTGAACGAGTAGGCCGGATACGGCGGGTGCTCCGTCTGCAGGAAGTACTCGGGGTGATGGACCACCCAGTCGCTGTCCAGGCCCATGTGGTTGGGGACCATATCGCTGGCCAGCCGGATGCCGCGCGACCGGGCGCGCTCGGACAGATCGGCCCAGGCGTCTTCACCGCCCAGGTCGTCCGCGATGCGATACTGACGAAGTGCATAGGCACTGGCCGCTGCCTCGGCATTGCCCATGTACTGCTTGATCTTCCGCGAAGCGTCCGAACGCTCCCACAGTCCGATCAACCACAGGCCGTTGATGCCGGCACGAGCCAGCCGGTCCAGCTCCTCGTCCGGGACATCGCTCAGCAACCGAACCGGGCGCTGGTAGGTGCGCGCCAGCTGGTCCAGCCACACGTAGACGGACTTGGCCATCAGGACGACGTTGCTCATCCAATCCGCGTCCGTACTGAAGGCTTCGATTTCGTACTGGTCGGCATCCCAGGCAGCGCTGCCGGGGCCGAATTCCAGCACGGGAGCGGGACCGGCGCCGCCTGCGCGGGCGGTGTCGACTTCCTGTAGGACGTCCAGCGCACGCTGCAGCATCTCCAGCAGGTCTGGCGGCAGCAGATCCTGCCAGTTTTCCTGCATGAAACGAATTTGTCCCTGGAGCGAATGGGGCGAAGCCTGCATCGGTGCGCGCAACAGGGTGAACAGCGACCCTCCTGCGGGATCGGGGGGCTCTTCGTCCTCGAGGACATCTTCCAGACCGGTAACGAAGGGAACAAAGGAGGCGCGACGCCGCAATTCGGAATCTTCGAAGAGCTCTCCGGCTGTCCGGGCGGCGGGGTTGGCGCGGTTCAGGAACAGCAACAGCATTTCGATGGTTGCCCGGTCGACGCCACTGATCCCGTCCTGCTCCTGCGCCAGGAAGGCCCGGGGGCTGGTTCTGGCCATCTGTACGGCCAGCGGGGGGAAGAGTTCGACAAAGGTCTGATACAACAAGCCGACGGTTTCGCTGCCGAGACGATTGCCGACCCGCTCCCGCGCCTGTTCCAAGCTGCCCGGATGCCGGTGAACGAGGTACCCGGTCGCGACCCATCGCAACGCGCGATTGACCGAGCGCAGCGCCAGCAACAGCTCGGCCGGCAGGGCGGGCTCGGTGCCGGACCTCCGTTGGGGAGCGGCATTCATGCGGGAGGCCAGTTCGCGCAACGGGCGGGCGCCGAGGGCCGGGATGCCGGCCGGATCGTCCGGCAGCACCGCGCGGACGGCATATCGGTGCCAGGCCTGCTCGGACAGGGGGAACTCGAAAACGAAGTAATCGCGTGTAAACCCGTTGGCCTTCGGCATGATGCTTGGCCACCCCTTCCGCTTGCAGTACACTGGGCGAGATTTTCGAAGACCGATTTTCGAACCGACGGTTCGCATTCCGCTCCGCAAGGGAACACTCGTGGCCCCCATTATCAACCGGAATGGGGAAATGACAAGGGCCGGATGCGTCCACGATCCGTGCAAGAAGGAGACCCGACGTGAAGAAGAAGATCCGCATCGGCAATGCAGGCGGCTACTGGGGCGATGATCTGGATGCCATGCGGCGCCAGCTCGAAGGGGGGCCGCTGGACTACCTGACGATGGATTTCCTGGCCGAAATCACGATGTCCATCCTCAAACGGCAGCAACTGAAAAATCCCAAGATGGGATATGCGCGCGACTTCCTGACCCAGTTGGAGACCTGTCTGCCGTTGATCGTGGAGAAGAACGTGCGGGTGATCACCAACGCCGGAGGCATCAACCCGCGCGAACTTGGCCGGAAGGTCATCGAGTTGGCCCGGGAAAAGGGCCTGGACCTGAAGGTCGGCGTGGTTGCGGGCGATGACATTGTCGGTCGGCTGGACGAACTGTCGGCCGGGGGCGAGAGCTTTGCGAACATGGAAACCGGCGAGGATTTCTCGGGCGTCCGCGACCGGGTCACGGCTGCCAACGTCTACCTCGGCAGCCAGCCGGTGGTTGCGGCCCTGGATGCCGGCTGCCAGATCGTCGTGACCGGGCGGGTGACCGATACCAGCATTACCATCGCCCCGATGATCCACGAATTCGAGTGGGCGGCCGACGACTGGGACCGTCTGGCCGCCGGACTGGTCGCCGGGCACATCATCGAGTGCGGGGCCCAGGCTTCCGGAGGCAATATCACCGACTGGCAGGACATTCCCAGCTTCCACAATATGGGGTACCCGATTATCGAGATGGGCCCCGACGGCGAGTTCTTCGTCACCAAGCATCCGCGCACCGGCGGGCTGGTCTGCGAGAAGTCGGTCAAGGAGCAGTTGGTCTACGAAATGGGAGACCCGTCGCAGTACATCTCACCCGACGTGGTGGCCTTCTTCGATACCATCGAGGTGCAGGAGGTGCGCCCCAACCGGGTGAAGATTTCCGGTGTACGGGGAGGTCCGGCTCCCGATCTGCTGAAGATCTCGATGGCCTACGAGGATGGCTGGAAGGCCGAAGGCGAGGTGCTGATCAGCGGGCCCGAGGTGCTGGCCAAGGCAGCGGCCCTGGACCGGATTTTCTGGAAGAAACTGGGGCACAAGTATGAGAAAAAGCTGACGGCCCCGGTGGGCGCCGGCTCGATCTGGCCCGAATCGATCGGCGGCGGTGAATCGAACGAGGTGCTGCTGCGCTTCGGCGTCTGTGACCACGATCGCGCCAAGATCGAGGATTTCAGCAAGGCCCTGCCGGCGTTGATCCTTGCCGGCCCCTCCGGAATGGCGGCCAGCACGCGGGGGCGGCCGCGCGCCCAGTCGGTCGTTGCCTACTGGCCGGCGCTGATGCGCCGGGACGGTGTCCAGGGCGAGGTGGAAACGCTGGATACTAGGGGCAAACGTACGCGCCGAAAGATCCAGTTCCCCCTCGAAGGCGATCCGGTTCTGCCCGTGCACAGTGACGAGCCCCGTCCGCGCCACGAGAAGCGAACCTGGTCCGGCCCGCTCTCCGAGGTCCGTCTGCAGCGTCTGTGCTATGCCCGCTCGGGCGACAAGGGCGACACCTGCAATATCGGGGTGCTGGCCCGCTCGGAACCGGTCTACCACTGGATCGTCCAGAACCTGAAGCCGGCGCTGGTCAAACGCTTTTTCCGCGGCAAGGTTCACGGCAAGGTCACCCGCTACGAGTTGCCGAACCTGCTGGGCCTGAATTTTCTGCTCGAACAATCGCTCGGGGGCGGAGGAACCACCAGTCTGCTCGTCGATCCCCAGGGCAAGACCATGTCCCAGGCCTTGTTGCAGTTGAAGGTCAAGGTACCTCGCTCACTGTTGCGGGGGCTGAAATAGAGCGAACAAAACCCCGTCAGCCCGGGTAGTTGCGCAGGAATCGCCAGCTGACGAAAGCGAGGGAATTTGGCACCGGTCTTTGTCCTCCTGTCGATCGCGGCACTGGGTGTGCTGGGAGTTTTTCTGTGGCGCAAGGAGCAGGCGCGGCTCGCGGCCTTGCGGGAATGGGCCGCGGGGCGCGGCTGGAGTCTGGATCGTGACCGCAGCAAGGGTTGGGAGAAACGTTTCCCGGGATTGAAGGTCTTGGATCGGGGGCACTCGCGTTCGGGCGGCAACGTGATCGCCGGCCAGGCGGGTGGCCGGCCGACGACCCTGCTGGATTACCGGTACACCACCGGGCACGGCAAGAATCAGCACACCCATCGCATCGGGATGGTCATTCTGAATTGCGGTTTTCCGGTCATTCCGTTGCACATCCGGCGAGAGCATGCCTTCGACAAGGTGGGTGAGTTTCTGGGTGCGGACGACATCGATTTCGAATCGGCGGAGTTCAGCCGCCGCTTTTTCGTGAAGTCATCGGATCGCAAATGGGCCTATGACGTCATCCATGTGCAGACCATGGAATACCTGCTCGGGGCGCCCCGGGTGGAAATCGAATTCGGTTTCGGGGAGATCGCGGTCTTTCGACAGGGATTCTGTGATGCGGATCGCTACGAGGAGCTACTGGAAGTCGCTTCCACCCTCTACCGCCTGATTCCCGACTACGTGGTGGAGCAAATGAAAGGCAAGCCGTCGTGATCTATGCCGTGCTGGGCATCCCTGTTGCGCTCCTGCTGTGGATCGCATTGACCTACAACGCGTTGGTGCGCACGCGGCAACAGGTTCGCGAGTCCTGGTCGGGCATCGACACGGAACTGAAGCGACGGTACGACTTGGTGCCCAACCTGGTCGAGACCGTACGCGGATACGCGGCGCACGAACGCAATCTACTGGAGTCGGTGACCGCGGCGCGAGCGCGGGCGCAGGCCTCGACCGGTTCGCCCGGGGCCCAGGCGGCCGACGAAAAAGTTCTCGTCGCGGGGATGCAGAAGCTGTTGGCCGTTGCCGAGGAGTACCCGGACCTGAAAGCGAGCCAGCATTTTCTGGGTCTACAGCACGAGTTGACGAACACGGAAAACCGAATCCAGGCGGCTCGGCGCTTTTTCAATGCCAATGTGCGGGATCTGAATACGCGATTGCAGGTATTTCCCTCGAATCTGGTGGGATCCGCATTCAGCTTCCAGCCGGAAGAGTTCTTTGAAGTCGAGAGTTCGGTCATTCGCAAGGTCGTGGACGTAAACTTCACTCCAGACGACCTGCGGGATGCCGATATATAATCACAAAAATTTGACTTGATAAAATGGGTCCAAGCTGTCATAATAGCGATAGATCAAATCTACGGGGGGAATGAAAAGCCCGAAATATCGCGGGGATTAGGCCTGTGTATCAAAGGAGAGCGATCGTGAAAGACAAGAAGATTTATCAAGCACCGCAGATCCGTACCGAGATCATCAAGGTCGGAGTCTTTGGTTGCTACGGAAACGACGGCGGCGGCGACTTCAGCCCGGTGGCGTTCCTGAATCCGTTCTTCCGTCTCTGCTGCAGCTAAAGCTCAGGCGGAGCAGATGAAAGCGGCTGGCCCGATGGGCCAGCCGCTTTTTTTCGTCCGGAGACCGGAATCAGGCAATCCGGCCGGAATTCCTGGCCAGGCCCTGGGCCACCATGCAGGCACTGCGCGACGGTTTTGTCGCGTCCCCGGTTTCCATATAGGCGATTCCGGGGCAACGCTGGCAGTGCGGGCGAATGGAGCAGTCTCGGCATTCGGGCACGTCATCCTCGGTCAAGCCGCGCAGCTGCAGCAATTCGGGGGACGGTTCGTCATGCAGGATGTCCTGCAGTGAGTTTTCGCGGATGTTGCCGACTACCATCGGGAACATCAGGCAGGGGGTGACGTCGCCGCGG
Organism: Candidatus Krumholzibacteriia bacterium; assembly: GCA_024762975.1. GTDB lineage: Bacteria > Krumholzibacteriota > Krumholzibacteriia > LZORAL124-64-63 > LZORAL124-64-63 > JANTGJ01. Next base: position 27,645 of record JANTGJ010000008.1, read on the forward strand.
GGATTGACCGCAATCACCGTACGGCCGGCCTGGCAGGTCAGCAGACCGCCGCCGGTAAAATCCTCGTCCGGGATCAGGCCTCCGCTGATGAGTGTCGGATCGATCTCGGCGAGTTGATCCTCGATCAGACCCAGCTGCTGCGGTTCGTCCGAACCGTCCTTGCGGGGCGCCACGGTCACATTGGCCTCGAATTTCGCCCCGACCTGGGCCGCCAATTCATGCATCGCCGGCAACTCGTGACGATTTTTCTGCATCACCGTGGCCTTCAGACGCACGTCCAGTCCGGCCGCGACCATCAGACGCACGGCCCCCAGGGTGCGTTGCAGGGCGCCGGGCTTGCGCATGATCTCGTCATGCACCGCATCGGTGGCACCGAGCAGCGAGACCTCGACGCGTTGCACACCGGTGCGGCACATCAGGTCGATCTCTTCCTGGCCCACATTCACCGCGGTGGTCAGAACCGAAGTGAAGAACTTGTGGTGCAGGGTACGCTCGAGAATCTGCGGCATATCACGCCGGACGAACGGTTCGCCTCCGGTCAGGCCCAGATTGATCACTCCCTGCTTTGCCAGCTGATCCAGCAGATCGAGGACCTCGTCGGTATTCATCTCTCCCCGTGGATCGCGCACCAGGAAGCAATGCTCGCAATCACAGGGGCAGGCGTAGGTCAACTCGACCATGGCGGCGTGCACATGAAAGCCGGCCTTGTACTTGGCAAAAATTTCTTCGCGCAGGCTAGCCATTATTCCTCCACGATCAGCAGTTTGCGTTCGACGAGTTCGCGTACGAACTCGAGCAGATCCCGGCGGGCCTGTTCGCGCTCGACATCATATTCGTCGCAGAGGCAATCCAGGACCATGGCCAGATCCAGTTGTCCATCCATCTGCTCGAAGATAAAGGTGCCGATCGGATCGAGGGAGTGGATCTCGTCGCCGGCCGGCGACAGGAAGATCGTCTCTTCGCCGAGCTGGCGTACGGTGTAGGCGTCGGACTTCGTCGGAACGGTTTTCAGATCGATCATGCTTGTTTCTCCTGAGCGAAGGATTCCGCGAGGATGACGGGCCAGAAGCCCGGGTCGGGTGTGAACAGGAGGCGCCGGACCGGCGCCGCTTCGGCCAAACGGGCAGCCACATCCAGCATCGCTTGGCTGGTTGCCGGTGACAAGGCTTCTTCCAAGGGCAGGGGAGCGACGACCTGTCCGGTCAGCAAGGCGATCGCAAAGGCCGGGTTGATCGGTTCGATCCGATGATCCGGCCCGTGTTGGAGCAGGAAGACGGCGCGCAGGGGAGCGCTGCCGGATTCCTTGTCGCGAAAGAGTCCATTGAACGGTGTCGAATGCAGGATCGGGCCCTCGGCGCCGAACTGCACCAGACATATCTCGTCGTTCAGTACCTGGCCCGGCGTATCGCCACTCAACGCGGCAACCGTGCTCTTACCGGCGCCGGATTCACCTACGAAGAGGTAGCCTGCCCCGTTTCGAATCACGCCGCTGGCATGGATCAGCGCAGCCTCGTCCCCCCGCAGCCGGCGCGCGCTGTAGAAGGCCTGGTAGAGCAGCTGCTCGAATACGCGCGTCAAGGGTTCCTTGGTCAGGATCCCCTTGACCTTGATTTCTCCGCGTCGTTCGGCGGCGCGGAACGAGCCGGTGACCAGGCCGTTGTCGATGATGAACCGGTCGCCGTCCATCCGTTTCGTGCTGAACAGCGAATCGGGAATGGCCGGCTGGTCGTCGTGCGGGACGACTTCGAGTTCGATCTGCAGGTCCGGTTCGCGGTCGGGATCGCCGTCGACCACACCGGTCGCGAAGTACTCACGCAGGGAGGCGGCATATTCGGCCGATGGACACAGCAACGCGATCGTCGCGTCACCGACGCCGATCCGGCACTCGCTGGGATTGACTGAGGACGGGGTCAAGCTCTTCCCTCCTGTGCGGAAAACGATTCCACTGCGGCTTGACAGGTACATCGGAACCGGCGGCGGAATCTGGAGAAAAATTCTCGTACTCACCGCCGGTCCGGTCGTGCGGGACCTCTAGGCGATGGCCACCAGGGTCAATTCGAACGTCAGGTCCTCACCGGCCAGGGGATGGTTCGCATCGATCGTCATCGATTCCTCGTCCAGGTCGATGATGCGCACGGGCAGGTCGCCATCGGGCGTCTGCATGGTCAATACCAAACCGACCTCGGGCGTGATCTCTTCGGGCAGCGAGGCGCGCTCGACCTTGCCGACCATGTCGTCGCGCTTGTCGCCGTAGGCCTCGGCACTGGGGATGGTCACGGTGCGGGTCTCGTCGATCTCCATTTCGGCGACGGCGGCCTCGAAACCGGGGATCACCGAACCGGTGCCGATTTCGAATTCGATCGGGTCGCGGCCCTCGGAGCTGTCGAAGACGGTACCGTCCGCGAGGGTTCCCTTGTAATGGACGCGCGCGGTCTTGCCGGGCTCGATCATCTTTCTTCCTCCTGACGCTGCTGAATCTCGGGATCCGGTTCGGGCAGCGGGCCGGTCGGATCGATTGCGGCAGGAAGGCGACACTTCAACGTGCGACCGCCCGGCGGCTGGAATCGTCCAAAGTGTAGGACGACCGGGCGCGGGACAAGCAAAAGGTTGCCCTGCCAAAACACTCAAGTTGGGGTGATGTGGACCGATACCTATCGGAAGTACTCGAATCCACTCTACTCTTCCCGCCCAGGAGAGCACCCTTGCTGCACACCCGGATCGCCCATGCCGGCTGGACCGATACCCGTGACGAACTCCAGGCTGTTCACGAACTGCGAGAGCAGATCGACGGCAATGGTACGAGTCCGGGGCTCGTTTTCTGCTCGCCGGAGTTTGACCTCGATCGCCTCGGAGCCCTGTTGCGGGAGCATTTCGGCGATCGCCTGGTCGGTTGCACGACCGCGGGTGAAATAACGCCTGCCGGCTACCGGCGGGGAACCCTGACCGGTTTGACCTGGGCGGATCCGCAGGCCGCCATGGAAACGGAGTTGCTGGTCCCGACGAGCCGACGCCCCCACCGGCCGCGATCCCAGCCGCCGCGGTCCGATTGTTTCGGGATCCTGCTGGTCGATGGATTGAGCACGGCTCCGGCGCGTCTGATCGACCGCGTGCCGGGCCCGGCTCGGATGCGTCGTTGCATCGGCGCTGCGGCCGGGGACGGCCTGGCACTGCGGGAGTCGCATGTCTACCACGGGGGGCGTTTCCATCGCGACGCCGCCGTGTACGCCCAGATCCGGCCCGGTGTGCCGTTTCGAATCTTCCGCACCCATCATTTCGAGGCGGGATACGACCAGGGAATCGTGACGCGAGTCGACCCGTTGCGAAATCTCGTGCTGGAGATCAATGGACGTCCTGCCGCCGACGAGTACCGAAGGCTCAGTGGTTGGGATCCCCGTCGAACCGATTCCGAGACCCTGGCCTGCCATCCGCTGATGGTATGGGCCGGCCGCGCACGCTTCGTGCGTACTCCGCGCGAGGTTACCTCCGACGGCGGTCTGGTTTTCTTCAGCCCTGTCCGTACCGGTTTGGTGGTCTCCGGCACCCGGCCGCTGGATCTGCTCCGCCAGACCCGCGGAGCCCTGGCCGACTTGTGGGACGGTTTCGAACCGGATTGTATCCTGGGCTTCGAAAGCGCGCAGCGGCGGGTGCTGGCGCGCCGGGCCGGGGTCGAGGACGCACTTGGAGATCTGTACGTCGAGAACCGGCTCATCGGCTTCAATGGCTACGGGGAGCGCGACGCCGATCTGCAACTGGACCACTCCCTGGTCGGTGTCGCCCTGGGCACTCCCTGAGTCGCTATTCAGCCCTGCTTGCTTTTGTTCAGGGGTGACCTATACTGCGCCGTAACGGCGGCCCGGTCGCGGGCTTTGCCGAATCGCCGACCCTGTGCACCCGTGCCCCGGAGAGATCGTCATGAGCGAGGCCTCGCCGCTGTTTCATTCCTTCCTGGAGTCTCCTGAAACCGTTCGTATCGATCCCGCGCGAGCTCGCGATGACGGTCTGCTGCGTTGGGCCGAGGGATTTCAGCTCGGGACCGCCGGGTACCGCGACCTGCTGGATCCGGACGACCTGTTCAATCCGGAGGTGCCTTTCAACGGCTTGAATGTCCTGGTGATGCTCGAAGCGCGCGCCCGGTTGGCGGTCGAGGCGGGTCTGAAGAAGCTGCATGTCGGGGGCGAGGTCCGTCCGCACACCCAGGAAATGATCGACCTGGCGTCGCGTTTGTATGCGGCCCACGACATCGAGGTGCACCTGCGCCCGGCGGGCCAGCGTACGACCCCGATCTGGTTCTCTTCTTTCGGAGTATTCTACGACGAGCTGGACGGAGGCGAGAACTTCACCGCGTCGCACAGTCAAAGCTACAAGGGCGGCTGGAAGCCGATGGACGCCGCCGGCGGTCAATTGATGGAAATGGCCGGGCAGATCGCCGATCGGACTCGGGATCTGGCGCGCGAGGCGGCCGCATCGGGTTTGGAAATCCGCCTGGCGGCGGCGAATGATCCGCGCATCCTCCGCGATTTCGATCCCTGGGATGCTTACGTCGAGGTGCTGCGCCAGGTCGTGCCCGCGCCCCTGTTGGCCGAAATTCCGGCAGCGGCGAGCGAGGGCTTTCGCGCCGGGTTCTGTGTCGAGGGCGGCTCGATGGGACCGGCCGCGCATGCTGTTTTCGGGCGACTGGGCATTCCGGTCGGCGAAGGAGAGGCCGTCTACCTGACCCACGAAGAAGAAAGCTCGACCTACCACGGCCTGGGTATCGTGGAGGGAGTGAATCACGGTGTGGACCCGGGCAAGTGGCAGATCTACAAGCATGTCGGGGCCCAGGAACAGTTGCGGGACGGGCGTTGCCACGTGTTCTTCATCTGGGATCCGGACGGCGACCGGTTCAACATGGTGACGACGGCGCCGGCGAGAGTCGCCCGGGCGGCCGAGGATGCCGGCCTGGAAGTCGATTCGCTGGATGACGAGCGTTGCCTGGTCTTCTTCAAGCCGAACCAGATCTATTTCCTGCTGACCGCGCTGAAGATCGGGGCGCTCGCGGACGCCGGCGAGCTGGGGGACTACGACTGGATCGTGGCGACCACTTTTCCGACCAGCATGAGTATCGGCGAGATCGCGCAGAATCGACCGGACGGTTCGTTGGCGACGTTCCGGGTGCCGGTCGGCTTCAAGTACTTTGCCGAACTGGTCGGCAGCCTGGAGGCGCAAACCGCTGCCGGCGACGACCCCGCGCGGGCAACCGACGTGACCGGTGTCGAATCCACTTTCGGTGCGCGTCCGCGTTTGTTGATCATGGCCGAGGAAAGTGGTGGCGCGGCGATGGGCCCGGCGGAGCCGACGAAAAGCCGTAACGGGGTTCGCTCCAGCCTGGCGCCGAAGGAAAAGGATGCCATGCAGATCGGCGCCATGGCGCTGTGTCTGGCAGCCCGCCTGCATCGTGGCGGCTTGAGCTTCGCCGAGAACTATCTTGAGCTGCTGGAGGCCAACGACACGCGTTACCGATTCTACGAGCGACGGGATATCACCCTCTTCGACGAATCGCTCGCCGGAGACGAACGTGTGAACGCCCAGGCTGCCGGAAACCGCCGGAAGGAAGCCACCGTGGCGTACTTCGCCTCGCTCGAAGGCCGCGACCCGGTCGAGGTCGCCGAGGAGCTCGGTGCGCGGTTGCCTGCGGAGGTGCGAATTCCGCCGATCCAGCGCATCTTCCACGCCGGTGACGGAACTTTCATCGAATTCGAGGGACAGTGGTTCGAATTGCGTGCTTCGGGTACCGACGCGGTGTTGCGTTTCTACATGGAAGGACGCGACCGGCAGGTGGTGGCGTCCCTGAACGAGGCCTTGGCGCGGATGCCGATCCCGGGGGCATAGGCTCCCGGCGCGATCAGCCCCGCCCGTGACGGATGATCTCGCCCTCGACCGTGTAGATCGTATCCTCGGCGATATTCGTCGCCAGATCCGCGACACGCTCGACGTGCTTGGCCACCATCATCCAACACAGCAGTTCGTCCACGCCGGCGCCGTCGACGGACAGGTCCGCTTTCACTCGCTGTACGAATTCGTGGTAGAGATCGTCGACCTCGTCGTCCGAAGACAACACGCCGCGCGCTCCTTCAGCGTCCACGTACATCAGCGACTCCAACGCCTTGCGCAGCATCGCACGGGCTTTCTGTCCCAGGTCGGCCAGCTTTTCTCCGTAGACCGGGTAGCGGCTGTCACCGGCGAGGCAACTCTTGCCCGCGGCGATGTTCACCGCCAGATCACCGATACGCTCCAGATCGTTGTTCATCTTCAGCACGGCGATGAGAAAACGCAGATCCGTCGCCACCGGCTGATGCAGGGCCAGCACCTTCAGACACTCTTCCTCGACCTCGACCTCGAGACGGTCGATCTCCTGGTCTTTTCCCCGGACGCTCGCGGCCAGCTCGACGTTCCCCTCGTGGACGGCGCGGATGGATTCTTCGAGGATCTCCTCGACGAGTGAACTGAGGTGGAACAATCGCTTCTTGAGCCGATCCAGTTCCTTTTGCAGGTGAATTTTCATCGATCCGAAACCTTTCTCTGCAGGGTCAACGTGAAGGTTGAGCCTCGGCCCAGTTCGCTCGTGACGGTTGCTTTCCCCTCGTGGGCCTGCGCGATGTGCTTGACGATAGCGAGCCCCAGGCCGGTGCCGCCCATCTTGCGGCTGCGGGCCTTGTCCACCCGGTAGAATCTCTCGAACACGCGCGGCAGATGCTCGGTACCGATGCCCGGTCCGCGGTCGGTGACCATGATCCGGACCTGCGCGTCATCGGCCGAGACCGAGAGGTACACTTTTTCCTCGGCAGGACTGTACTTCAAGGCGTTGTGCAGCAAATTGCCCACCGCCTGCTCCAGTAGGGGCGGGTTGATCATCGCACGCACGTCCTCGGCACATTCCCATTCGATTCGCTCGGCGGCGCTCTTGTCGGCGAGGATCAGGTCTCCGATGGATCGTTCGATCGTCGGGCGCAGCAACTGCTCGTGCAGGTCGATTCCACCTCCCCCGGAGTCCTTTTCCAACCGTGAGAGAGCCAGGAGGTCCTCGATGATCGAGTCGAGGCGATCGGCCTGACGGCTGATGATCTCGAGAAACCGTTTTACATCGGCCTCGTTTTCGGGTGGCTCGTTCGCCAGGGTCTCGACGAATCCCTTGATCGAGGTGACGGGGGTCTTCAATTCATGCGAGACATTGGCCACGAAGTCACGCCGCATGGTCTGCAACCGGCGCAATCGCGTAACATCATTCATCACCAGCAGGACGCCCATCCGGCCACCTTCCAGCCCTCTCAACGCGGTGGCCTGTACCTGCAACAACGTGTCACCCCGCTCGCTCAGGCGGACATCTCCCTGGTGAGGCATCTGGTCGGCAAGTGTCTCCTGGACCAGGCGGGTCAATTCGGGATTGCGGCCGACCTCCTGGATGCTGCGGCCCAGCGAATCGGCATTCTGACGCCCGAGCAGACGGAGGGCGCATGCATTCATCCGGACCACGTTTTCGTCGGCATCCAGGGCCAGTACGCCCTCGGCCATGCCGCTGAGCACGGCCTCGAGCTCGTTTCTCTGACGTTCGGCGACACCGATCCGTTCCTCGAGCTGGGTGGCCATGCGATTCATGGAGTCGGCAACAGCGGCCATTTCGAACGAGTAGTCGATACGAAGTCGCTTGCGCAGATCGCCGGCGGCAAAGGCCTCGGCACCCTGTTGCAGGTTCTCCAGGGGACGGCTGATGCGCAATGCCAGGCGGTAGCTCGTCCAGCCCGCCAGCACGGCCATGACCAGACCGGCCAGGGCGATCTGGAAATACAGGCGCTTGAGCAGATCGGCCAGGGTTTCCATCGAAACCGAAGCACGCAGGACATAGGGAACCGACCCGGCTCGCGCGGGGCCCGGAACCGCCACATACAGGCGCTGGTGATCCAGGGTGCTGCTGTAGCGCAGGCTCTGGCCGCGCCGGCCGCCGAAGGCGGTCCTGATCTCGGGACGATCGGCATGATTGTTCATCAGTTCCGGATTTTCATGCGAATCCCCGACGACGAGGCCTCCGGGAAGGATGACTGTCAGCCGCAGATCCCCGACCGTCCGGGCTTCGACGCAGAGGTCCTGGATGGCGGAACGGTCATCGATCGAGGTGAGGTGATCCAGGCGTGGCAACAGGATGCGAGCGACGGTCTCGAGTTCCTCCGCCGTGTTTTCCAGCACGAATTCGTGCATGGCACGGCCGGCGAATCCTGTGACCAGGATCAGGGTCACGGTCAGGATCGCCATCAGCGGCGGGAAGAACTTTCCGAGCAATCGCCCGTGTCGCAAGGGATCACTCTCCCATCTTGTAGCCGACACCGCGCACGGTCTGGACCAGGGCACCGGCATCGCCCAGTTTCCTGCGCACCGCGGCGACCTGTACGTCCACCGATCGACCGGTCACGGGATAGTCGTCGCCGTGAACGGCACGGACGATCTGGCCGCGCGTGAAAACCCATCCGGGCCGCGAGGCGAGAAACTCCAGGATCCGGAATTCGGTGCGCGTCAGCTCGACCTTGTGACCTCCGGCGGTGACTTCGTGACGGCCGGCGTGGATCACCAGGTTCTCGAACTCGGTGACGCCGTCTTCCTGCGGCTTGCGCGCCGGTCCGCGTTGGAGCACCGCCTTGACGCGCGCGACCAGAATCCGTGGCTGAAAGGGCTTGGTGACATAGTCGTCGGCTCCGGCCTCGAATCCGGCGATGATATCTTCTTCCTCGCCCTTGGCTGTCAGCATGATGACCGGAATCCTGGATCGTTCGGGATCGGACTTCAGGGCACGACAGACCTCGAGTCCCGATAGTCCGGGCAGCATGAGATCCAGAATCAGGAGATCCGGTTCCATTTGCCGGGTCAGTTCAAGACCCTCTTCACCGCTTCCGACGGCTTCGGCCTCGAATCCCTGCCGTTGCAGATTGTACTCCAGGAGTTCGGCAATGTCCTCTTCGTCCTCGACGATCAGAATGCGCTCTTTGGCCATGCTCTTGCACCTCCGCCAGGTCGTCCGCCGGTTAGCAGTGAAACCGCTGTAGCCCGCTGTAGCCCGGTTGTTCAGTAACCGGCTAGACACTCGGTCCGATCCCGTGAATCCGCAAGTTAGATTTGTGTTAACGACTCTGCGGTTAAATGTGTTGTGTGGAAACGGGATTCTCGATTAACGCGAAATTTACACAGGCTTTTCACCCTGTTAACAACCGGTGTTTACCGTGTCGGAGTTCGTTGCACCGGAGCGTCTGTCGAATCGGGCGGTTCGGGGATACCTCGCACAGACTTTCCAAGTGAGGAAGTGTGACATGAAGTCCATGAAATCGATTCTCAGGCTGATGTCCTTCGTGGTCCTGCTGTCGATGGTAGGCAGTTCCGTCCTGGCCGCAGTCAGCGTCGATCCGACGCTGAAAAGCTACCAGGCACAGAAGAGCGTCTCCGGCAGCATCAAGAGCATCGGGTCCGATACGATGAACAACATGATGGCGCTCTGGAGCGAAGGTTTCCGGGCAGTCCATCCCGGTGTCAAGGTCGAGGTCGAGGGCAAGGGGTCGTCGACCGCGCCGCCGGCCCTGATCGCTGGTACCAGCAACTTTGGTCCGATGAGCCGGAAGATGAAAGCCAAGGAGATTGACGCTTTCGAGAAGAAGTTCGGCTACAAGCCGGTCCAGTTGCGGACCAGTCTCGATATGCTGGCCGTCTACGTGCACAAAGACAATCCGATCCAGGGTCTGACCCTGCAGCAGATCGACGCCATTTTCTCCAAGACGCGCAAGGGCGGCTACGCCTCGGATATCCGCACCTGGGGCGATGCCGGCCTGACCGGCGAATGGGCCGACAAGCCGATTCGCATGTACGGTCGCAATTCCGCTTCCGGCACCTACGGGTACTTCAAGAAGCACGCGCTGTTCAAGGGGGACTACAAGGACTCCGTGAACGAGCAGCCCGGTTCCAGCTCCGTGATCCAGGGTGTCGCCACCGACAAGTACGGCATCGGGTACTCCGGCATCGGGTACATCACGAGTGATGTTCGCGCCGTGCCTTTGTCCACCGAGACCGGCAAACACCCGGAGTTCATTCCCGCCGAGGCCGACTACGCCTACAGCGGCGACTATCCGCTGGCCCGGTTCCTGTACCTGACGGTCAATTACAAGCCTGGTTCGAAGCTGGACGATCTGCGCGCCGAGTTCGTGCGATACGTCTTCAGCAGGAACGGCCAGGAAGATGTTTTGAAGGACGGTTACCTGCCGGTGCCTGCCTCGGTTACGGCCGAAGAGCTGGGTCGGGTCGGGATTTCGAAGTAGACGGAGCCGAGGGAAGGAACGATGAACAGGAACGCTCAACAATCCGGCACGGGTAGCTTCACAGGGCAGCGCTTCAGTCGCAAGCCCCGCAAGTCGGTACTGTTTACCGACACCCTGGCCCGACGGTTGATCACCGCCAGCGGGATCGGCAGTATCATCGCCGTCTCGCTGGTGGGCCTGTTTCTGGTGTGGGTCGTCCTCCCGCTGTTCACCCCGACGGGTCTGGAGGAAGTGTCCGAGTCCGTTCAATCCACCGGGGCTGCAAGCGCGGACTCGGCGGTTCCCTCCATGGTTCATCAGGCGATGGACGACTACGGCTCCCTGGTCTGGAGCCTGCATGCCGATGGTACGATCCTGGTACACGAGGTTGACGGGGGTAAGCTGCTCGCACGGCGCATCGTTCGTCCAGGTGTGTCGGTTACGGCAGTGAAGGCCTCGGGTCACCAGGGCCGCGTCCTGTTGGGATACGCGGACGGAACGATGCAAACGGTGAAAGTCGGTTTCGACGTTTCCTATCACAACGACAGCGATCTGCCCGATACCTTCGCTTCGTTGAGCGTCGGGGAGAGGGCCAGCCATGAGCAGGGGTTGGTGGAGCGCACGCCCGAACATCAGTTGCGTCTCAGTCGCCTGACGATTCAGGCGGATGAGCCGGTCTCCCTGGGAACGGATCCGATCGTACTGATCGACGGTTCGGAAACCTCGGGCGGACTGGTCGTCGCAGCGCTGGATGCGGCGGGTGTGTTGTTCGATCGCCAGCTCCGCTGGCGCAAAAATCTGTTGACCGGAGAACTGCGGGTTCGCAGCACCGGTTCGGATCTGCGGCTGGAAGATCTGCGCGCGAGCCGGGGAACGCCCGTGGCGCTCGTCCTGAATGATGCAGGTGATCGCCTCCTGCTGGCGGAGATCGATGGTACCACCAGCGTTCTGAGGCGCGACGGAGAGGGCGAGTATGCCGCCGTTGCGGCGGTTGACCTGGTTCCGGACCCGAACGCGAAACTAACGGCGTTGGCCTTCATCGCCGGCCGGGTTTCCCTGGCTGTGGGCGATGATCAGGGAGGTCTTTCGGTCTGGTTCCCGGTGCGTGAGACCCCGACTTCGCAGCCCCGGCTGCAGCGTGTACACGAGTTGGACGAGCATCACGGTGTCGTCACGGCTTTGGCCTCTTCGGGGCGTTCACGGTTGTTGCTGGCCGGTTACCGGGATGGGAAAATCCGGCTTTATCATGTGACGAGTCACCGCTTCCTGGGGGAAGCGGATCTGGAACAGGGGCCGATCGTGGCGGCCGCCATCTCGCCTCGCGAGGATCTGATCCTGGCCGCCAACCGGGAGCGCAACGCACTGTTTCACCTGGATGCACCGCACCCGGATATCTCCTTCAGCGCGCTGCTGCGCCCGGTCTGGTACGAGGGATACCCCGGCCCGGTCTATGCCTGGCAGTCCTCGGCCGCCACGGACACCTTCGAGCCGAAGTTGAGTCTGGTCCCCCTGATCTACGGCACTCTGAAGGCCACGTTCTATTCCATGCTTTTCGGATTGCCGTTGGCGTTGTTGGCCGCGCTGTACACCAGCGAATTCCTGCATCGCAGGACACGGAGCCGCATCAAGCCGGTCATCGAGACGATGGCCAGCCTGCCCAGTGTGGTACTGGGATTCCTGGCCGCGTTGGTCATGGCCCCGTTTGTGGAGCGGGTACTGGTCCAGGTGCTGGCCGTACTCTTCTGTGCTCCCTTTTTCCTGCTGCTGGGAGCGCACCTGTGGCAGATGCTGCCGCGCCGGAGCCTGACCCGGCTCGAGCCCTGGCGTCCGCTGGCGGTACTCATCGCACTGGTCGCGGGCATGTGGTGTTCCTGGCAATGGGCCGGTCCTCTGGAGCAAATCGGATTTGCCGGTGATGTGAAACTCTGGTTGGACGGCCAGATCGGCAGCGGCATCACCGGCTGGTTCGTGCTGTTGTTGGCGCCCGCGGCCCTGTTGGTCGGCTGGTGGAATACGATCCAGGGCGAGGTGCTGATTCGGGGACGCGGTCCGGGCTGGATCCGGTGGCAGCTCGGAATGCTCGACCTGGGGCGTTTTCTGGCCTCCACCGCGGCGACGATCGTCCTGGCGCTGTTTGCAGCCTGGATGTTGTCGTCGTCGGGATGGGACCCCCGGGGTTCCATGATGGACACCTACGTGCAGCGCAATGCCCTCGTGGTCGGATTCGCCATGGGCTTCGCCGTGATCCCGATCATCTACTCGATTGCCGAGGATGCCCTGAGCGCGGTTCCGGACCATCTGCGCGCGGCCTCGCTCGGAGCGGGAGCCACTCCCTGGCAAACGGCCTTCAAGGTGGTGGTGCCACCGGCCATGAGCGGCCTTTTCTCGGCGGGAATGATCGGCCTGGGGCGGGCCGTCGGCGAGACGATGATCGTACTGATGGCCGCCGGCAATACGCCCATCATGGAGATGAACATCTTCAACGGATTTCGCACCCTGTCGGCGAACCTGGCTGTGGAACTGCCCGAGGCGGTGCAGAACAGTACCCACTACCGCACGCTGTTCCTGGCTGCCCTGACTCTCTTCATCATGACCTTCCTGTTGAACACGATCGCGGAAGTGGTTCGTCAGCACTTCCGCAGGAAGTCGAGCCAGCTGTGAGTCGTATTCGCGCCAACACCGCGACGGCGTTGCTTGCCCGTGGCGAACCGATGGTCTGGCTCAGCGGCGGCGGGCTGGTGGTCGCACTGCTGATGGTGGCCGGGCTGGTGGGGTTCGTCTTCTGGCAGGGTTTGACCACCTTCTGGCCGGGACCCGTACTGCAGATCCAGACGCGGGACGGGAATGTTGTTCTGGGCGAGGTTACGCGCCAGGAGAGTTTCCGACCCGAGCCGGGAATGGCCGAGCTGCAGGAGAAATCGGCGGCGCGTGCCCTGAAGGAGGAACTCGCCGGCGGCGCGGGCCGGTTGGAACGCCGGTTGATCCGGACCGGCAACTACGAGCTGACGGGGGAGCATTTCCAGTGGGTCGAACAGTTCCGTATCCCGATGGGCGGTCAAACCACACCGCCCTGGGCGCTCGTTCTCGAACGCACGGCCTGGGGCCGATTCTACGGTGAGCTCGTGGCCTACGTTGTCGATGACAGCATTCTGTCGACCGACTCGGAGTCGGCCTGGGCCCTGTTCCGCAAGAACCATGACGGTGCCGAGGACCCTTTGCCCGAGGGGCACGCCTTGCGACTGCGAATCTCGACCGGAGTGACGCACGATGTGCCTTTGCAGGATATAGTGAGGGCCTACGCGCCGAACCAACTGGGACTCGGAGGGAAGATCGGGGTCTACTTCGGGCGTTGGTTCGAGTTCCTGACCGCCGAGCCCCGGGAAGCCAACAGCGAGGGCGGAGTCTGGCCGGCCCTGTTCGGAACCGTGATCATGACGCTCGGCATGACGATCCTGGTGGTTCCCTTCGGGGTGATGGCCGCCTTGTATCTGCGCGAATACGCCCAGGGTGGACTGATGATCAGCATGGTTCGCATCGCGATCAACAACCTGGCCGGTGTGCCCAGCATCGTCTTCGGCGTTTTCGGCCTGGGTTTCTTCAGTTACATCATCGGAGGGTCGATCGACGCGATCTTCTTCGCCGACAAACTGCCGAATCCGACCTTCGGCACCGGCGGCATCATGTGGGCATCGCTCACGCTGGCCCTGATGACCTTGCCGGTCGTAATCGTGACGACCGAAGAGGCGTTGGCCGCGGTTCCCAATTCGATGCGGGAAGGTAGCTACGCCTGTGGTGCCTCGAAATGGCAGACGATCTGGCGGGTCGTCCTGCCCCGTTCGTTGCCCGGTATCATGACCGGAGCCATCCTTGCCATGGCCCGTGGAGCGGGCGAAGTGGCTCCGCTGATGCTCGTCGGCGCGGTCAAGCTGGCTCCGGAGTTGCCGGTTGACGGTGTCTTCCCGTTCGTGCATCCGGAGCGCAGTTTCATGCACCTGGGATTCCACATTTTCGATCTCGGCTTCCAGAGCCAGAACTCGGAAGCCGCCAAGCCGATGGTGTTCACGACCACGATGCTACTGATGGGAATCATACTGTTCCTGAATGGGGCGGCCATCTACTTCCGGTCGCATCTGACCCGCAAATTCACCGGTTCGAAGTTCTAGGATGATGTCATGACGGCAAACGAAGCGAAGGAAACCCAGATGGCCGAAACGAAAACCATGGACCGCCTGGCCTCGATTGCCGCCGGTGAGATCGTTGAGACGAGGATCCACCCCGAATTGGCGGAGGAGGAGTCGATTCTCGATATTTCGGATTTCAATCTCTGGTACGGCGAGAAGCAGGCGCTCTTTGACGTGAGTATGACCCTGCCCCGGGGCAAGGTCACTGCCTTGATCGGCCCCTCCGGCTGTGGCAAGAGCACGCTGTTGCGTTCGGTCAACCGAATGAACGACCTGATCGATACGGTCCGGATCGACGGGTCGATGAATCTGGGCGAGGGCAATATCTACGGCCCCGGCGTGGATGTGATCGAATTGCGGCGCCGTATGGGCATGGTCTTCCAGAAATCCAATCCGTTCCCGATGAGCATTTTCGACAATGTGACCTACCCGTTGCAGATCAACGGCGAGCGCAACAAATCAGTCCTGAGGGATGTCTGCGAAAAGGCCCTGCGCGGTGCCGCACTCTGGGACGAGGTCAGTGACCGCCTGCAGGAGAGTGCGTTGGGAATGAGCGGTGGGCAGCAGCAGCGTTTGTGCATCGCTCGCGCCATTGCCGCCGAGCCCGAAGTGCTGCTGATGGACGAGCCGTGTTCGGCGCTGGATCCGATCGCCACCACCCGTGTGGAAGAGCTGATCCTCAGCCTGCGCGGCGAGTACACCGTTCTGATCGTGACGCACAATATGCAGCAGGCTTCGCGCGTGAGTGATTACACCGCGTTCATGTACCTGGGGCAGGTACTCGAATATGGTCCGACGGCCAGGATGTTTACCAACCCGCTGCTGCAGGAGACCGAGGACTACATTACCGGGCGATTCGGTTGATCCGTCCGGTACCTTCCATCCTCCCCTCGTGATGCCTGTCGCTCGACCAACGCGAAATTGAGGTTCGTTTTTCCTTTCCTCATGATAAGCTGGTCGATGAAACAGAGACTCCGGGCGCCGAGGAGGAAAGATGACCAGCGACGGAACGCGAAAGATCGAGGCTTCGAGTGGCCTGATGGGGCGAACGGCGGCTCTCTTCGACCGGCTTGAGAACGGTTGGGAAAACCGGCGCACGGTGCGAAGTGTGGGCAACGTCCTGATTGTCGTGTTCCTGCTGGAGCTTTTGCTGATTTTTGCGCGACGCTACGGTGTGCTGCCGGACTTTCTGCTTCCCTACGTCCCGACGGACAATCCCTTCCACGCGGTGAACCTGGCCTTCACGATGCTGCTCGTGTTCGAAGTGATCGAACTCGTTTTCTCAATGGCCCGGTCGGTGGCTGCCTCGGTGGGCAAGCAGTTCGAGATCCTCTCCCTGATCCTGTTGCGCGCCTCGTTCAAGGAATTCGCCTACTTCGATCTGCCGATCGATTGGCACCACATCAACCAACCCCTCTTTCACATTCTCAGCGACTCGGTGGCCGCCCTGCTGATCTTCCTGTTGTTGGTCCTGTATCGGCGCATGCTGATCCACAAACCCATCTCGCGCGATGTCGAGGACCAGGGTCGATTCGTGATGGCGAAAAAGATCCTGGCGTTGTCCATGCTGCTGTTCTATACGGCGACAGGATTGTATGTGTTGTATCGCTGGGTGGCCTCCGCCGATGCGCCGCCGTTCTTCGAAACATTCTACACGGTTCTGATTTTCGCCGATTTCCTCCTGATCTTCATCTCACTCCGGTACTCGGCGAGCTATGACATCCTGTTCAGAAACTCGGGATTCGCGCTTTCGACGGTCGTGATCCGGATTGCCCTGACGGCGCCTCCCTACTGGAGTGCCGGGCTGGGGGTCGGTGCGATGGTCTTTACGCTGGGGGTCACAGTGGCTTATCATCTGCATGTCGAAGCACGGCCCCAGGAAGCCTAGATCGCAGTTCCGGTGCTGTCCACGCTCCACCGCAGGACCTTCCCCGCTTCGAGCGGTACCACCGTGGAGTTCCCATACTCGTAACCTTGGGGGATCTCCCAGTCCCGTTGAACCAGGGTCGTGGTCGTCGTATTTCGCGGCAGTCCATAGAAGTCCGGCCCGAAATGGGACGCGAAGGCCTCGAGCCGGTCCAGAGAACCGGCCTGCTCGAAGGCCGTGGCGTACAATTCCAATGCCGCATGCGCCGTGTAGATCCCCGCGCAACCGCATCCGCTCTCCTTGCGATCCTTCCCGTGAGGTGCGCTGTCCGTCCCGAGAAAGAACGAAGGATCGCCACGGGTGGCCGCCTCGACCAGCGCCCGCCGGTGCTCCTCGCGCTTCAGTACCGGCAGACAATAGAGGTGCGGATTCAGACCCCCACGAAAGATCTCATTGCGATTGTACAGCAGGTGATGCGCGGTCAGGGTTCCTCCCACACGGGGCCCGGCGGCGCGTACGAAATCGACCCCGTGCCGGGTCGTGACATGCTCCAGGACGATCTTCAATTTCGGGTGCCGCTCGACGATCGGTTGCAAGGTCCGTTCGATGAATACGGCCTCGCGATCGAACACGTCGACTTCCGGATCCGTGACTTCACCATGGACCAGCAGCGCCAGGCCGGCCTGGGTCATGGTCTCGAAAACGGCATCGAGTCGTTCCGGATCCGTGATCCCGGCCTCCGAGTTCGTCGTCGCTCCGGCGGGATACAGCTTGCAGGCGAACACGGCGCCGCTATCGGCGGCACGGTACAGCTCTTCGGGGGTCGTTCGATCCGTCAGGTAGAGCGTCATCAGGGGAGAGAATCGCCGGCCCGGCTCCAGAGCGGCCAGGATGCGATCGCGGTAGGCCAGCGCCAGTTCGGTAGTTGCGATCGGCAACGATAGATTGGGCATGATGATTGCCCGGGCGAACCGGTTGGCTGCGTGATTCACCGTGAGCGGCAGCACCTCGTCGTCGCGCAGGTGCAGGTGCCAGTCATCGGGAGTGGTCAATGTCAACTCCATGAGAGCTCCCGCGAAAAGTGGATATTCATGCCAGCATAGCACTGGTTGCCGGAGAAAGAAAACCCGCGAGAGTTCACGAAAACTCCACAGATGCAGTGTACTTTATATCCCTGCCGGATTCCCATTTATGATATAGTCATGAGTCGAATGGAAATTGCACTCGCGGGCAACCGGAACGGCCGCCCGCGCTTTCATCCGTCAGACGAGCCGGGGGAGCGAGATGTACAGAACGTTGCTGTGGATGTTGACGATTGTAGTCCTGTCGGGCGGCGGGATTGCCGCAGCCGAAACCACGCTGGTCTGGTCCGACCTGTTGGACGGGGGAGGGTCAGCGACGGACAATGGCCGACTGGCGGTTTTTGCTCCGGACGGCGACCTGATCGTGGGTGGCGAAACGACGGAGCGACTCGGCGGTTCCGCGTTTTTCATCCGCAAGGTCGATCACACCGACGGCGGTCAGATCTGGTCGCAACGCATGCCGGCGCCCGACGGCTCGGATATGTTTGTCACCGGCCTGGAACTCGATGGCGACGGTGACGTGATCGTCGGCGGCTACGTCGGCGGTTGCGGCGGCACCTGAGGCCACGGAGACGATATCGTCGTCGTGAAGCTCGACGGCGTGACCGGGGAGGTTCTCTGGTCTTCGGGTTACGAAAGCGTGGAAGGTGTTTCCGAGTCGGTATACGATATGGTTCTGGACGCGGCGGGCAACGCCTATATCACCGGCCGCGCATTGATCGCGCCGAACGGTTTCCAGTTCATCACCATCAAGTTCTCCGCGGCCAGTGGCGCCATCCTGTGGATGGATACCCGCGGCGGTACGGATCTGCGCGACGATGTCGCCTGGAGCATCGTACTGGATAGCGACGGCCACCCGGTGGTCACCGGTATGTACGGATTGGCCGATGGAAGCGCCGACTACTATACCGCCAAATTGAACGCGTCGAACGGCGATCTGATCTGGGACCGTCAGGAACCCGGAGCGGTGAACAATCAAGCCGAAGCCGGTTGGCTGGTCGCTTTGCCCGGCGGGGATGTTGTGATGTGCAATCGCACCTGGACGGCGACCACGAGCTACGATGTGGTGTTGCGCCGCTACGCAGCGTCCGACGGTGCCACCGTGTGGCAACGGCAGTGGGGCTCGGGCGGCTCGACGGCGGACGATCCGCGCGGCATGGCGCTGGCCGCCGACGGCAGTCCGCTGGTCTGTGGCGTCACCGCGGGCGACTATCTCGTCCTCAAGCTGGACCCCGCCGACGGAACGACCGACTGGTGGACGTCCTACGACGGCCCTCCGGGCTGGTACGACGTGGCCAATGTCGTGGGTCCCGGACCCGGCGGCAGTGTTCTCGTCTCGGGCTACAGCAGCGGCCAGACTACGGGTTGGGATGTGGCGACCTGCGCTCTGGATCCGGACACCGGCGATGAATTGTGGGTGCAGCGATTCGATGCCGGTCTGGGCTACACCGACGAGGCCTACGGATTGGCGTACAGCACCACGGGGGAGGTGGCGGTCGTCGGCTACGGCTATGGCGCAAGTACGAACAACGATCTGCTGACGTTGCTGTACCAGGTGGATCTGGCCACACCGGTGGGCGATCTGCCCGCCAGGGCCCTGGACCTGAGCGCTTACCCGAATCCCTTCAACCCGAGTGTCGAGTTCCGCTTCGAGGTGCAACACGGCGCCGCCCTGCAGCTGTCGATCTATGATGGACGGGGGCACCTGGTATCCGTCCTGCATGACGGATACGCTGCAGCCGGACCGCTGATCGCCCGCTGGGATGGACGCGATGCCGCAGGCCGCGGCGTACCTTCGGGTGTCTACCTGGCCCGACTGACCGGGCGCGACGTACACGCGTTGCGCAAGGTGGTGCTGGCCAAGTAGGGCCGGCCGCGCGATTGGATCTGGGCCGCCTCCGGAGGGGGCGGCCCGCTTTTCGAAAAGAGATACGACTTGAGACTCCGCGCCCTGCCGTACTTCCTCGTGTTTTGTGCTGTCTTGTTTTCCGCTGTCGGCGGTTTCGCGGCGATCGAGTTCGCCTGGTCCGATCGCCTGGATGGCGGGGGATCGCTTGCCGACCACGGTCGTGTGGTGATTCTGGATCCGTCCGGAAATCCGATTGTCGGTGGAGAAACGACCGAGCGGATCGGCGGAGCCGCCATCTTCGTGCGCAAGATGGACCGCCTGAGCGGCGAGCAGATCTGGGCCCACCGCATCCCCGCCTATGATGGCTCGGACATGTCCGTGCGGAGAATGGAGCTGGATCCTTCCGGCAATGTGATGGTCAGCGGCTACATCGCCGGTTGCGGCACCTGAGGCCACGGGGATGACGTCGTCGTGTTGAAACTCGACGGCGCGACCGGGGCGGTGCTCTGGTCTTCGGGCTACGCGAATCCTTTTGGCCTGGACGAGTCGGCGCACGCGCTGGCGGTGGACGATCTAGGCAATGCCTTCATTACCGGTCGTGGTCATGTGCTGATGCATCGTATGCAGATTCTGACGGCGAAATTCGCCGCCGAGGACGGCCGCATGATGTGGATGGTTACGCGCGGAGACGAGCAGTTCTGGGATGATACGTCCTGGGATATCGTGCTGCCTGCCGACGGTCATCCGGTCATCACCGGCACCTACGCCACCAGCGATACCACGGCGGATTTCTACACCGCCCAGTTGGATTCGGCCGACGGGTCGACCCGGTGGGAACAGCGGGTTCCCGGAGCCGTGATCGAAGAGGCGGAGGCCGGATGGCTCAGGATCCTGCCCGGTGGAGATCTGGTCATGTGCAATCGCACCCACGATGGATCGGACGGAATCGATATCGTGCTGCATCGATACCGCGCGTCCGATGGAGCCGTCGTCTGGTCGACCACGTGGGGCTCGGCCCCGGGAGTGGACGATGATCCGCGAGGATTGATTTTGAGCTCCGCAGGGGAACCGGTCGTGTTCGGCCGAAGGGCCCAGGATGCACTGGCGCTGAAATTTGATCCGGCCACCGGACAGTTGCTGTGGCAGGCCGATTTCGACGGACCGGCCCAGGGCGAGGATGAATTCAGCTGTGCGATGACCGACCCGGAGGGCCGCCTCCTGCTGGCCGGAGTCACAGCGCACGAGACCACACGCCTCGATGCCCTGCTGACGGAATTGGATCCCGTATCGGGCGAGGTCGTTTGGTTCACGAATTGGGACGGTGGGAATGCACTGGACGACGAAGCACGCGATCTGACGGCCAATGTCCAGGGACAGGTGTTCCTGACCGGCACCGGATTTGCGCCGGACACGGCCGCGGATCTGTTGACGATCGCCTTCCAGGATATAGGGACTACGTCCACTCCGGCCGCACCGGCAAGCCAGCTGCAGCTGAGCGCCTATCCCAATCCGTTCAATCCGCGGGTACGACTGAGTTTCGAGATGCCTGCGGGAGGGGACGCCGTCCTGTCGATTCTCGACGCGCGTGGCCGCCGAGTGGCCCTGTTGCACTCCGGTCCGGTACCGTCCGGGAACTTCGTCGGATACTGGAATGGCCGGGACGAGGCAGGCCGCCCTCTCGGTGCGGGACGGTATCTCGCGCATCTGCAATACGCGGGTACCTCGGTTTCGAGAAAACTGCTGCTCTTGAAATGATCCTCCCGGCGGAAAGTCGGAACCCGGACGCCGAGGCGCCCGGGTTCTGTTCCGGCTCTTGATGGAGGATCAGGCCTGGACGGAATACTCCTCCGCTGTGATCTGTCGCTCCGCGATCCGGTCATGCAGCTTCGATCGCGGCACACCATCCTGCTTGGACAATCGACGGAGCGCCGCCTGGTAGGTGCGCAGCTCGTCGCCATCGACCGTGTCGGCCAGGACGTTGCGCGCCAGGACGGCCACCCGATCGAGTGCGTCGTGAACGTACAGCCGGGTCATGTCTGCCATCCCGGCCGCGGCTTCCTCACCCTCGGCGGCCGCGCGCTTGAGCGTGCGCAGCAGGGCACTTTCCGAGGCGTACGTCTCCATGATGATGTCCGCGCAGTCGGCGAGTACGCCCTGCTGTTCCTTCAGGCCCGCGCCGAACTTCTGGGCCGCCAGCCCCAGCACAGCCAGCACGACCTTTTTCATGTTGGCGACGGTATCGCCTTCCGCCTCCAGGTAGCCGGGCTCGCCGGGCTCGGTGAACGAGGGAAGGCCCGTCATCTCTTCGGCGACCTGCATGGCGGCCTGCAGGAGGGGCAGCTCGCCCTTCAATGCCTTCTTCATGATCATGCCGGGCACCAGCATACGGTTGATCTCGTTCGTGCCCTCGAAGATGCGGTTGATCCGCTCGTCGCGGTAGATGCGCTCGAGCGGATACTCCTGACAGTAACCGTATCCGCCCAGCATCTGCAGGCACTCCTCGGCTGCCAGTGCGCAGGCTTCGCTGGCGAAGACCTTGATCATCGAGCACTCGATGCCGAACTCCTCGACCTGCCCAATGCTCTTGCGATCGTAGGTCGGGTCGTTCTTGTCCAGCGTCGCGATCGCCACATCCAGCAAACCGGCGGTGCGATAGACCATCGATTCGGCGGCAAAGGTGGTGGCCGCCACCTGGGCGATCTTGCGGCGAATCAAGCCGAACTCGCACAGCGGCTGACCGAACTGTTTGCGCTGTTTCGTGTAGGGGAGGGCCGAAACCATGGCCAACTTGGCGCCACCGACGGTCGATGCCCCCAGCTTGAAACGGCCCACATTCAGGATGTTGAAGGCGATGTGGTGTCCCTTGCCGATCTCCCCCAGCAGATTGCCGACAGGAACCTTCACGTCCTCGAGGATGATGGGGCAGGTCGACGATCCCTTGATGCCCATCTTCTTCTCTTCGGGGCCGATCGTCACGCCGTCGCTGGTCAGGTCGACAATGAACCCGGTGAACTTCTCGCCGTCGATCTTGGCAAAGAGGATCACGATATCGGCGTAGCCCGCGTTGGTGATATACTGTTTTGCACCGTTCAGGATGTAGTGCTTTCCGTCCTTGGTCAGTACGGCGGTCGTGGCGGCAGCCAGTGCATCCGATCCGCTTCCCGGTTCGGTCAACGCATAGCAGGAGATCAATTCACCGGTGGCCAGCCGGGGCAGGTACTCCTGCTTCTGTTCGTCGGTTCCGAAGTAGACGATCGGCAGGGTTCCGATTCCGGATTGAGCGCCGTGGGTGACGGCGAAACTGCCGGCGGCCGAGATCTTCTCGCTGATGAGCATGATCGTGGCCTTGTCGCTGCCCATGCCGCCATAGGGTTCGGGAATGTCCGCCATCAGCAGACCCATCGGGCCGGCTTCCTTCAGCAGGTCTTTCCCCAGCTTGGTATTGCCCTGGTATTCGATCTCTTCCATCAGGGGCTGGTAGTATTTCTCCACGAATCCGTCCACCGTCGTGGCGAACATGCGTTGGGTCTCGTTGAAATCCTCGGGCGTGAATACATCGGCAGGCGCAGTTTCGCTCAGCAGGAACTCACCGCCGGTCGGGTACTTCTTGTCGGACATCTTTCTTCTCCTTGTACGCCGATTGTTTCGGCTTCGCGGGACGTGAGCCCCGCGGATCAGATCGCTTCGAACACACCAGCTGCGCCCATTCCCGTCCCGATGCACATCGTAACGAGAGCGTACTTGCCGCTGCGGCGTTTCAATTCGTGCAACGCGGTGGCGGTCAGCTTGGCGCCGGTGCAACCGAGGGGGTGCCCCAGGGCGATGGCTCCGCCGTTGGCGTTGATCCGTTCGTCGGTCGGGTCCAGTTCCAGGCCCTGCAGTACGGCCAGGCTCTGAGCGGCGAACGCCTCGTTCAGTTCGATGACGTCCATCTGTTCCAGCTTCAGACCCAGCCGGTTCAGCAGTTGTGGTACCGCCGCCAACGGGCCGATGCCCATGATCTCGGGCGCGACACCGGCGACCTGATAGCCGACAAATCGCGCCAACGGTTCAGCGCCGATCTCGGCGGCGAACTCGGGCGTGCATAGGAGCGCGGCGGCCGCCCCATCACTCATCTGGCTGCTGTTGCCGGCGGTGACGGTTCCCCCCTGCTTGAAGGCCGGGCGCAGTTTGGCCAGGGCCTCTGCCGTGGTGTCGGCACGGGGGCCCTCATCGGTAGCGAATTCAACCTCCCGCAGCTTGGGCCGGCCGTCTTCGGCCTGGGCCGGCAGTGCGGCATGCACGGGCACGATCTCGTCGGCGAAGCGGCCGCCCTGGATCGCCGCGATTGCCTTGCGATGGCTGTGGTAGGCGAACTCGTCCTGCGCCTCGCGGGTGAGCGAATGCTGGACGACCAGATTTTCCGCCGTCAGTCCCATGTTGGTCAGAGTCTGCGGCGCTTCACTGGCAACCCGTGGGTTGGGCAGATAGCGCAGGCCGCCCATCGGGATCATGGACATGCTCTCGACGCCGCCGGCGATGGCCGCGTCGACCTGGCCGGTCATGATCTTCAGTGCAGCGTAGTTGATCGTTTCCAACCCCGAGGAGCAGAAGCGATTGACGGTCATCCCGGGCACGGTGTCGGGCAAACCGGACATCAATGCGATATTGCGGCCCACGTTCATGCCCTGCTCACCTTCGGGCATGGCACAGCCGATGATCATGTCCCCGATGCGAGCCGGGTCCAGATTCGGCAGCGAGGCCAGGATACTGCGCACGACTTCGGCACCCAGATCATCCGGACGGGTATGGCGCAGGCTGCCCCGGGGGGCTTTGCCGACCGCGGAGCGGCGGGCGGTGGCTACGACGACTTCTCTCATCTCGTTCTCCTTCCCGCTAGTTCCGCAGCGGCTTACCGGTTTTCAGGATGTGCTCCATGCGCTCGAGGGTCGGCCGCTGGCTGACCAATCGCAGGAAACTCTCGCGCTCATAGTCCAGCATGTCTTTCTCGGTCACCGTCGTGCCCGGTGGGACCTTGCCGCCGGCCAGGGTGGTAGCCAGCTCCATGCCGATCTTCATGTCGTATTCGGAGATGTAGCCGCCTTCGCGCATGTTGTAGAGCACCGACTCGGCCAGCCCGATGCCGGCCGTACCCATCACCGGGATCGCGGTGTCGGGGCTGGGTGAGGCGTAGTTGCCACGGGCCAGCGCCAGCGCCAGGTCCTTGGCGTCCGCGGCCAGGTGGTCGCGGTTCATCGACCAGCGATCGCCCGGCCGCAGGAAGGAAAGCTCCCGGGCCTCGGCGCAGCTGGTTGCGACCTTGGCCATACCGATCGTCTCGAAGGTTTTCCGGAATGCGGGCTGCAGATCCTTCCGGTCCATCAGTTGGGCCACGTTGCGCTGGTACAGACGCAGACAGCCTCCGCCTGCAGGAATCACGCCCGCGCCGAATTCGACCAGCCCGATGTAGGTTTCGGCTGCGCAACGCACCGCATTGCCGGCCATGGTGAACTCGCAACCGCCACCCAGGGCCATGCCCGCGGGGGCGACGACGACCGGGACGCC
>JANTGJ010000009.1 GCA_024762975.1 Candidatus Krumholzibacteriia bacterium
ACCAGGTCTCGGCATCGCGCAGGGCGGTCAACAGGGTCGCACCCGGAGCGATCTCCCAGGTCGTAGCCGTCCCATTGAGCGTCAGATCCACTTTCATGAGTTTTCTCCTTCACTCGCGGAGGCTTCAACACCCAGGACCCGCCGCAACAGACGCCCGGTCATGACCCGTACCATGTCACGACGGTATTCGGCACCGGCACGATGGTCGTCGATGGGTTCGGCTTCGCCTGCTGCGATCGCAGCGGCGTCGGCGATGAGGCGAAGCAGGGTTTCCGGTTTCTCTACCTTCATGTCGAAGTCGACCAGGGCCTCTTCGGCGAGTCGGGAACGCAGGGGCACCGGAGCGACCGCACCCAAGGCGATCCGCACGGTGCGAATCACGCCCTCCGTGATGAGGACCGAAACGGCGACCTGGACCAGGGCGATATCCTCGGCCGAGCGCGTCAGCTTCCAGCTCGCGCAGCGGCGTTCGGCCGACTCGGCGGGCAGAGCCAGGCCCACCAGCAACCTGTCTTCCAGAACGGTCTTGCGGGGAGCGAGAAAGAACTCGCCCAGTGGCAGACTCTCCTGGCTGTCCTCGTCGGTGATGAAGCAGGTCGCATCGAGCGCCAGGAGGATCGGCGCCAGATCTGCCGACGGAAGTGCATTGCACAGATTGCCGCCGATGGTTGCGGTGGTCCGTACGGGACGATTGCCGCAGTGAGCCGCGACCCGGCTCAGTTGGCCGCCGGCGAAATCGGCAACCAGCGGATTGGACGCAACGTTCTGGAGCGTGGTTGCCGCACCGATGAAGAGATCACCGTCGGGCGTGCGCGCGATCGAGTCGATTCCACAGCGGCTGATGTCCACCACGAAATCACAGTGCGGCGGATAGAGCAGCAGGTCCGTGCCGCCGGCAAGGTAGACGCCGCGGCCGGGCCCTTCGCGGAGCATCCGCACCGCGTCGGGCGGCGTCTCAGCGAAACGATAGTCAGAGATTTCCCACATGGGGCGCTCCCTCGTAGGGTGGTTCGTTCAGGTTCCGGTAGCTTTACCGGATCTGCCGAGTATACTGGACGATCGTGCAAGATAAAGTCGAAACCCATCGGGAATCCAGGCCGATCGGCCGTTGCAGGAGTCGCCCTATGTCCGCCGTCCGCCTTTTCCTGTTGTCCAATGCCGAAACCCTGGTCACGATGGACTCCGAAAAGCGGATCCTGCCCGACGGATGGGTTGCTGCCCGGGACGGGATGATCCTGGAGGTCGGTACGGGCCCGGTCCCCGATTCGATCGCCGGTCACGCACGCAACGAATATACTACGTACGATGCCGGCGGCTGTGTGGTCCTGCCCGGTCTGATCAATACGCATCACCATCTGTTCCAGACGCGCACGCGGGCCTGGCATTCTGTTGCCGACAGCGAGCTGTTCGATTGGCTGAAGACGCTGTATCCGGTGTGGGCTCAACTGACCGACCGACAGTTCTACGAGGCCGCGCGCGTCGGGTTCCTGGAATTGATGCGTTCCGGATGTACCACCACCACCGACCACCACTATCTTTTTCCCGAGAATGCTTCGCCCGAGTTGATCGACATCACGATCGAGGCCGCGCGGGAAGTCGGCATCCGCTTCCACCCGACCCGCGGTTCGATGAGTCGTTCGGTCAAGGACGGCGGGCTGCCACCCGACTCGGTGGTACAGGACGAGGAAACGATTCTCGCCGACTGCGAACGGGTGATCTCGAAATTCCACGATCCGACTCCCGGCGCGATGGTGCGCATCGCGCTGGCCCCCTGCTCGCCCTTTTCGGTCAGCCCCGAATTGATGCGCGCGACCGCGGCCCTGGCCCGTCGGCACGGCGTGCGGTTGCACACGCATCTGTCGGAAACCCGCGACGAGGACGCCTACTGCGGCGAGATCTACGGACAGCGCCCCGTCGATTTTCTCGAGTCCGTGGATTGGCTCGCGGGCGACGTCTGGCTGGCCCATGGAATCTGGTTTGACGACTCTGAAATTGTGCGACTGGGCCGGGCCGGCGTAGCGATCGCCCACTGCCCGACCTCGAACATGCGGCTGGGTTCGGGCTTCTGCCGGGTACGCGATCTGCGTGCCGCCGGATGCGCGGTGGGCCTGGCGGTGGATGGCTCGGCCAGTAATGACAGCTCGAACCTGCTGGCCGAATTGCGACAGGCGTTGCTGCTGCACCGGGTCAAGGACGGCGCCGCGGGCATGACGGTCCAGGAAGTATTGGAGATGGCGACCGTCGGCGGCGCAGGCTGCCTCGGCCGCGAAGATCTGGGATCGCTGGAGCCGGGCAAGGCCTGCGACCTGGCGGTCTATGACCTCGAAGCGATCGGATACGACGGCGCCGACGATCCAGTGGCCGCACTACTACTATGCCACCCGGAGCCGGCGAAATCGGTCATTGTCGGCGGAAATCCGCTGGATATCGATCGATGACCGTTCCGGCCGGCCCGACGCGCGGCCGTCTGCAGTCGCTCGATGCGTTCCGCGGCCTGACGATCGCATGGATGATCCTGGTGAACAACCCCGGCAGCTGGGCGCACATCCATGCGCCACTGCGTCACGCCCCCTGGAACGGCTGGACACCGACCGATCTGGTCTTCCCCTTCTTCCTGTTCATCGTGGGCGCGGCCATGGCCTTCAGCTTCTCACGGCGCATCGACCAGGGCGCCGAACGCGCCGATCTGCTGCGCAAGATCGGATCCCGTTCTCTCTGGATTTTTGGTTGCGGGCTCCTGCTCAACGGCTACCCGTTCGGACTGCCGCTGAACGCGGCCGCGGCTGCCGATTTTTCTCTGGAATCCGTCGCCGACAGCTTTGCGAATCTGCGCGTGCTGGGCGTGTTGCAACGGATCGCACTGTGCTATCTGTTCGCTGGACTGGCTGTCGTGCTGATTCGAGGCCAGCGGGGTTTACTCTGGTTGGGTGCGGGTTGTCTCGGATTCTATGAAATACTGATGCGCCTTCCTCTGGTTTCCGGCTGGGGAGGCGGCTCCTTCGAGCTGGAAAACAACCTGGTCCGGTGGCTGGATCTGCGCCTGCTGGGCGAGAATCATCTCTGGCATGGTGCCGGGATGGCTTTCGACCCGGAGGGGTTGATTTCAACGCTACCGGCGGTCGCAACCACCCTGCTGGGATACCTGGTCGGGGTCCGGATCCGGCAGGCGGGAGCTCCGAATCGGCGCGTAGCCACGCAACTGATTGGTGTGGGCGTAGTTGGAACCGTCGCGGGACTGCTCCTGAGCCGGATCGAGCCCATCAACAAGCAGTTGTGGTCTTCCAGCTACATGTTTGTAACCGGCGGATTGGCAACTCTTTGCCTGGTGGGTTGCTGGTGGCTGATCGACGGTCGCGGTATCCGGACCTGGGCTCGACCGGCTATCGTCTTCGGCTCGAATCCGCTGATCGTTTTCGTCGGTTCCGGGTTGCTGGCGCGAACCCTGGTGCAGCTTCGAGTACAGGACAATCTGAGCGTCCAACGTTGGATCTACACACGCGTGTTCCAGCCGGTCGGCGGCGATCTGAACGGTTCGCTGTTGCATGCCGCAGCGCACGTCCTGCTTTGGCTGGCGATCACCTGGTGGCTGTACCGGCGCCGCCTCTTCCTGAAGATCTGAGGCCCGATGACCGATCGTACCATTCACGCAACGCTGGCAACCGGTCCGGTAGGTGCCCATCTCGTGCGCATGACGATTCCGATGATGGTCGGTATCGTCTCGATCATGGCCTTCAACCTGATCGACACTTTCTTCCTCGGGCGCTACTCCACCGATGCCTTGGCGGCGATTACCTTCACCTTCCCGGTCGTCACGACGCTGGGCAGCCTGGCGCTGGGTTTGGGCGTGGGTGTTTCGGCGGTGGTCTCCAATGCAATCGGCCAGGGCGACCGGCTTCGGGTGCAGCGCCTGACCACGGACAGCCTGTCGCTGGCTGTCCTCCTGGTGGTCGCGTTCGCGTTGATGGGACTGGCGACGATCGATCCCCTCTTTCGGATGCTGGGCGCCGATGCCGCGCAGTTGGCTCTGGCGCGAGACTACATGCAGATCTGGTATGCGACGGTGGGTCTGGTCGTGATCCCGATGACGGGCAACTCCGCGATCCGCGGCACCGGGGATACCCGCACACCGAGTCTGATCATGATGGTCGCGGCCGGCACGAATCTGATCCTCGATCCGCTACTCATCTTCGGGCTCGGCCCCTTTCCCGAGTTGGGAATCCGCGGCGCCGCCCTGGCCACCGCGGTTGCGCGCGCGACCACACTGATCGCGGCCCTCTATGTGCTCGGCGTACGGGAGCGCCTCCTGACGAGGCAGGGAATGACGGCGCACACCCTTCTCGAGAGCTGGCGCAGGATTCTTCATATCGGCCTGCCGGCCGCCGCAACGCGAATGTCCATGCCCATCGGACTGGGAATACTGACCAGGATGATCGCCGTGTACGGTACGGCCGGAGTGGCAGCATACGGCGTGGGGTCGCGGGTGGGGATGTTCGTTTTCTCGGTGATCATGGCACTGAGCGCCGCTCTGGCGCCGTTCATCGGGCAGAATCTCGGAGCCCGTCTGTGGCGCCGCGTCCATCGTGCGGCCTGGCTGTCCAGTGGTTTCGGGCTCGTCTATGGACTGCTCGCCTGGGCCGTGGTCGGTTCCCTCGCTTCGTGGATTGCCCAGGCTTTCAACCAGGACCCCGAAGTCGTCGCCACGTCGGTACGCTACCTCCGCATCGTGCCGATCGGCGCCGGCCCCTCGGCCGTCGCGGCGATCACCGGCTCTGCCTTGAATGCAATGTTACAGCCACGCGCCTCGGCTTTGCTCAGTCTGATTCCGATGTTCTGTCTGACGATTCCCTTGGCCTGGTTGGGGTCGCAGTGGATCGGCCTGGAGGGAATTTTCTGGGCCGCGGCCATCAGCAACATCATCGCCGGTGGGGCGGCGACGCTCCTGCTGCGCCGCCAGCTGGCTGCACTTGCTTTCTCGCTGGATTCCCCGGGGCCGGGCGAGGAGAACTCCGTGCTGGCCAGGATTTCCCGGTGGCCCTAGTCTCCACCGGATCCTAGGAAATGCGGACGAGTCCTCATTCGTTCGCCCGGCAGGAGGAAAACGATGCCACCGCAGGACCGAAACTCACTGAACCCCCGATTCAGCCAGGCGATCGTCCGCCGTCCCGCGAACAGCCTCGGCGATGGATTGACGACAGCGCACCTGGGCGCTCCCGACCCGGATCAGGCTCACTGGCAATTCGCGCTCTACGTGCAGGCGCTGCAGCAATGCGGGCTGGTCGTCACGGTCCTGGACCCGCTCGAGCAGTTTCCCGATGGGCATTTCGTCGAGGACGCGGCCGTGGTCGTGCCCGAAGTGGCGGTCATCTCGCGGCCCGGTGCCCTCAGTCGACGCGAGGAGGCGCGATATCTCGCTCCCACGCTGGGCCAGTACCGACCGACGGTTCAGATCGAGCCCCCCGGCACGCTCGACGGAGGCGATGTCCTGCAGGTCGGTCGCCACTTCCTGATCGGGCGCAGCGATCGCACCAATGACGCCGGCGCGGCCCAGCTGGCGGCGATCCTCTCGCGACTCGAATATACCACCACCATCGTACCGGTCGACGCGGGTCTGCACTTCAAGTCCAGTGTCAACCACGTCGGCGACGGCCGGCTGCTGCTCACCGCCGAATTCGCCGACCGGATCGAGTTGGCGGATTTCGAGACTCTCGTCGTTCCCGACGGCGAGCAATACGCCTGCAACACGCTCCTGGTCAATGACCGCCTGTTGATGCCCTCGGGCTATCCCGGAACCCGTTCGTTGCTCGAGAAGTGGGGCCGCCCGGTGCATATCCTGAATACCAGCGAGTTTCGCAAAATGGACGGCGGACTGACCTGCCTTTCGATTCGTTTCTGAATCCACGAAAAAAGGCCCCGGACCAAGGTCCGGGGCCTCTGCCTTGCGGCCGTTCCGTCTACTTCAACATCACCATTTTACGGGTCTCGCTGAAGGTCGGCGTCACGAGTCGGTAGAAGTACACACCACTCGGCCGATCCAGCGCGTTCCACAGAATGCTCTGCGGACCGGCAGGCAGACTCCCGTCGACCAGCACCTCGACCGCCTGCCCCCTCACGTTGTAGACCGTCAAATTGACGGGCATCTCGCGCGGCAGGGAGAACTCGATGTTGGTCATGGGATTGAACGGGTTCGGGTAGTTTCCGTCGAGGGACACTACCTGAGGCACGACGCGTTCATCGCTTTGCACGAAGTCACTGCCTGCGCCTCCGGCCGTCAGACCGCGGAACTCGATGTTGTCGATGTAGACATCGTCCCGATTGCCGCTCGCGTCGCACATGAAGCGCAACTTCGCGTTGGTCGGATAGTTGTAGGAAGCCGTCGGAATCGTCACCGTCGCCGTGTAGAAGACGCCGTTGTCGAAGTCGACACCCTTGTCGAAGATGGCCACGGTGTTCCATGCTGAACCATCATAGTACTGGACCCAGAAGTCCTCTCCGGTGCGGTCCATCGAGATGGCGATGAACTTGAACTCGACCTCGAGATCCACGTAACCGCTCACATTGTAGCCGTTGGTGTGGAAGAAGGACGACTTGGTCCCGGAGTTGTCCTGGATATCCAAAGCTGCGTTGCCGCCGTAGGCGTAGGTGCCGCCGGTATAACGCGAACAATCGCCACCGCCATCACTATAGGTTCCCCAGCCGGCTTCGAAATCGTCGTAGGTAATGGTCTCCCAGACGCCGCCGGTGCCGCCCGGATCGGTCACGGTAATGTAGTCGACCTTGGTGTTTCCATCCGAACCGTAGGCATTGGTCGCCGTCAGCGTGACCGTATAGACGCCGGCCGCACTGTAGGTATGACTCGGGTTCTGAGCCGTCGAGGTACCACCGTCACCGAAACTCCAGCTCCAGCTCGTCGGGTTGTCCGAAGAGGTGTCGGTGAACTGGACCAGCAGCGGGAAATCGCCCGCCGTCGGAGTACCGGTGAAGTTGGCGGTGGGAACCACGCCCGGCTGCGTCACGGTGATATAGTTCGTCTTCGTCATGCCGTCCGAACCGAACGCGTTCGAGGCGGTCAGGGTGACGGAGTAGGTACCGGCCGCATTGTAGGTGTGACTCGGGTTCTGCACCGTCGAGGTACCGCCGTCGCCGAAGCTCCAGCTCCAGGCGGTCGGATTCTCGGTCGAAGCGTCGGTGAACTGCACATTCAGCGGCGAGTCGCCGCTGGTGGGCGTGCCACTGAAGGCCGCCACCGGCGGGAAGCCGGCCGCGCCCAGCGTGACGGCGATGTCGTCGAAAGCCATGCCGTCGGTCGTGGCCGAGTAGTTGTCGTACTGCTGGAACTTCACGACGAAGGTACCGGTCAGGCTCAGACCCGCCGCGGCCGCTTCGGCGTCCAGATCCAACGTGAATTCATTCCACACGTTGTTCGTGTAGCTGCCACCGTTCAGGTCCAGAACCTTCACGAAGCTGGCACCACCGTTGTCGGAGAAGTACACACCATCCTGGGTGTGGGTCTCGTCCGAGAAGTCTTTCCACCAGAAAGCCAGATCGACCTGGCTTTGGCCGGCCAGATTCAACTGCATCCACGCCTCGTTCTGACTGTAGCTGCCGCCGTTGGTGTGATCGTCCATCACCATATGGTAGCTGCCGGTGTGCGGCGTGTAGGCGGTGGTGATCTGGATGCGACCCTCGGTGCCCTCGTACAGGGTCCAGTACTGGTCGACCGCGCCGCCCTCGAAGCCCATGGAGTAGGGCGGTGTGGCGTAGATATCCGCCGGGTCGGTCACCGAAATATAGCTGGTCTTGGTCAGCGTATCGGAACCGTAGGCATTGGTCGCCGTCAGCGAGACGGTATAGTTGCCCGCTGTGGAGTAGGTGTGGCTCGGATTCTGGGCCGTCGAGGTGGCGCCATCTCCGAAGTTCCAATTCCAGCTCGTCGGGTTGGCCGAGGACTGGTCGGTGAAGCCAACCGACAGCGGCGCAGTACCGCTGGTCGGATTTCCGATGAAGGCCGCGACCGGAGGATCGGTCGGGGGGGTGCCGCCGCCGACAGCCGCCTCGGCGTCGACCATCCCGTAGCCGGCATAGCGATCCCAGCCGGCACCGGACTCGACGCTGGTCACGTCCTGTGCCGTATTCACCAGCTGGTCACGGACCTGTGCCGGAGTCCAGGTCGGGTTCACGGTCTTGATCAGGGCACAGACGCCGGCCGCGTACGGAGTGGCGCAACTCGTACCGTTGAACCACATCGAATAGTCGCCGGAGTCGTAGCCGCCACTGCCCTGGATGTCGGTCGTGGGCAGAATGGTCGGCGCGATGATGTCCACGGCACCGGCGCCGTCAGCAACCGTCGTACCGTAGTTCGAGCCCCACCAGCGCTCTCCGTCGCAGGTGTAGCCGTTCGGATCGGTGTTCACGCCGGGATTGACCTCGGCGCTGCTGCTCGAGGAGCGCTTGCGCTCGCCACAGGGCGAGGCCGCGCCGACGCCGATCACATAGCTGTTGATCGCCGGATAACTGATCGTCGAGGCATTCTCGTTACCGGTAGCCGCCAGGATCACACAGCCGGCGTTGTAGGCGTACAGGATAGCCGAGTCGGTAGCCGAATCACTCGAGATCGCGGCACCAAGGCTCATCGAAATGACGTCCGCACCGTTGTCGGCCGCGTGGTACAGAGCGTTCTGGATCGACGAGAAGTACATCGAACCGGCGCTGTCGGCGACCTTCAGCGGCATGATGCTGGCGCCGCCGGCGATTCCCGAGGTGCCCAGACCGTTGTTGGCCATGGCCGCAGCCACACCCGCGCAGGCGGTACCGTGTCCGGGATCCGAGCTGTCATCATCCGGATTGCTGTCGTTGTCACCGTAGTCGTACCCCGTGACCTGGCGCAGGTCCGGATGGCCGGCGTTCACTCCGCTGTCGATGATGGCGATCACGACGCCGGAGTTGCCGTAGGTCACGTCCCAGGCGCCCTGCGCGTTGGCATCAAAGCCGACGGTACCGACGGTCGGTCCGGTGTGGGAATAGGTGGACCAGTCGTAACTGACCAACTGGGCGGTGTTGTTGTGACCCCAATGGTCCGGATGCAGTGGATCGTTGGGAATGGCGGCCGGGTAGGCTTTCCAGTCCAGCGAAACCGCCTGCACGGACTTGTCGCTGGCAAAGCGCGTGGCCAGATCCTGCAGATCCTTCACGCCCTCGAAGTGGTACATGTACCAGCGATCGGTTCCCGTGATCTGCGCCTTCTCGGCATTCTTGAGGCGAATGAACGGGCGCTCGATGCTGATGACGCCCGCCTCTTCGGCCATATCGTCGATGGACGGGATCCCCGTCACCTGATCGCGCACTTGCGTCCCGCGCTCCATACCGATATTCAGGCCCATGGACTTGTTGATCGCGTCCGCCTTGAACTGGACCAGTAGACGATTCGGCGCGTAGGGCAGCTCGACAATCGAGGTTTTCGTGAAACCGCCCTGTACAGGCGCAAAAACCTGCAGCCCCGAGCCCGAAGCGCTCTTGGCCTCCGGCGCGTCTTCGGCGGCCCAGGCCACTGATGCCACCAGCACCAGGATGAGTAAAAAAATGGAAGTCTTGCGGAAATGCGTCATGGTGTCTCCAATTCGGCGAGGGAATGGATACCGTTCAAACGGACGAATCCCCCGAAGAGGCCGGGGCGAGAGGAATGGCAGGATGTCAGGCCATTTTTCGAGGGTTTCGGAAAGGATTTTATCACAATCAACCGGTTGCGATCCAGCTTGAATGTGAGAAAATTTGTCTTATTTATAACTTTTTCGTGACACAACTGTAAAAAAGGCTAGGAGATAGGGAGTTGTGCAGATGTCGATTGCAGAATCAGGCGCAGGGCGAAAGCGAGCACCACGAACAGCACGAAACGACGAATCCAGGCATGTCCACGGTGGATCGAGAGTCGCGTGCCCAGCCATCCGCCGAACGCATTTCCCGCAGCCAGGCCGATCCCGAGTCCCCAATCGACCTGGCCATGTCCCACAAAAATGATCAATGCCGTGACCGTATAGAACAGGACCACAAATACCTTCACGGCGTTGATACGGACCAGATCCATCCCCTGCAGAAGCAGTACGGTCATCATCAAAAAACCGACTCCCGCCTGGATGAGACCTCCGTAGATGCCGACCCCGAAAAAACTGATCACCAGCAGCGCGCCGCGCGTCCGGGAGATCCGTCGCGGATCCAGCTTCAGGCGACGCGCCGGGTCGAGAATCATCACGCCGCAGACCAGGATCATCACCCCACCGAGGAGTGTGCGAAATAGGGAATCGCTGATCGAGATCGCCACCCGGGCACCCAGGACCGCCCCCAACATCGCCGAAGGGACGCACAGCAGGGCCAGCTTCCACGGCAGGACCCGCCTCCGCTGAAACTCGCCGACCGCCACCACATTCTGAGCCAGCAGGGCGATGCGATTGGTGCCATTGGCCATCGCCGCGGGCAGCCCCAGAAACAGCAGCACCGGCAGCGTGAGCAAGGATCCGCCCCCAGCGATCACGTTCAATACCCCGGCGATCGTGCCGACGCCAAACAGCAGCAGAAGGTGCAGCGGATTCACGCCTCACCGTGCGGAGCGGGCATCGGCCGGGCGGGCACACCGTCCGGCCACTCCTTGATGTACAGATCCTGCTGCGGGAACGGAATCTTCACACCGGCCTCGGTCAACGCCTGGTAGATCCGCGTATTGAGCAGATCGATCACCCGGCCGCGAAACGCCGGCTGTTCGACGTAGACTCGTACCTGGAAATCCAGACTGCTGGGCCCCATCAGCACGAAACGCACCGATGGATCCTTCTGGGCCGTCACGTGTGGAATATCGGAGCAGCAGCCCAACAGGATCCTCTTGACCTCTTCGACATCGCTGCCGTAGGCGACCGAACAATTCACCCGCACGCGCATCAGGGGCGACGGACCGCTGCTTTCATTGATGATCTTGGCGTTGCCGATCACCGCATTGGGTACCGTGACCTCGACATTGTCGCGGGTCAGGATGCGGGTCGAGCGCATGCCGATGTCCGTGACCTCGCCGCGCGTGACGCCATCGATCACAATGTACTCCCCCACACTGTAGGGCGCGTCGA
This sequence comes from Candidatus Krumholzibacteriia bacterium, assembly GCA_024762975.1. Classification (GTDB taxonomy): domain Bacteria; phylum Krumholzibacteriota; class Krumholzibacteriia; order LZORAL124-64-63; family LZORAL124-64-63; genus JANTGJ01. The sequence continues at coordinate 11,106 of JANTGJ010000009.1, forward strand.
CGAGGATGAAGATGCCGGAAATGAAGTTTGCCAGCGTATCCTTCGCCGCAAAACCCACGGCGATGCCCATCACGCCCGCGCTGGCCAACCAGCCGGTCAGGTTGATGTGCCATACCGCGAGCACGGACCAGGACATCGTCGCGAAGATGACGACCTTGTAGGTGAACTGGATCAGCGGCAGGGTACGTGGCTCGATCCACTTCATCCGGTCGGCATTGCGACTGAAACGCTCGAAGAGCAGCCCTCCGATGCGCAACGCCGTGCGCCCCCAGGCCACGACCAGCCAGGTCGTGATCGCCGCGCGCATCCAGTCATCGTAGCGTTCGTCGACGATCAGGTCGGCCAGGACCGCCTGCAGTGCCACCAGAAAAACCGTCAGGAATACGGTCGGTCGCAGTTGGTCGAGAATCTCGTCATCCAGATTCGAGCCCGTCCCGGTCGTCAGACGGCGCAGGATCGGAAACACGATGACGCGCAGCAGCAGGATCAGCAACAGCGCCCCACCCAGGATGAAGGCCTGTCGCTGCCAACTGACCACCAGATGCAATTCGAGCCAGTTCGTAATCGCCGTCGTGTCCATGTTGCCTCGTTTCGAGCTATTCGGGAACGGCCGGGCGCACCTTCAGCACCTTTTCCTTGCGAATTTCGACGGTGCCGGCTTTCGCGCCGCGCGGTTTGGTGACGAATCGAGCGCGGGTGGCGGACACTCCCACCTGCTTGGCCTCGCGCTTCTTGCTATGAAAAGCAGCGATCGCGGCGGCCGCCTTGATGGTGGCATTGTCCGGCTCCCGCCCTTGCGGCACCCGCAGGATCACATGACTGCCCGGAATGCCGCGCACATGGAACCACCAGTCGTTCGGCTTGGCCAGCTTGAGCGAAAGGATGTCATTGTCCTGATCCCCACGACCGGCCCACACGACCCAACCGCCGGGCAATTCGTACTCGTACAACTTCGGTTCGACGCGATGTGGTTTTTCGGGGCGCGGCATACTCTACCTTTCGGAGGGTCGAATCGTAACGGTCATGATATGCCGCCGCAGGCGGGCGGGCAACGACCGATCCCTGCCAGCGGCCGCCGAACCCTCTCCCTGCGAGAGCCTCCGCCGCGATCGGCCCGGAGTTTGCGTTGCCCCCACTTTGATGTATATCTATGGTCGTGTCGGCCCCGTTGCCGGGGGACGTCCCCAGTTGCGCCAGTGGACCCTGACCGGAGATACCGCCATGAAAATTCTGATCCCAACCTGTATTCTGATTTTCGTACTGGCCAGTGCGGCCGGTGCGGTCGTCGATCCCAGCACGAACCGCATGAGCATCTTTTTCGACACCAGCGCGGACACCTTCGAGGTTCAGGCGACGCCCTTTCAGGTGGTGCCGGCCTATGTGATCCTGACCAATCCCGACTTTACCACGCTCGAGGGGTACGAATTCGCGTATGAGATCGAGGGCAGTCAAATGGTCGCGGGACAGGAACTCCGGGGTCCCAAGCCTTTGCTCGACGTCAGCACGGTCGGCACGGTCGTCCAACAGTTGGGAGTGCCCTGGGCAACCACTGCGGCGACGGTCCTGGCGGAGATCCAGGTCCTGGTTCTCGACTCCGACCCGATCGCTTTCACATTGCACGGAACCGAGCCCAACACGATCGACACCTGGGTCGGCCCCGTCGTCTGGGTAGACCGCAAGGCGCTGGCGATCCAGACCACCTTCTGGGATTCCTTGGCTGGTCGCCCAGGCATTTGCGCAGCGATCAACAACACCGATCCCCATTTGCCCACCGACGAGGCATCCTGGGGAACGGTCAAGAGCCTGTACCGTTAGCGACGGATCACCCCGCGATCGGTAGACCGGGAGCCGGGGTGTGCGATGGCGGGCTCTTCCGGCATCGAACCGGCATTGCGGTGAAACAACAAAAAAACAGGGGCCGCGGATCATCCGCGGCCCCTCTGCGTTCACTGGCGCAGCTACTTCAGAGCAATATTCTTGGTGGTGTAGGTGTGGATCGTCGCCGCGCGAGCAGCCAGTTCCTCGAGGGTCTTCGTGGAGCCGGTTCCCCCGACACCATCCGGATCCTTGTGGCAACCGTAGCAGGCGAAGTCCAGCGTGATGGCACCCATGCTGGAGCCGTCCAGGGCTACCGCCGTACCATCTCCATTGAACATGTCGGCCATACCGTTGACGGAAGTGTTGATCGTCCACAAATGCGTCGAGACATCACCGTTGTAGATGTTCGAAGCGTACGCGCTCTTCGATGCCTGCGGCATGTGGCAGTCGACACAGGTCGCGCCATGGCCGTGGGTCGTCGAAGCGATATTGGCAAATGCGCCGTCCACGTGACAGCTGGCGCAAGTGACCGTCGTACTGACACCCTCGCCGGGGGTCGACGCATCGAATACCACCGAGGCATGCGGGTTGTGACAATCGTTGCAACCCGGCCCGTGTTCCGAGTTGTGGCCCGAATGGTACCATTCGTCGTACTGCTCATGATGCTTGATGAATCCACCACTGGCCTCGATGACGGCCTCTCCCGGAGTGATGCCGTTGTCGCCGCCACGGGTGTGGCACTTGCCGCAGAAATAGGACGAGTTGTCGACGGTCATATCGTAGGCAGTCGGCTTGAAGGCGTGCTGGGAGCCCATGCCGTGGCATTTCTCGCAGTGGACGCCGCCAGCGAACATGGTGCCCAGGAAGCCTTCCATGCCGTCTTCGTTGTTGGCCGCATTCCCGTCATCCGAGTCGACCCAGCCCGTCGTATGACAGGAGCCGCAATTGTAGGGCTTCGTTTCCCCGGCGTGGTAATTGGCGAAGCTTTCGCTCTCGAAATTCCACTGGTTCTCACCGGTAGCGGGCGTGTAGATGTAGCCATCGTTCTGGATCCAACGCATCTTCCAGCCGAAACCACCGATCGTATACGAGAAATCACTCCACTGCGTACCGGCCGGCGGACTGGCCGGTGCGTTCGCAAAGGCCGACGGATCCGGGAAATCCGCGGTCGGTGCGGTATTGCCCTCGATCTTCGTCAGTTTGTAGGGATGTCCGGAGTGGAACCACTGGTCATGCGTATCGGCGTGGCAGGTTCCGCAGACGTCGGAACCAGCGAAAGCCAGCGCGGGAGGATCTTCGTCCACCACGACGGGATCATCATCGTCAGAACAGCCGCTCATCAATATGACTGCACCCAGCAACAAAAGTAGCATGAGAAGGGCTTTTGAGAGTTTCATGATCTTCCTTTCGGTGACTTTCGCGGGATTCAACTCGCGAACCGCACTCCTCCTGCTGCGGCTCACAGCTTATACCCTATCGGCTACATAGGTTTTCGAAAGAACATTTTGTGACCGAATTGTGGCATTTGCGGGGAATGGATCTCACGGCGGGCGGTTTTGCAAATGAGAGATGATATCGCTTATTCACAACAGCTTGCCAGTCAACCTGTTAAACTTTTATCTTGTTTCGTTGTTTCTCCAACCTTTAAATCGTGAGCGGAGAACAACGGAAGAAACAAATCGCTATTTCCCACGAATTGAGAAGGACTTCAGCCTTCCGGCAGGGTTCCCTGTTAAATATTTGATAGCAGGTTTCGGGTCCAACGGTGATTCGAAAACCTAGTGTAGAATCAATCCGTCGGTGGTCGCATGGTCGACCTGACCCGCGGAAATGGCGAATCGGAAGCCGTGCCGGCCATCGATGCCCTTGTGCGGACTCGGGTTCAGTCGCGAGGCGGAGCGGCACCGCCGGGCCAGGTCGCTCCATCCCCCGCCCCGCAGCGTCTTGTACCACCCGGGCGGTGGGCCCATGGGGTCGACCTCCTCGTCCGAGTATTCGTTGTCATACCAATCATTGGTCCACTCCCAAAGATTGCCATGCATGTCGTACAGGCCGAACGCATTGGAATCCAACATTCCCACCGGATGGGTCCAACCGCCGGCGTTGCCACAATACCAGCCGAGGTTGACGAGCGAGGGCTCATTGCCACAGGCGATTTCGCTGATATCACCCCCGACAAACGGAGTGCTGGTGCCTCCACGGCAAGCGTATTCCCACTCCGCCTCGGTCGGCAGCCGGTAGCCTGCTGCCGCATAGGGCGCGCCATCGCCGCAGGTCCAATTCGTCGGATCCGTGTGATCGTAGGCCCGCGGCAAATCTTCCCGCAGACTGAGCCAATCACAGTAGGCCGCGGCGCCGAACCAGCGGACTTCCTTGACCGGATGAAACTCGAATCCGGTGTCGATCACGAAACGGGTGCCGTCGAACGAGACCTCACAATCCTCGTCATCGTCCATGTCCAGCAGTTCCAGCGTCGAACCATCCAGGCGATCGTACAGGCGCGTTCCCACCACTGCGCAGTATCCGTTCTCCAGCGCCCATTGCGCCAGCTCAGCGTATTCGCGATTGGTCACTTCGGTGGAATACAGGAAAAAATCGTGGGTCAACCGGACCGGATGCTGAGCTTCATCGCCCAGGTGACCGATCTCCGATTCGGGCGATCCCATCATAAAATTTCCGGCGGGAATCAGGACGAGCTCGCCCTCTTCTCCTTGGGGCGCGATCACAGGTATCGTCGTCGTCGCATCCTCATCACTGCAACCCGCAAGGATCAGGATCAACAGACCCACCAGTCGCCACTGTCGCCCCATGGGATTCCTCCGATTCGCAGACCGCCCGCCTTCGCCGAGTCGCGCGAGAGCCAAACGACGATCGAACTATCACCTACTTTGCCCCTGGGAGATTGATAGCCCCCGAGCGGCCGATTGTCAAAAGAGGACGTGAATGTCCCGGATCGGGGTTGACTCTTGTTTCCGTCCGGCTCCCCGACTACCGTTCAGGCAATGAAAGGAATACCATGCGCATCTCGAGCCTCACACTCCTGCTGGGTCTGCTGGTTTTGACCGGTTGTGATTCCGAGCCGCCGGCGAATCCGCGGTTGCACATCTTCTACTATGGTTGGTACGCCAACGAGGAAACCGATGGCGAGCTGGCCCATTGGAATCATCGCATCATGGGCCGGAACGAGGCGCCTGGATATCCCGGCCACGGCGACATCGGAGCGAACTTCTACCCCGAATTGGGCGAGTACAGTTCGAATGATCCCGAGATCCTGGAAAAGCACCTGAAAATGATGCGCCGCGCGGGCACCGGTGTGATCGTCGCCAGCTGGTGGGGACCGGACAGCTTCGAGGACCGGCAGTTGCCCGCCCTGCTGGACGGTGCCGCGCGCCACGGCCTGCAGGTCGCATTTCACCTCGAGCCGTTCGCCGGCCGCAATGCCGAAACCACGCGCGAGGCGCTCCGTTATCTGATCGGTCGGTACGGCGCCCACCCGGCCTGCGCTCGATGGGAAGGCCTACCCATCGTCTATGTCTACGACTCCTACCTGACGCCCTTCCAGGAATGGGCGCGTCTGCTGCAGCCCAACGGGGAGATCACGATCCGTAACACCGAATGGGACGCGGTGATGATCGGCCTGTGGGTAAAACGGGATGAGCGCCAATTCTTTGTCGAGAGCGGATTCGATGGATTTTACACCTATTTCGCAGCCGATGGTTTCACCTATGGCTCCACCGCCGCGAACTGGTTGGGACTGGCTCAATACGCACGCGACCACAAGCTGCTGATCGTGCCTTGTGTCGGCCCCGGGTATCTCGATACGCGGATTCGGCCCTGGAATGCCGCTACGACCCGGGATCGCGAAGCGGGTGCCTACTTCGACCGGATGTTCGCCGCTGCTGTGGCGACCGAGGCCCCGATGATCGGCGTGACCTCCTTCAATGAGTGGCATGAGGGAACCCAGATCGAACCGGCGGTGCCGAAGCAGTTCGAGGGCTATTCGTACCAGGACTATACTCCGCTGGCGCCCGACGCGTATTTGCAGAAAACCTCGGAATGGTCGGCGAAGTACCAGGAAATCTACCCGATCGACTCCAACCCGTGATTTGTCTTTTTGATTCATTTTTGCGCTTTTTACAATAGACGATCTTGCGCTTTTCTGATATTATCTATCTATACGTCAATTTTATTCGACGTCTGCTTTGCACGCAGGGGGAACTGTCCAGGGAGAATTGCATGCTGCGATCCAGGTCCTTTCGACGCTTGCGCCGACCCGCACCGGTCCTCGCGATCACGTGGGTCGCACTGGCGATGGCCCTCGTCCTGCCGGCGCGCGCAGGAGATCCGGTACGATGCCGCACCTTCGCTCAGCCCCCCTCCCGGGTACCGACTCTCGACCGGCAACGTACACTTTTTTCGCAGCACGGGGATCCGCAGAGGGCCGAAATGCCCTTTCGGGATCTCGCCTGGGACCCGCAGGACCCCGCAGTGCCCGCCTTGGCTCTGGATGACGCGCAGAAGACGCGGCTGGCTGAATTGAAGGACCCGATGCTACTACGCCGTCTGCAGCAGGAAACCGCCGGCCGGCGCGCCGCGGCCCTTGCCCCGGGAAGCTCCGCCCCGCAAAAGGATCTCCCCTGGTCCGCGGACCGGCTACTCGCCAATCCGACCAACATGAACGACGAACATCTGGCGCTGGCGGAGAATCCCGCGACCGGCAGTCTGTTCGCGGTATTCGCGGCGACCGATCTGGGCGGCACGGATCGGGATATCCATATCGCCCACAGTACGGACGGCGGCGCCAGCTGGACCGTTCGCGAGATGCCTTCCTCCAGCCTGGACGAGTACCATCCGGATATCGCGATCGACGGTGCCGGCTACCTGCACGTGGTGTGGGTGCGGGCGGATGGTTCGCTGATGCGTGCGCGATCCAGCGCTCCGGACAACGCGGACGCCTGGACCCATGTGTTCCAATTCCTGGTCGGGGAGCCTCTGGCCATCCCCTCCCTGGCCGTCAGCGGCTCGGGCGATTTCGCGAAGGTTTTCATTGCGGTCGATTGGCAGACCATCAACTACGATTATATGGCCTACGAGTGGACGATCCTGTTCCTGCACTCGACCAACGGTGGGCTGAGCCTGAACTACGACTACTTCCTGCCGGACGGGTATGAGGACCTGTGGCCCGTGGTCGCGATGAACGGCGGTACGGTGCATCTGGTCAATGCCGAGGTCGATCTGGAAACCGGCCAGACCGAGATCCTGATTGCCACCGACAACTACTCGGGTGGGTTCGCCACGCCCGGCCTGCTGACGGGCTGGACCGAGAACAATTGTGGTTTTCCGGATATTGCCTGCCAGGGAGATGACGTCTTTCTGGTCTACCAGCACGACTTCACGGACGGTCTGACGACCGATGGCGACATCATCTACAACTACAGCTGGGATGCGGGCACCTCGTTCTTCGGCCCGATCGGCATGGCGGCCGACGAATACGAAAGCGTCGGTCCGAGTGTGTTTACCCGCAATGGCGTGGTCGGCTGCCTGTGGCTGGATGCCCCTGCCGGAGGGGATGAATTCCAACTCGCGGCGCGCCTGGGGTCGGGCTACGGGCATACTGATTTCATGGGCAACGTCGAGATCGTCAGCGACCGGGCGACGGTCGAACCCATGTACCGCTCGTGCGCAGGCCTGGCTTCCACGACGGGACAGTTGCAGGCGGTGTGGATCGACCGTCGAGACTACCCCACCCAGGGTTTGAACGTATACACCAGCGAGCGGGATCTGACCGCCAACCTGGCTCCCTACGCACCCGATGGCTGGGGCGATTCGCTGGTCGCCTCGATGATCCGTGGCGAGCGCAGCGACGGGATCCTGGCCGCCGACCGGGCCGCCTACGTTTCCTTCGCCCTGCTGAACGACGGACTGGTCGATGTGACCGACGAATTCCAGGTTCATCTGCTGCGCGATGGCTCCCCGATCGGCGCCTGGAACGTTTCCGGCCTGCCCACGGGCACCTACCTCTCGGTCGAGGACTATGAGATCACCGTCCCGGCCGGTATCCATACGCTGACCGTGTCAATCGACGCGGGTGACGCGATCGCCGAGGACGACGAGACGGACAATCAGCGCACGCGTACTTTGAGCTGGATCACCGGTGATGCGCGCCTGCGCCTGAACCCCGGCCAACTGGTCGAAACGATCCTCCCGGACGCCCCGAAATCCGCAGCGATCCAACTGATTTCCCATCCGCCACTGCGCGACGAGCGAACCGACTGGCGCATCGGCACCGAACTGGCGCAAGCGATGGATGTCGCCGCGAAATCCCAGCGGCTGCACGTCATCATCGTGCCGGCCCAGCGACTGGACCCGGTGGCCGCCCGAGCGGCATTGCAGGGCGCTGCTCCCACGACGCGACGCTCCGCACTCCTGGCTGCCGCTCGTGCCCAGAACGACAATTCCTGGCAGTTGCTCCGGGACGATCTGCAGCGCGTCGCAGCCCGGGGCGATGCCGGTGAGGCCCGGCCCCAGTGGATCTCCGGGACCATTGCAACGACGATGACCGTGGCGGGCATCGAAGAATTCGCCAGGCATCCGGACGTCGGCCGACTGTGGCTCGATCAAACCGTTTCCGAGCCGTTCGCGCAGCCTCGCCTGGCCGGACCCACCACTTCCGGTGAGCAGAGCGACACCTTCGTCGACAAGGCAATCGCCTGGCACCTGCCGCTGATCGGCGCGGACGCCGCCTGGGCCCGGGGCGCCGATGGATCCGGGATTCTGGTCGGTCATCTGGATACCGGTATCGCCTACGACCACCCCGATCTGGCCGGTCGCATGTGGGATGGCGGAGCTGCCTGGCCGAGCCACGGCTTCGACGCCGTCGACGAGGACAATGACCCCTACGACGGCGACTCCTGGTTCCACGGCACCCATACCGCGGGCCTGATTGCCGGCGACGGCAGCGGCGGCACCTCGACCGGCGCCGCGCCGGGGGCCACCTTGATGGCTCTGCGCTCGGTCCCGGGCTACGTGGCGGACATGAACGAAGCCCTGCAGTTCGGACTCGATCATGGCGTAGACCTGTTCTCCTACAGCGGCGGCTGGACGAATCCGTCCGAGGAACTGCGCGCCCAGAACCGTTTCACGGCCGAGATGCTATTGGCTGCGGATGTCCCGTGGATCTGTGCCGCAGGCAATGGTGACAACCGGGGCGGGCACATTGGCGCGCCCCACGATATCGCAAGTCCCGGCGACTGTCCGAGTGCGGCCTGGGCTCCGGCCGGAGGGGAGACGGCCGTACTGGCCGTCGGCGGTCTGAATTCCGACGCCACGGTATGGGAAGGCTCCAGCTACGGCCCGACCGAATGGGCTCAGACCTCACCCTACCAGGGCACGACCTACAGCGACTATCCGGGCCCCGCCGGACTGAACAAGCCGGACATCGCAGCCCCCGCAGCCAATGTGACCAGCTGCAGCGGTAACAACGGCTACGTCGCCTACGACGGCACCAGCATGGCTTGTCCGTTGGTCGCCGGATCGGCAGCCATCCTGCTGGGCGAAGCACCCTGGTTGACGGTCGAGCAGTTGTACGAGACGCTGTCGAGTACGGCCTCGGATGTGACGACCGCCCCGGCCGCTTTCGGCCGCGACAATTTCAGCGGCGCCGGCCTCGTGAACATCAACGCGGCCCTGAATCACGTGCCGACCGCACGCGCAAGCAACGTCTGGATCTGCAACGATGGCGAATTGCCCTTGATCCTGTCCCAGGTACTGCCGGCCGCACCCTGGCTGGCGGTCGAACCACCCGTTGCCGCCATTGCCCCCGGCGACTCGCTCCGTTGCGATGTGCTGATCGACCCGAGCGGTCTGCTCGAAGGCTTCCACCAGAGCCAGATCCTCTTCGTCTCGAACGATCCGCAGGTCGTACACACCCTGCCGGTAACGCTCGTGTACGGCGAAGATCTCACTCCGGTCGACGAGGGCCCGGCGCCTGCCGCCGTCCCCCAGCTGACCAACCGCCCCAACCCATTCAATCCGCGCACGATCCTCCATTTCGAGACCTCCGGTCCGGGTGAGGTACGGATCGACATCTTCGACCTGAAGGGGCGCCGAGTGCGCAAACTGCTGCACGAGAACCTTCCCACCGGTGTCCATCAGGCGACCTGGGATGGCCTGGACAGCCAGGGCCGTGCCGTATCCAGCGGTCAGTATCTGGCCCGTCTGGAAGCGGCCGGATTTCCCGCCGTCACCCGCAAAATGCTGCTCTTGCGCTAACTTCGATTTCCTGCCAGAATTCGACAGGGATTATTTCGCGATTCCCCGGAACTTTTCCGGGGAGTTTCGATTTGAGGCCAGTTGGCGCTGATTGCGCGACCTTTACGTGACATCCGTTTGATGAAAACTCAACCCCTGAGGAGTCCTGCGAGATGATCGAAGTTCGTGGTATCACCAAGAACTTCGGGACCATGCGCGCGCTCGACGACGTTTCGTTCCGGCTGGAACGGGGAGAGATCCTCGGTTTCCTGGGCCCCAACGGTGCCGGCAAGAGCACGACCATGAAGATCATCACCACCTTTCTGGCCCCGGATTCGGGCTCGGTCGAGGTGGATGGGATCGACGTCCTGGAGAAGCCGCTGGAAGTCCGCGGCAAAATCGGCTATCTGCCGGAAAACGTGCCTTTGTACACCGACATGAATGTTCACGAGTACCTGTCCTTCGTCGGCAAGGCCCGCGGCCTCGGCGGCAACGCCCTGCGCGACCGGCTGGACTGGTGTGTCGAGGCCTGTGGTCTGTTGACCGAGTACCGCAAAACGATCGGTGAATTGTCCAAGGGCTACAAGCAGCGCACCGGCCTGGCTCAGGCCCTGATCCACGATCCGGATATCCTGATTCTGGATGAGCCCACCAGTGGCCTCGATCCGCTCCAGATCATCGGCATCCGCGACCTGATCAAGCGACTGGCCGGCTCCAAGACGATCATCTTCTCTACGCACATCCTGCAGGAGGTCGCCCCGGTCACCGACCGCGTGGTGATCATCAACGAGGGCAGAATCATCGCCGACGGCAATGTCGGTGAACTTTCCAAGGACGCCATGGGTGGAGTCCGACTGTACGTCGGAGTCCAGGCGGAGTCGGAGATGGTCGAAGCTGCCTTGCGCAACCTGGGCGATCTGAAGGAATTGAAACCGCTCGCAGCCGGGGACGGCCAATGCCGCTTCGAGATCCGCGCCGCATTTGATGCGGACCTGACCCGCCGCATCAATGATCTGGTCCGCAAAGAGGGCTGGCAACTGAAGGAACTGCACGAGTCCCCGTACAATCTCGAGGACACCTTTATCTCGCTGACGCGCCGCTCACAGGAGCAGAGCCGCAAGGGGGTGGCATGAAATGTTCGGAATGAATGGAGCACTGACCGTCTTCCGGCGTGAATTCGCCGCCTACTTCAACAGCCCGATCGCGTACATTTTCATCATCGCGTTTCTGGTGTTGAACTCCGGCCTGTTCATGACCGGCTTTTTCCTGACCGGGACGGCGGACCTGCGCGCGTTCCTGGGTAACCTGCCCATCTTCCTGATCTTCTTCATCCCCGCCGTGTCGATGAGACTGTGGGCCGAAGACAAGCGGTTGGGCACCTTCGAACTGCTGATGACGCTTCCCATCGGGGCCGGCCAGGTCATGCTGGGCAAGTTCCTGGCCGCTTTCGCCTTCTACCTGATCGCATTGGCCGGCACCCTGCCGCTGCCGATCATGATCTCGGTGCTGGGCAATCCGGATCTCGGCGCCATGGTCAGCGGCTATATCGGGGCCGCGCTGCTGGGCGCCCTGTACCTGGGCATCGGAACCTTCACCAGCGGACTGATGCGCGACCAGATCTCGGCGGTGATCCTGGGCATCATGGCCTGTTTCGTGGTTTTCATCGTCGGCGTACCCGGCGTGGCCGCTACGATCGATGGCTGGATCCCCGGCCTGGGCGCCTTTCTGCAGCACTTCGTCGGGCTCTCGAGTCACTACGAGAACATGCTGCGAGGTGTCATCTCGATGGGCGGGCTGACCTACTTCCTGGGGATGACCGCCGTCTTCCTGACCCTCAACACGCTTTGGCTGGAAGGGAGGAAGTACTAGCATGAATACCAATCGCAGAAAATTCCGCGTCACCTTCGCGCTGACCGCTGTCATCCTGGCGGCAATCCTCTTCTTCCTGGTTTCGGTGCTGGACAACCTGCGCGGCGCTCGCGTGGATATGACCAGCGACCAACTGTTTACGCTTTCGGATTCCGCCGTTCAAATCCTCGAAGGCTTGAAGGTGCCGGTACAGGTGAAGCTGTATATCACCCCTTCGGAGAAGATGCCGACGCAGTTGCGCAATCTCGAGCGCGACGTCACCGAGCAGTTGCGCAACTTCGAGCAGGTCTCCGACGGCATGTTGCAATTCTCGGTCTTCAATCCACAGGACGATGAGGAGATGCAGAAGTCGCTCGGAGCGAAAGGGATCCAGCCGTTCCAGGTGCAATCCATCGAGAAAGACGAGATGGGCATCAAGCTGGTCTGGAGCGCACTGACCATCGCCTACAAGGACAAGCCCGAAGAGGTCATCAACCAGGTGCTGCCGCAAAATCTGGCAGGCCTGGAGCAGGATATCATTGGCCCGGTGTACCGCCTGACCCGGGACCGGACACCGCGGGTGGCGGTCTTCGGACCCAAGAAGCAGGTCGACCAGCAGATGGCAATGGCCTATCTGCAGCAGGGCATGCAACCGCCCGAGCCGCAGGATCAGTTCACCCGCATCAGTGAACTGCTGAAGCAGGGCCACTACGAGGCCGTGCCGGTCGAGTTGACCGAGGCCTCGCCGATTCCCGACGATGTCGATGCGCTGATCGTCATGGCGCTGGCGCCGCTGAACGAGCGCCAGACCTGGGAAATCAACCGTGCATTGCGCGGTGGGCTTCCCGTGGTCCTCGCCGTTCAGGCACACGAGTATGGCTACGCGCCTGCACAACGTGGCGGCTGGCAGGTCAATGGCCAGAGTGTCGACTCGCAGGTGGACGAGATGCTGGCCGGATTCGGTGTCGACCTGGGTACCGATCACTTCCTGGACATGAGTATGGAAACGATCGACCTGCCCCGCGAAGTGAACCTGGGCGGGATGCGCATGCAGACGCGGGAACCGGTACGGCTGCCGATCCAGATCCGCGTCACCGAGGGGCAGATGTTCCAGGACTCACCGCTGGTCAACCGCATCGGCTCCCTGTTCTTCCTGTGGGGAACGCCGCTGATCAACAACCCGGACGTCCTGGCGTCCAACGGTCTGCAGGCAACGAACCTGATCGAGTCGAGCCCGAATTCCTGGACCGAAACCTGGAGCGAAGGACCGGTACCCGGCGCGGCGCTGGACCCGAACCAGAAGCAGATGATCGGCCCGCAACCGCTGGCCGTCCTGCTGGAGGGAACCTTCCCCGATCTGTGGAGCGGACGCGCCGTGCCCGAATGGCCGGCGACCGCCGCCCCCGAGGATTCCGGAAGCGACGCTCCGCAGGCCCCGCCCGCGGACGTGGATCCGGCGCCGTCCAAGATGTTCGTTATCGGCAGTGCCAAGATGTTCGACGACAACATTCTGGCCGCGCATCAGAACGCGCTGCTGGTGCTCAATGCCGTGGACTACCTGGCCGGTTCGACCGAGCTGCTTTCGATTCGCTCGAAGACGCTGACGCAGCGCGTGATCCGACCGACTCAGGACGGCGAGAAGCTGGCCTGGCGTATCTTCGTAGTGCTGCTGGTACCGGTGCTGATCGCCATCTATGGCATCGTACGGGCCAGTGTCCGGCGCAAAAATGCGGCGACCTATCGCCAGGAACTGACCCGTCGCGGCCACGGCGCCTAAAGGAGGACCGACATGATCAAGACCAGAAATCTGGTACTGCTGGTGGTCGTGCTGATTGTCCTGCTGGGAGTCAGCTGGCTGCAGAAGTCCAATCACAGCAAAAGCACGGGCGGATCGAATATGACGACCGTGCTCACGGGTGAGTTGACACGGGACAATCTCAGCCGCATCACCGTGGCCTATGGCCTGGAGGGGGATGTGGTCGAGTTGCAGGCCACACCGACCGGGTGGGTTGTCGCTTCGGCGTATCAGGCCAGGGTCAGCGACGCGCGCGTCGATGCCCTGCTGCGCAACCTGGCGAATTTGACCGGCGAGTTCCGGTCCGACGCCGAGGATGTCATCGCCGACTACGGCCTGGACAGCGACTCGTCGATCCGGATCCGGGCTTTCGGTCCCGGCGGTGACGAGGTGTTGGCCCTGGACGTGGGCAACTCTCCCGAGCGGTTGCCCGGGAACTTCGTCAAATCTCCGGACTCCCCCGCCGTCTACCTGACGCAGGAGAGCGTATTGACGCACCTGGGTCTCTACAATGGTCCGGCCCGACCGAAGTCGATCCATTTCGCGGATCTGCAGGCGGCCAAGCAGGACCTCAAGGCGATTGACCAAATCGTTCTCGAATCCGACGGGAAGCGGCTCGAGTTGGTGAAGGACTTCGCCATGACCGTTCCCGCGGAGGATGACACGACGGGCGCCGAGCCGACCGTCGATCGTTTGACCTGGGAATGGAAAGCCGCCTCGCAGGGTGACCGGGCCCTGGCCAAGACGAAAGTCGATGCGGTGCAGTCGGCCTTGACGGCCATTCGTGCCGTGGATGTCGATGATCCGAACGGCGATCTGGCCGCCTTCGGGTTGGAGCCGGCCCTGCGGACGGCAACCCTCGTTCTCGAGGACGGCAGTGAGCGCGTCTTCGAATTCGGCAATGCCCGTGAAACACAGGGCGATCACCCGGCGGGCACCTGGTTGCGAGAGCGTGGCGAGCCTACGATCTGGGTGGTCACGGACTACACGATCAACAATATTTTCAAGACTCTGGAGGAACTGCTGCCGGACGAATAGAAGGCTGCGGATCGAACGGCCCGGATCGCACCCGCGGTCCGGGCTTTTTTTCCGTCTTTTTTTGAGCCCAGCGGCACGGCGAATTTCCTTCCCCGCCCATCCTGTGCTAAATTTCAGGCGGATCACGATTCGACATGGCAGGCTGCAATGAAGCACCGATTCCCGGAGGAACCCCGTGAGTAGTCAGGGACCATCCCAATCCAAAGCCAAGGACCGCGTGAACGGATTGCTGCTGAAGAACGGCACCGTGCTGGACTACTATCCCAGCGAACTGGATGCCGGGCCGGACCCCGTCGTCGAGTGCTGCGATCTGCGCATCGAAGGCGATCGGGTTGTTGAACGAGGCAAGGATCTGGCGGAGCAACCGGGCGACGAGATCATCGACCTGGCCGGTGCCACCCTGATGCCCGGCAACGTGAACGCACACGGTCATCTCTATGCCTCCCTGGCAGCCGGGATGCCTCAGCCGGCGGTCCCTTTGGAATCCTTCTCCGATATCCTGACCGAGATCTGGTGGCCCCTGGACCGCGCATTGGACGCCGAAGCTGTGTACCTGAGCGCGTTGGCCGGCGCCTGGGACGCGATTCGCAGCGGCACGACCCTGATCTTCGATCATCACGCCAGTTTGGCCTGCGTCGGTGGCTCGCTGGACCTGGTGGAAAAGGGCATCTCGGAGATCGGCCTGCGCGGCTGCCTGTGCTACGAGTCAACCGACCGCGGCGGCAAGGGACAACGCGACATTGCCCTGGAAGAGAACGAACGCTACCTGCAGAAAATTTCGGATGCACCGAAGTCGGGAGTCGCCCGGTTTCGCGGCCTGGTCGGAGCGCACGCCTCGTTCACGCTGGAGGAACGCACACTCGAGTTGCTTTCGGAGATCTGCAGCCGCAACAATGCCGGCCTGCACATCCACCTGGCCGAGGGAACCACCGACCGGGAAGTGAGTCAGGATCGCGGCTGGAAAGACCCCCTGGATCGTCTGGTCGAGTTCGGGTTGGTCCGTCCGGGCAGTATCTTCGCACACGGTGTGGACCTTTCTCCGATCGACCTGCAGACGCTCGAGGACAAGGGCGCCTGGTTGATCCACTGCGGCCGTTCCAACATGAACAATGGTGTCGGTCGCGCTCCGGTCGATCGCTTCCCGGCCAACTGTGGCATCGGTACCGACGGCCTGGACGACAATATGTGGGGCGAGTTGCGCACGACCTATTTCCGCGGCAGGGAGGGTGGCCGCGGACCGCTGTCCTTCCCCGCGGCCGAGCGCTTCTGGCTGGGCAACTTCCGCCTCGCGCGAGAGACCTTCGGCGAGCCCTTCGGCAGCCTGCGCCCCGGCGCGCCCGCGGATTTCATGATCCTGGAGAATTTCCAGAAGACGCCGCTGACGGCCGACAATTGGCTCGGCCATCTGCTCTTCGATTTCCATCCCTGGGATATTCACGCCGTGTACGTGGACGGTCAGCGTCGTTACAGCAATGGCGACAAGGCGCCGGTCGATGCTCTGAAACTCCAGGAAACCGCCGCCCGCATCTGGATCACGATGGGGTTGAAATGAGCGGCTCGGGCGCGCTGGGAACGCGCATTCGCGAAGCAGCCGAGCAACGGCAGGAGCAGATGATCGACTTGCTGCGGCGGATCGTCGCCCAGCCTTCGACCTCCGGCAACGAGGAAGGCGTGGTACGCATTCTCGAGAAGGAGATGAAGAACCAGGGTTTCGACGAAGTGAAGATCGACGGCCTGGGAAACATCCTGGGCCGCATCGGCCAGGGCCCGCGGGTGATGGCCTTCGATGCGCATATCGACACTGTCGACGTGGGCGACCCCGCGCAATGGACCTGCGATCCGTTTGAAGGAAAAATCGAGGACGGCCTGATCTATGGCCGCGGTGCCGTCGATCAGAAGGCAGGCATGGCGTGCATGATTCACGCCGCGGCGATCCTGAAGGAGATGGAACTCCTGGAAGACTGGACGATCTGGATGGTCGGCTCGGTCATGGAAGAGGATTGTGACGGCCTGTGTTGGCACTACCTGCTGAATGAGGGCATCCTGAAACCCGAGTTGGTGGTTTCCACGGAACCGACCAGCCTGCGAATCCATCGCGGCCACCGCGGTCGCATGGAAATCCGCGTTCGTGTTCAGGGAGTTTCCTGCCACGGCTCGATGCCGCACCTGGGCGAGAATGCGATCTACAAGATCGCCCCGGCGATCACCGCCATCGAGCAGCTGAACGAGCGGTTGAAGGACGACGAGTTCCTGGGCAAGGGCACCTGCACAATTTCGTGGATGAACGGCCGCGCCCCCAGCCTGTGCGCCGTCGCCGACGAAGCCGTGTTCCACATCGACCGCCGTTTGACGGCCGGCGAGACGAAGGAGTCGGCGCTGGCCGAGGTCCGCGAAGCGATGCGCACAGCCGGCGTCGAAGCCGAAGTGTTCACGCTCACCTACGAGGAAGAAGCCTGGACCGGGCTCGTCTATCCGATGGAGAAATACTACCCGACCTGGACGTTGCCGGAGGAGCATCCGGTCGTGCAGGCCGGCGCTTCGGCCTACCGGGATGTGGTCGGGAAGGATCCCGAAATTTCGCGTTGGACCTTCAGCACCAACGGTGTGACGATTACCGGGGTGCATGGCATTCCCTGCCTGGGTTTTGGTCCCGGTCCCGAGAGCCAGGCTCACTCGGCCGATGAGTGGGTGCCCGCGGCAGACCTGCCGATCGCGTGTGCGTTCTACGCGGCGCTGCCGGGCATGCTTGCGGCGCAGAAGCGTTGATTGCGGATTCGCGGACGGCACTTCTGCGGGTTTGCAACCGGTTGATTTCAGGGGAGTTTCCGTTTGTGCCGTTTCATGGCGGTGTATTCTTTTGCAAATAGGAAGTTCCTTTGATATAATCAACACGTTCTCATATTCACCGTGCCGTCTGCCGCAACCTGCGGTGGATCCCGCCCCGGAGGTTTCGATGAAATTCCTGGTTACCGTTCTCGCCCTACTGATCGCGGCTCCGACCCTGGCTCAGATGCCCGATCTGATTTTTTCCGAATACGTGGAGGGTTCCTCGTACAACAAGGCCCTCGAGATCTACAACGGCACCGATGGCTCGGTAACGCTCGCCGACTACAGTTTGGAGATCTACGCCAACGGCGCCACGACTCCGACCGTGATCTCTCTGGGCAACTCCACCCTGGCCGCACAGGAAGTCTTCGTCGTCGCCAACCCGGCCGCCTCGAGCGCGATTCTGGGAGTGACCGATTTGACCAGCGGCGCGCTGTCCTTCAACGGAGATGATGCCGTCGTACTCGTTGGCGGAGGCCAGCCGGTGGATCACATCGGCCAGGTCGGCAACGACCCGGGAGCAGGCTGGAGTTGCGTCAGCGGCTCGACCGTGAACACGACCATCCGCCGGATGATCGGCGTCTGTAACGGTGACAATGCGGTCAGCGACCCGTTCGATCCCTGCGTCGAATACGACTTCTTCCCGAATGACACGTTCGACGGTCTGGGCCATCACACGGATGACTGCCATTCGGTCAGCGCACCGGGCACGACCTGGGCGGGCCTGAAGGCGCAGTTCCGCTAGAGACGGTGGATCCCGACAAATCAGGGCCCGGCACTCGTTCCCCTTGATCTGAGCGAGAACCGGGCCCTATTCTATGCAGATACGAAACCCGATTCGCCGGCGCGCACCGCGTGTCGGCGATTGCGACTCCAAGAGCGAAAGGAACCCGCGATGAGCAAGCCGCTGCAGGGACGCCATTTCATTTCGACCCAGGACTGGACCGCCGAAGAGATCGAGCTGCTTCTGGAAACCAGCTGGGATCTGAAGCGCAAGTTCTACCGGGATGAGCCGCACCCCCTGCTCCGCGACAAGACGCTCTTTACGATGTTCTACGAACAGAGCACGCGCACGCGCAACAGCGTGGAAGCGGGTATGACCCAACTCGGTGGCCACGCCCACTTTCTCTCGCCGGACAAACTGCAGCTCAGCCACGGCGAAACAGCCGAGGATACCGCGCGTGTACTGAGCCGCATGGGCCATGGCATCGCGATCCGGAATTGTGACTGGGGCCTGGGCAACCAGTTCATGCGTGCCGTGGCGGAGATTTCGCGAGTGCCGCTGATCAACCTGCAGTGCGACCTGTATCACCCATGCCAGGCCGTCGCCGACCTGATGACCATCCGCGAGAAATTCCGGAACGAGATTCGTGGCCGCAAGATGGTCGTCTCCTGGACCTACGCGCCCAGTTACGTACGCCCGATCTCGGTCCCCCACTCGGAGATTTTGCTGATGACGCGCTTCGGGCTGGATGTCACGCTGGCCCATCCGCCGGAGTTCAAGCTCCAGCCGGAAATCATGGCCCAGGCCGAGGCCAACGCGAAGGCATCGGGTACGAAATTCGAAGTCGTCGACGACATGGACGCCGCGTTCGAGGACGCGCATATCGTCTATCCCAAGAGCTGGGGCTGTCTGGTGACCGAGCCCGACCGGGCAGCGGCCGTCCAGCACATCGAGAAATACCCGGGCTGGATCTGCAACGAGGAGCGCATGAAGCTGGCCGACCCGAATTCGATCTACATGCACCCGCTGCCGGCCAGTCGTGGTCTCGAAGTCACCGACGGCGTGATCGACGGCCCCCACTCGGTTGTCTGGGACGAGGCCGAGAACCGCCTGCACACCGCCAAGGGCCTGATGGCCCTGACGATGTAGGCCATCGTGGCGCGCGCCCGATCCCTGCCCGAGGTAGCTGCCAACCCGCACTGGCTGGGCTACCGTTGTTTGTGCTGCGGCCGCGAAGTCGAACGCGAGTACCAGTTCTGGGTCTGTCCCGACTGCGGGCTGAACGGCATCCTCGATGCGGTCTACGACCTGGAGGCGATCCGGCGCGAGCTTGCGGTCTCTCCCTTTGCAGCGCATGTCGCACGCGGCTTCTGGCGCTTTGCCCCGTTGCTACCGGTTCAGCCGGAAGCGGCTCACGCCGCCTGGACCATTCACGGGGCCGAGTTGCTCCGCGCCCCCGGCATCGCCGAGGGCATGGATCTGGCCGAAGTGCTGTTGAAAGACGATACGCGCCTGCCCTCGGGCAGCCTGAAAGACCGGGCGGCCGCGATCGCGATTACCGATGCCCATCGGCGCGGATTGCATCACATCGCCTGCTCGTCGACGGGCAATGCCGCCGCCAGCCTGGCGGTTCTCGGCGCGCGGGCCGGTTTCCAGAGCACCATTTTCGTACCGGCAACCGCACCCGAGGCGAAGCTTGCCCAGCTTTTGCTGCACGGCGCGTCGGTCGAGCGCGTCGACGGCACCTACGACCAGACGTTCGACCTATCTTTGCGGCGCATCGCCGAAAACGGTTGGTACAGTCGCAATTGCGCGCACAACCCCCTGCTGGTCGAAGGGAAGAAAACCGCGGCTTTGGAGCTCGCGCTGGAATTGATCCATGACGGGCAGGCGCTTCCGGACGAGGTTTTCGTACCGGTCGGTGATGGCTGCATCGTATCGTCGACGGCGAAGGCTTTTGCTCAGCTCGTCGAACTGGGCCTGATCGACCGTTCACCCCGCATCTGGGGTGTCCAGGCCGCCGGCGCAGCCCCCCTGGCGAACGCCTGGCGCAGGGCGGGTTCCGTGGCCCCCGGGTTGGAACCGCTCGCGATTCTGGACGCCGTGGAGCCGTTGATTCCTGCTACTGTCGCCGACTCGATCAGCGTGGGTATACCGCGCAACCGGTTGCGGGCGTGGCGATCGGTAGGTGCTTCCGGCGGAGGATTCCTGAGTGTGACGGACGAGGAGATTCTTGGGGCGATCCGGACCCTGGCCCGTGAATCGGGCCTCTTTGCCGAGCCCTCCGGCGCCGCCGGTTTTGCCGGGCTCAAGAAGGCGCGGTCCGAGGGACGGATCGCGGCCGGCGCGCGAGTCGCGGTTCTGGTCACGGGCAACGGATTGAAGGATCCCCTGGCCGCCCTGGCCGGCGTCAGGATTCCTGATCCGGTGCCGCCTGCGGGTGATCGCTGACCCGATCGCGATCGACACGGTCCAGCACTTCGGCCAGATCCGCCACCACGTAGGGTTTTTGCAGGAATCCGCGAATTCCCTCGCCGGCGAAGCGGGTCGAGATCTCCTGCTCGTGGTATCCGCTGGTCAGGATGACTTCCACCTCCGGATTCATCGCGACCAGCTGCCGAAAGACCGCAAGTCCATCCATCTCGGGCATGACGAGATCCAGAATCACGCAATCGATTCGCTCGTGCTCGGCGCGATAGATCTCGAGCGCTTGCCGACCGCCGGCTGCGACCAGAACGTCATACCCCAATCGTGAAAGCATGCGCTGACAGAGCACGCGCAGGTACTCTTCGTCGTCTACAACCAGGATCGTAGCCGAACCGCTGCGCGTTGCGGAGACCCGCGGCGGGAAGCGGTCCGCTTCCGGCACCCCCACCGAGGCCGCCGGGAAATGGACCCGGAATCGGCTCCCTTCACCCTTGCGCGAACGGACGCACAACAGCGCCTGGTGCCCGCGGACGATCCCCAGAACCGAAGCCAGACCCAACCCGCGTCCCTGGATCTTCGTCGTGAAAAACGGATCGAAAATACGTTGCAGCGTCTGCTCGTCCATCCCCTCGCCGGTATCGCTGACCTCGAGGTAGACGTAGTCGCTCCCGACGCCCGCTTCGCCCAGTACGCACTCCTGTCGATCGGCAGTCATCAACGGACCCGAACCGGTCGCCAGGGTGATGACGCCCCCCGCGCTACCGAGAGACTCGGACGCATTGACGACCAGGTTCATGATGATCTGATGGATCTGGGCCGGGTCGGCTTCGATCAACGGAAGGTCGTCGATCAGGTCCAGGCGCAGGGTAACGTTTCTCGAAACCGCGACCCTCAACATCGGCGCCATTTCGCGCGAGATGGACGAGATCGCCAGCGGTGTCAGATGGAACCGGCCCTGGCCGGCAAAAGCGAAGAGTTGGTTGCACAGATCCGCCGCACGTCCCGTGGCCTTGCGAATCTCGTCCAGCAGCGCCTGGCCGTCACGACCCGCTTTCAGGTCCTGATCCAGAAGATCCGCGTTGCCCATGATGGCCAGCAAGAGATTGTTGAAGTCGTGGGCGATGCCTCCGGCCATGCGCCCCAGACTATCCAACTTCTCGGCACGCTGCGTCCGCAGGGAAACCTCCGAAACTCCCTGCTCGGACTTGGATCGATATTGGTCGTCCATGGCCCATTCGGCAACCGGAATACGGGCCCCACCCCCTGGAACCCGATGCGGGCGTATCGCTTCCCCCGTCCAGCGATCGGCTCGGGCCGCCGCCTCCTCGTCGCAATATACAGGAAAACCCAAGCCAAGGGAATCCGGGATTTCCGCTGCCTAGAGGAAGGACCAGACGGAGCCGTCGGGGCCGTCCTGTACGCCCACGCCCCACTTCGCCAGTTCGTCGCGAATCCGGTCGGCCGCCGCCCAATCCTTGGCAACTCGCGCCGCGATCCGCTGCGCCAACAATTCTTCCACCTGCGCAACATCCAATCCGATGCGGGCGGCCTTGCTGTCCCGGCGGCGCAACAGCCAGGCCTCGGGCTCCTGACCGAAACAGCCGAGCATCGCGGCGACCTCGCCCATCGCTTGCACGATCGTCTCGATCGTCCGGTAGCGGACCGCCTTACTGACTCCCTTGCCCGAAGCGAGCAGGCCGTTGACCTCGTTCAACGGTTTGCTCAACTCGCCCAACGCACCGCCGGTATTGAAGTCGTTGCGCAGATGCGCACTGAAAGCCTCGACCAGTGATGATACGGATTCCAGGGGCGGCTCCTCGTTGCCGGGGCGCTTGGCGTTCGCCAGGAAGGCCCGCGCGCCGGCAAGCGTGCGATAGATGTACGCCAGGCGGTCGTCGGCATCTTCCAGACCGGGGAACCGTACGCGCTGTTTCAGGACTTCGGGCGAAGATTCGTGTCCGCAGGCCGGGCACTTGCCCGACTCCTGGTCCTCCTTGGCCAACAGAGCTCCGCACGAGGGGCACGGCACTTCGAGTTCGAAGTTCAGGCCGCTGCGGTAGTGAACGGTCAGCAGGAAGTAGCGCACGGTCTCGGGATCGTACAACTCGGTGATCTGGCGCGTCGTGAAGAAATTGCCCAGACTCTTGGACATCTTCTCGCCGTCGAAGTTGATGAATCCGTTGTGCACCCAGTAGCGCGCGAAGGTACCCTGACCGTGGGCTCCCTGGCTTTGCGCGATCTCGTTCTCGTGGTGCGGGAAGATCAGGTCGCGCCCGCCGCAATGGATATCGAAGGTGTCACCCAGGTGGGTCGAACTCATGGCCGAACATTCGATGTGCCAGCCCGGACGGCCCGCTCCCCAGGGACTCTCCCACGAAGGCTCGTCCGGCTTGACGGCCTTCCAGAGGGCAAAGTCCAGCGGGCTTTCCTTGCGCTCGTCCACATCGATGCGGCTGCCCGCGCCTTCGAGCAGTTCATCCAGCGACCGATGACTCAGCTGGCCGTAGGGGCCGAAACTGCGCACACGATAGTAGACGTCGCCATCGACGGCATAGGCCAGCCCCAGGGTGACCAACGATTCGATCAATTCGATGATCTGCGACATGTGTTCGCTCACGCGCGGTTCGACATCCGGATCGAGCAGATTCAGGTCGGCCAGGTCGTGGTGGTAGGCATCGATGAATCGGTTGGCCAGGTCCTTCGCCTCGACACCCTCCTCATTCGCACGCGCGATGATCTTGTCGTCGATGTCCGTCAGATTGCGGACATACTTCACTTCGTAACCTTCGTGGCGCAGGAAACGCACCATCACATCGGGAACGACCGCCGCGCGCGTGTTCCCCAGATGAGTCAACCCATAGACCGTCGGGCCACAGCAGTAGATCCCCACCTGGCCCGGGATCAGTGTCTGCAACTCGGTCTTGCCGCCGCTCAGGGTGTCGTGCAGCAGTACGGGCTGTTTCGTCTCGCTCATCGTGCTCTTCCTGTTCATTGGATGCAGGGATATTGCCTAGCTGGAATCTAGTACGAGTTGCCATTCCAAACCAGTCGCGAATCGGCCGAAAAGCACCGCCACCGGCCCACGGCAGCCTCCGCAAGGCCGCTAAAGACTTCCCGTATTTCGCCGATCTATTCCTGGTACGAGGGGCTTCCGGCAAGCCCACGCAGCCCAGTCCGACCGAAACGAGACCGCTTCGATGACCACAAGTCCAAGCAGTATCGATAGAACGGGGACCCTCCACCGGCGTTGGCCGGGGTATGCCTGGTTCATGGTTCTTTGGGCACTGGCCTCCGGGGCGCTGATTCCGGGACCTGCGGCCGCTTCCAGCCTGCGCGAAAATGCCAAGATCAAGGCAAGCTACCTGCTGAACTTCGCCAAGCTCGTCGAATGGCCGGCCGATCGATCCGGCGAAAAAGAATCCAATTTCCTGATCGGGTTGCACGGTGACCCCTACCTTTGGAAGGCCAGCCGACGGGGGCTGGCCGGCAAGAAAGTGGACGGTGAGCGGATCCAGGTGAAGTCCCTGTCGCTCGAGGACGCGATGGACCCGCCACCGGGGATGAAGATTCTCTATATCACGGGTTCCGAGCCGGATGAATTGAAGAAACTGGTCGCGGCACTGGCGGATCGCCCCGTCGTGCTGATCGGAGACTCCCCTGGATTCTGCGATCTGGGCGGCACGATCGGCCTTCTGGAACGGGACGGGCGCATTCTCTTCGAGATCAACCGCACCCACGAATTGCACAACGGGTACCGGATCAATTCCCGGCTGTTGCGCATCGCCGACCGGTTGCTCGGGGGAACCACCGCCGCTGCGGTTCGAACTCCCTCGCAACCTTGACGCAAAAGGATACGAAGTGGCCAAGCGGGCAAACCGGGCACGACGTGACAAGATTCGGCGGCGACTGCTGCCCCGTCGTTTTCGTGACATCTCGCTGCGACACAAGTTGCGGCTGATCACGGCCGCGGCCAGCGTCGTTTCGATCCTCTGCGGAGTCGCGATTCTGGCCTCGATCGACTTCGCACGAACCACGACGCGGTTGGTGGACGACTTTTCCCTGACCGCTCGCATGGTCAGTGAGAATGCCGGCGTATCCATGCTTTTCGACGATGCGGAAACGGCGGCAGAAGCGTTGCGCGCCCTGCAAGTGGACCCACGGGTTCTTTCGGCCGAACTCCGGGCTCCGGACGGCGCGGTCTTCGCATCCTACACCGCCGAGCCCCGGGACGAGACCGACACGAAAACGCTCGGCCTGATCAGCGCATGGCACGGCGTCGACACGACCTCGATCAACGAGCCCGTCATTTTCGAGGGCGACGCCCTCGGTTCGATCGTGCTCGTTGCCAACATCGGTGAGCGCAAGGCGCGCCTGGTGTCACAACTGCTGGTCGTTCTTCTGATTCTGCCTTTGACCAGCCTCGCCGGTTCGCTCCTTCTGGAGCGAACACAGCGGCGCGTGATTCGTCCACTCGAGGCACTCTCGGCCACGGCCCGACAGATCTCGCATGACCAGAACCTCAAGGAGCGCGTACAGAAAGAGGGCGACGACGAAATCGGGCAACTCGTGGATTCCTTCAACGAGATGCTCGGCGAGCTGGAATCCAAGACCGTCGCCAAGGAAATGGCCGATGACGCCAACCGTGCCAAGAGCGCATTCCTGGCCAACATGAGCCACGAGATCCGGACCCCCATGAACGGCGTCCTGGGAATGGCGAATCTGTTGCGCGATACCGACCTGAACGATGAACAGCGCGAATATGCCCAGACGATCTGTCGCTCGGCTGATCATCTCCTGGTCATCCTGAACGACATTCTTGATTACTCACGAATCGAGGCCGGGCGCATGCAGCTCCTGACCGGCGAGTTCGATCTGCGCGATCTGCTGGAGGATGTCGCGGAACTGATGGCCTCGCGGATCGCTTCGAAACCCGTCACCCTGGATCTCGACTACCCGACCGACCTGCCGCAACAGGTCGTCGGCGATGCCGGACGCATACGTCAGATCGTTTCCAACCTGCTGGGCAATGCGGTCAAATTCACCGAGGCCGGCTACGTGCGGATCTCGGTACGGGGACAAGCCGGCGTGGACGGCACCCGCGACTGGCGCATCGGAATCACCGATAGCGGGATCGGCATCAGCGAGAAAGGACTCTCCAAGCTATTCCAACGCTTCTCCCAGGTGGACGGATCCTTCAAGCGGCGATTCGGCGGCACCGGGCTGGGCCTGTCGATCAGTCACCAGCTGACGCAATTGATGGGCGGTACGATCGAGGCGGCGAGTACTGTGGGAGAGGGTTCGGTATTCACTCTTTGCCTCAATTTACCCGAGGGACGGACGCCCTCTACCGGTGACCTGCCTCACTGTTCGGAACAGCGCGTCTTCGTGGCCGAGGCGGATCCGTTCCGCCGCCGGACGCTGTCACGGATCCTTTCCGATATCGGTTGCGATGTGCTGGAAATCGAAAACCCCGAAGTATTGAAGCGGTTCGTTGATCATCGCACTGAGGCCTTGTCCTCCTCCACCTTGATCGTGGGCTGCCATTTCTTCGCCGAAAACGAGCAAATCCGCGACCACCTGATTCCTCGCTTCGATGACCTGACCTCCGCCGGCTGCCGAATTTTCTGGTTGGGGGAGAACCGGGGCGCCGTAGCGGCCGGTGCCCTGTCCGGTGCGCCGCTGATTCGAACGCCGTTGCGATTGTCACAGGTTCTGCGGGTTCTCGGATACGAGCAGGGTGCCCACGAGGAGTCACCGCCGGACGGCGCGCCGACCGACTCGATCGCTCCGATCGCTCCGATCGCTCCGGGCGGGAAACCGTGGGTACTGCTGGTGGACGACAATCGGGTCAACCGCATCGTGGCCGCGCGCATCCTCGAAAAACTGGATTGTCGGGTGGAGCAGGCGGAAAACGGCCAGCAAGCCTACGAACGGGTCCAGCAGAATACCTACGCCATGGTCCTGATGGATTGCCACATGCCGGTCATGGATGGCTACGAGGCGACCGAGGCGATTCGCCAACTCGAAGGCGAAGTGGGCCGCGTGCCGATCGTCGCGTTGACGGCCTCGGTCATGCCCGAGGATCGGGAACGCTGCCGGGTTGCGGGCATGGATGATTTCCTGGCCAAGCCCCTGCGCCAGAAAGCGCTGCGCGGGGCGATCCAGACCTGGTGCCCCGCCGCACGGGACACCGCCGAAGCCTGCCCCCTCTGCTGATCATTTTTTCTGGAAAGCCTCGAGCAATCGCCGGGCGGCACTCGTCGCCGGCAAACGACCTTCCGCGACCTCGATTTCCAGCGTCGGCAGGATCGCTTGCACTCCGGGGTGGGCTCGGTACCAGTCCTCCAGCCCGGACCGGACCAGATCGTGCATCCACTGAATTTCCTGCTCTCGCCGTCGCGCGGCGTGTCCTCCCGATTCGCCGGTGATGGCGATGAAGCGCTCGACGACCGTCCAGATCTCGGCGACGCCCTGGCCGCGCAAAGCCGAAGCCGTAAAGGCCCGGGTGCTCCAGCCCTCGGTCGCCGGGCGCAGGAAGTGCAGTACCCGATCAAACTCGGCACAGGCCTGTTGCGCCGCGATGGCATGTTTGCCGTCGGCCTTGTTCACCAGGATCGCGTCGGCAATTTCCATCACGCCCCGCTTGATTCCCTGCAATTCGTCTCCCGCACCGGCCAGCAGAACCAGCAGGAAGAAATCGACCATCGAGCGGACCAGAGCCTCGCTTTGTCCCACACCAACCGTCTCGACCAGAATCACATCGTAGCCGGCGGCCTCGAACAGCAGAATCGCCTCGCGCGTCTTGCGGGCCACGCCACCCAACGTGCCGCCCGAGGGAGACGGTCGAATGAAGGCGTTCGGGTCTGCGGCGAGCTTCTCCATGCGGGTCTTGTCGCCCAGAATACTGCCACCGGTCCGGCTGCTCGACGGATCCACCGCCGTGACGGCCACCCGCAATCCGCGCGAGGTCAGCAGGGTTCCGAGCGCTTCGACCAGGGTGCTCTTGCCGGCTCCCGGCACGCCGGTGATGCCGACGCGGATCGACTCGCGCCTGCGAGGCAGGATCCGTGTCAGCACTTCCTGGGCCAGCGCCTGGTGGTCCGCCGACGCCGACTCGACCAGGGTAATCGCGCGAGCCAGCACGACGCGGTCACCGGCCAGTACTCCGGCCACCAATTCATCCGCCGACAATTGCCGGCGCCGCCCTGCCTCGGGGGTGGAACCGCCCGTGAAGGGCTTGTCCATACCGTCGTGTCCGCCTTCGACACCGGGCCGGACATGTAGTGCGGATGGGCGCGGCTTCTTTTTCGAATCGCTCATCGGGGTCCTCGGGATCGGAAAGTACGGCATCTCGACCTGGGTCAACCTGCTTCCAAAATAGCCGGAATCGAGGAGAAACGGCAGGGAAGAATTTCGTCGAAAGGATCAGTCGAGCAGCCCGCTGTTTTCGAGCACGGCGCCCGTCTCGGCCAAGAGGCGCTCACTACCCTCCAGCGGAATCCGCAACTCGGCACAGAGACGTTCGATCTCTTCCAGATCGGCGAAGCCCTCGGCGTCCGGCTGCGAACCGCAGCGATGGCTGAGCAGATTGCCCACGGCCACGATTCGTACCAGATCATCAGCCGCCGAATCTGTCGGCGGCGCATGATGATGCCGCACTACCAGTTGCAGGTCCTTCGGCAGTTGCCATTTCTCGAGCAGGAGCTGACCGACCTCCGTGTGGTCGAATCCCAGAATCGATCTTTCGACAACTACCGAGTCGTGCGGCGCCGCACCCCGCTCGCGCAGGATCCGGCCGTACTGTTCCGGCTGATTCAACAATACGACGACCTTGCCGATGTCGTGCAGCACACCGGCGACAAAGGCCTCTTCCGGATCGGCGGCACGAGATTCCTGCGCGACACGGCGCGCCGCCAGCCCGCACTCGATCGAGTGTTGCCACAGGCTCTGGCCCCACAGGCCCACCTTCGTCTTTTCCAACGGAAAGAGCGAACGCATGGAAGCGGCCAGAACCAGCGACCGCACGGTGTTCCCACCCAGACGAACCACCGCCTGGTCCAGCGAGGTCGTCTCCTGTCCGCGCCCATACAGCGCGGAATTCGAGACGCGGATCAGGCGAGCGACGAGCGCCGGATCGCGGGACAGGACCTCGACCATCTGCGAAACCTGGCTGTCGGGATCGGCCAGCAGATCCAGGATGCGAGTAACCACATGCGGCATCGGAGGCAGTTCGTCGACCGCCGCAACCATCGCCGCCGCCGTCGCCGGATCCGTGACGGAGCGCGCCGCCACCGACGAAGCAACCGGGGGTTTCGGAGCGGACTGTGCGACCGGCCGCGACACCGGCGCTCCCTCTCCCGGCGGCACGACCTGCGCTACGACCAGTTCGAGATAGTGCAGTGGCCCCGGGGTAACCTCGCCCTCATCGGCATGCACATACAGCAGGTAGTCTTCCCCCGAAGCGCTCCCCAGCGGAATCAGGGCACAATCGCCGCCGGAAGGGTGCTCATCCAGTCGACGTAGAAGATCCGAGTCGAATACCTTGCCGAAGAAGGGCGCTCCCTGGTCGCGCACGAATCGGAAAGTCGGGTCGTCCTGGATGTGCGCCTGGACCCCCGGCAACTCGACGCCCTGCTCCTGGCCGACGACTCCGGGCCGAAAGCGACGGCAACGCACGACGCGATCCTCGCGCAGTGCGATCAACAGAAAGGTTTCGAAGGTATCTCGACAGAAGGCGAGCAGCTCGGAAACCTGCTCGCGCTTCCGGGTCAGGTTCCTCAGTTTCCCGAGGCTGCGCTTGTAGTTCAGGAAAGCCTGCTCGGCCGAGGCGCTTGCGGCGGTGGCCTCGCCGGCAGCCGGATCGGAGAGCCGAATCCAACCGCTGGCAATTCCCGTTTTCAGCGCCTTCATCGCCTGGTGGGAAGAGATCGGAGCCTCATCCAGTGCTTCGCGGACCGTGCGGCCGGCGGCGGCGGCTTCGAGCATCAGGCGCATCTGCGGACCCTGCGCAACCTCGTCACGCTCGACATCGGTCAGGCACAGCACACGCTCGGCGTTGGCCGCCCCGCGCAGGAATTCGCGGACCTCATCGACCTGACGAGCGGCATCCATCGAGGCTGCCGTGCAGTCGATCGACGGAGCCGGTGATTCGTTCGCAACGCCCACCTCATTGAATTGGAATCGACCGCGTTCCCAGCTGAAGAGCTGGAATACGACCTCGCCAAGACCCAGTTCGAAGGCCTCCGCCACGCCCTCCGGTTCCGCGTTGTCCGACGCGCGCAGAAGCTCCAGCAAAGGCAGCCCCGTCTCGCGCCGGGCCTGGACCAGGGTCTCGTAGCGCTTCGCATCGAGGAAGCCCCGGACGAAGAGTACCGACAGCGACTTGAGATCCGCCCGTTCCGAGTCGGCTCCGATGATCCGGCCGTCCCGGACGCACAGGTTCAACACCTGCCCATCCTGGGTCACGGTCAATACGCCCTCCTGATTCATATGAGCCAGGAAGGACAGCAGATCTCCTGCCGAAAACTTGGTCAGATCGCCCTGAAGCATGTACCTCTCCACCACTCCGCGGAACTCTCGCGTCTTCTTCTTATCGGCAAGCGGCGCAACGACTCAACCGCGATTCAGCCGCCGGGAACGAAAAACCGGCCGAATCCTGAAGGAGGATCCGGCCGGCGTCGTCGTGGTTCCGTGACTCAATAGCCGAGGCGTCGATTCAGTTCATGCAGGAGCTTCTCGGCTGCCAGTGGAATGACCGTGCCCGGACCGAAAATGGCCGCCGCACCATTCTCCCGCAGGTACTCGTAGTCCTGCGATGGTATGACCCCTCCGCAGATGACCAGAATGTCCTCGCGGCCCAACTTCTTCAGCTCGGCGACCAGCTGCGGCAGCAGGGTCTTGTGCCCCGCGGCCAGGCTGCTCATGCCGACGATGTGGACATCGTTCTCCACGGCCTGGCGCGCGGTTTCCTCGGGAGTCTGGAACAGCGGGCCGACATCGACATCGAAGCCCAGGTCGGCGAAAGCCGTGGCCACCACCTTGGCGCCCCGGTCGTGTCCATCCTGGCCCATCTTGGCCACGAGAATGCGCGGTCTCCGGCCCTCGTTCTTCTCGAAGGCGGCGATCAGTTCGGCGATGCGGTCGATGTCGTCCTCCTTCGCGAACTCGGACGAGTACACACCGCTGATGGTGCGGATCTCGGCCTGATGACGGCCGCAGATCGTTTCCACGGCATCGGAGATCTCGCCCAGGGTGGCTCGCTTGGTGGCAGCCTCGACTGCCAGCGCAAGCAGGTTGCCTTCGCCGGTGCGTGCGCAGTCGGTCAACGCTTCGAGCGCCGCCCCGACCGCCGCGCTGTCGCGTCCGGACCGCAATTCCTCCAGCCGCACAACCTGCTGGCGCCGGACCTCGGTATTGTCGACCTCGAGAATCTCGATCGGATCCTCCTTCGGCAAGCGGTATTTGTTCACGCCGACGATGATTTCTGCGCCCGAGTCGATATGCGCCTGCCGCCGCGCCGACGCTTCCTCGATGCGCAGCTTCGGCAATCCGGCCTCGATGGCCTGGGCCATGCCGCCGTGCGACTCGACTTCCTGGATGTGGCCCCAGGCCTGCTGGATCAGCTCATCGGTCAGCTTCTCCAGGTACCACGAGCCGCCCCAGGGATCGATCGAACGGCAGATTCCGGTCTCTTCCTGGAGAAACAGTTGTGTGTTGCGTGCGATGCGGGCCGAAAACTCGGTCGGCAGCGCGATGGCCTCGTCCAGGGCGTTGGTATGCAGCGACTGTGTATGCCCCAGCGCCGCGGCCATGCCCTCGATGCAGGTGCGCGCCACGTTGTTGAACGGGTCCTGTTCGGCCAGCGACCAGCCCGAAGTCTGCGAATGCGTGCGCAACGCCATCGACTTCGTGTTCTGCGGGTCGAACTGCTTGATCATGTGCGCCCAGAGCACCCGGCCGGCGCGCAGCTTGGCCATCTCCATGAAATAGTTCATACCCTCTGCCCAGAAGAAGGACAGCCGCGGCGCGAACTCGTCGATCTTCAGACCGGCGGCCAGCCCGGTGCGCACATACTCCAGACCATCGGCCAGGGTGTAGGCCAACTCCAGGTCCGCCGTCGCGCCGGCCTCCTGCATGTGGTATCCGCTGATCGAGATACTGTTGAACTTGGGCATGTTCTGCGCCGTATAGCTGAAGATATCCGCGATGATCTTCATGCTGAAGTCGGGCGGGTAGATGTATGTGTTGCGGACCATGTACTCCTTCAGGATGTCATTCTGGATCGTGCCGGCGAGTTGATCCAACCCGGCTCCCTGCTCCAGGGCCGCCACGATGTAGAACGCCAGGACCGGCAGCACGGCTCCATTCATGGTCATCGAAACGGACATCCGGTCCAGCGGGATGCCGTCGAAGAGCACTTTCATGTCCTCGACCGAATCGATCGCCACGCCGGCCTTGCCCACATCTCCGACCACCCGCGGATGATCGCTGTCATACCCGCGGTGGGTGGCCAAATCGAAAGCGACCGACAAGCCTTTTTGCCCCGCCGCGAGATTGCGGCGGTAGAAAGCATTGCTCTCTTCGGCGGTGGAAAAGCCCGCATACTGGCGGATGGTCCATGGCCGCGTGACGTACATGGTGGCGTAGGGTCCGCGAAGATACGGCGGCAGGCCGGCCAGATGCCCCAGGTGATCCAGCTCGCCGCTCTCGGCGGCCGTATACAAAGGCGCCACTTCGATCCGTTCGTTCGTCATCCAGTTCGAAGCAGCCAACGCGGTTCCGGTGGTGGTCTCGAAGTCCTCATTCCAGCGCGCACGGTCGCCCGCAGCAACGGCCGGTTCGCGTTCGATCCTGCTGAAGTCGGGAATGCGGCTCATCGGGCCACCTCCTCGTCGGTCAGGGTGTTGATCAGGGTTCCCAACGTCGTCAGGGCGTCGCTGCGCAGGTTCAGAAAGTCCACCACACCGAACGCCCGCAGCGATTCCTCCAGCGCACCGGGCTGGCCGGCCAGGTAGAGATAGGGCGACGAGTCGAGGCGTTGCAGGGCTTCGGCGGTCGGAAGGGCCAACTCGGCGTAGGTCTCATCCAGGCCGACGAGCACGACCGTGGTCGCGCCGCTCGCCGAAGCAGCATCGACCACCGCAGCCGGTTCGGTGAAGAATTCTTCCGCGAGAACCTCGAAGCCGCCCACGGCGAAGAAGCGTCGAGTGAAGTCCAGGCGAGGCATGTAGCGGGCGAAATCACCCAGGCAGGCGAAGAATACTCGGCCGGCTGCCGGCCGGTCGGTGGCCATCTTCACCACCCGGTGGCGCAGCAATTCGAACGGGGCGCTGTCACGCCGCAGGGGCACGCTTTCGACTTCGTCCGAATCGTTCCCGCCGGCAGACCACGTCGCCAGTTCGCCCAGTGTCGCACCGTGCAGGGCCGCCTCGGCCAGCAGGGTCAACGGAGGTACGGCGCCGGAATCAACAGCCTCGATCCGACCCCTGGTTTCGGCCAGGTGGCGGCCACGATCTTCCGCGCGCGCCGCTTCCGCGGCCTGCGAACGCTCGGCAGCGAATGCCTTGCGATCGAATTCGCGCGCCGCATGAGTCGCCTCGGCCGGATTCGCATACTGGTTCGTTCCGATCTGCACCTGCTTGCGCACGGCCATCCGATCGGCTCGTTTCGAGGCGACAGCGGCAATGCGCCCCTGTAGCGAACCCGACTCCAGCGTGGCAAGCAATCCGCCCTCAGCCTCGATCGCCTGCAGGTTCTCCCAGGCCTTCGCGGCCAGATCAGCCGTCAGCTTTTCGATATAGTACGAACCGCCGGCCGGGTCGGCGACGTGGTCGAAGTGGCATTCACCGGCCAGGATCAACTGCTGATTGCGGGCGATGCGCCGCCCGAACTCGTCGGGCAGCGAATCGACTTCGTCGAAACGGGCAACGTGCAGGCTATCGACACCGCCGAAAACCGCCGACATCGCCTGGGTTGTGCTACGCAAGAGATTCGCGTGGATATCCAACGTGCTCTGGGTGCGGCGACTGGTACGCGCATGCACGCGAATCCCGGCCGCCGCTTCCGGACAGCCGGAGGCCGCCAATACATCGTGCCACAGTAGGCGCAATGCGCGCAGCTTGGCGATCTCCATGAAAAAATCCGAGCCGATGGAAAGATGGAATTGCAAGCGACGGGCTGCGGTCGCCGGATCGATCTCAGCGGCTTCCGCGTGGCGCAAATGCTCGATCGCCGCGGCCAGAGTACAGCCCAGGCCGAGCGCCGCGTCGGCCCCGCCATCATGCCAGGTATCCTCCTCGGCGACCAACGTACGCAACCCGGGGCTGTTCGCCTCGGCCCAGCGAGTCAATTCGGCCAACTCGGCGTACGCTTGCTCACAGCCCTGGGGCAACGAACCGGATCGCGCCAGTTCCGCGGCCGGATCGTAGCCGACGCAACCGGTGAATCCGTCGTGACGAATCTCCTGTTTGTCCAAGTGCGCCAGAATCAAGGCCGCCAGCGCATAGGAGCCACTGCCGGCACCCGTCAACAGCGGTGTTCGCCCCAGACTGATGCCCGCCAGCGCCGCTTCCAGATCACGGAGCCCCTGGATCGAGGTACCGCCTTCCCCCACCGCGCCGGTCTCGGCTTCATCGGCATCGAGTCCCTGCCGGCCGGCGGCATCCAGCACCAGGTTCAGCGCTGTTTGTCCCCGCTGCAGGTCCTCGCGCGCGGCCGCATTGAACTCGGCCGCCCGGGGCAGGGTCAGCTCCTGGGCCACCCACCAGGGCGCTGCCCGGTACCCTCCGGCGGTCGCACCCCGCACGTACGGCGCCTGCCCGGGCAGGCTATCGGACCACGGCAGATCCTGCGTGTCCTGTTCCGTATAGAGCGGACCGATTTCCAACCCCTCGAGGGTACGTGTAAACAATTTTTTCGCGAAAGGGGCACCGCGCAACAAACGCTCGGCCTCTTGCTTCCACTCCTGCAGACCCGCGGGAGAAAAACTCGCCGACAGATCGAAGTGTTGGGTCGGGTCCGGGTGCGTCGAATCGTTGGACATCAGCCTTACCTCGTCGATTTGTTACCCCAAGCGACAGAAAACGCGTGCGATTGTGAAGCGGTTGTACCACAGGATCTTTCATTGGATGGTAATTTCGTTCCGGGTCGCGAGCAAAGTCAAGGGGGGCGGCCAAATCAGTTAATATTTTGACAGCGTTACGCAACCAATTGTATTTGATTCAGATAACGCAGCGTCGGCGGCTCCAATGAACCGCCGACACCTAAAAAACCCTGCCGGGCCGGGTACGCTACTGGATGGCGATGACCTGGACACCGTCGTGCGCCGTGGCCTCGTCCACATAGCCCACCGCGCCCGGTGTGGAGGCCACGTAGGCTACCAACTCGGCTTCGGTTGCGAACTCGGTCGGCATCTCGCCGGTTCCCGAGAAGACGGCCTTTTTCCAGAACGTCGTGAACTGTTTCGAGCTCTTCTTGACGTAGGTCTTGAAGAATCCATCGGACAGGTCGCCCTTGCCCAGCATACTCAATACGACGCGCGAGCCATCGCTCCAGTTGCCGGTCTTGCCCAGAAATACCTTCTGCACCTCACCCTGCGACAAGGCGTTGTCCGGAATGCCCGGGTGCCCGATCAGGATCGGTCCCGCCAGCGCGCTACCCGCCCCCAGAACAGCAGCACACACGAGGGCCGGAATCAGAGCTTTGTTCATTTTGCGATTCATGATTTCTCCTTTCCCTCGTGTCTAGAAGTAGAACGTGGATTTGGCGATGAAGAGGTACCAATCCTCTTCCGTCAGCGCGATGCCATCGTTCAGAGTGGATTCGACGTCACCGACCCCCTGCATCGCGTGACCCTCGATCTTGAGCAACCAGTTGTCGGTAACGTCCGCCCGCAGGGTCAAGGCAATGTCACGCTGCTTGTAGTCGAAACCGTCGCCTTCGCGAACGGTATAGTCGGGATAGTACATCGCGAAAATGCCACCGATCTGGAAGGTATCATTCCACTGCCAGGCAGCCTGGCCGTACCAGCCTCCGCGTCGATCCTTCAGGTCCAGATCCATCGTCGTCGTTGTCGGCAGCGGCGGCGTCAAACCCGTCGGGACGACCAGTCCCTTGAGTTCCATGTCCACGAAAGCGCGATTGAACTCGTACGCCAACAGCAGGCGATCGGTCGTGTATTCCGCCGACAGCACGTACCACGGCGTGGCGTCCATATGAAACTCCGGGTCGATCGGGCCCAGCGGAGACGAGAACGTGCCGATACCGCTCAACTCACCGTGAAACCAGGACGCACCGAAACGCAGGCCCTCGACCATGGTGTTCCAGCGCAGCGCTCCTCCGTACACAGCCTTGGTCTCGGAGCGATAACCGGTCAGTGGCAAGGCACTGCCGTACACATTGGCCAGAATCAGCTGGGTCAGTTCGCTGACCGGCCAGACGTCGCGTTCCACGTCGACGGTTCCGACAAAAGCATCGTATTCGAAGCTGTTCGCATCGCCGATTTCGAAGGAACCATAGATGCTGCCGCCCTCGAAACCGTTCATCACGTTGCGCATGGATTCGGTATAGACCGCCTGCGGCAACAGGATCGAGTTGCGAATCATGTCCACGTCACGGGTCTGGTTGTAGAGACCGAACGGCGTCTTGACCTTGCCGACGCGCA
The DNA here is from genome assembly GCA_024762975.1 of Candidatus Krumholzibacteriia bacterium. GTDB lineage: Bacteria > Krumholzibacteriota > Krumholzibacteriia > LZORAL124-64-63 > LZORAL124-64-63 > JANTGJ01. The sequence continues at coordinate 47,493 of JANTGJ010000009.1, forward strand.
GGCCCAACCAGTCGCGCCAGCGGTAGTCTCCGTACGCCCAGTCCAGCACGACGTTTTCGTTGCCGCTACTGCCGAGGTTCCGGCTCATCAGCTGTGCGCCGACACGCAAATTGTCCGACACCGGCGCCGAAACGTTCAGCAGGAATTCGTTGAAGGCGAAGCTTCCGTCAACGGTCGGAGCCAGGTAGTTGTATTCGGTCGAGTTCATGTAACCCTGGCTGACGATCCCGTGGAAGACGGGCTGCCCGGCCCAGGCTACGGATCCCGCCGCCAGTACGACGAGCAGGGCCGTTGCCCACAGGATCGACCTTTTCCAAGTCTGCAACATGTGCAATACCTCCGATTCAGTTTGCGCACTACGTACCACTACGGTTTTCGAGACATGAATGCCGGCGCGGGCTCAGACCGTACTCAGGGTCTCCCATTCGGATTCGCCGACGAGGACTTCCTCCGCTTCCCCGCCTGTGGGAGGCCCTGCCGGGCTTCCCGGTCCGCTGGAATTCTCCAGACGGAATCCGCTGAGCACCTCCTGCAACTGGTCGGCCTGGTTGGACAGGTCGGATGCGGCGGAGGCCATTTCCTCGCTGCGGGCCGCATTGCTCTGGGTGATATCGTCGATCGACTGGATGCCGGAGCTGATCTCGCGGATCCCCTCTGCCTGCCGGTTCGAGGAGTCCGAGATCTCGTTCATCAGGTTGGAAGTCTCGACGATACCTTCACGGATCTCATTGAACGAGTCGCTGGTCTGCCGGGTCAGTTCCGAGCCGGTCTGGACTCGTTTGATCGTATCCTCGATCAGACTCGCTGTCTCGCGGGCGGCTTTCGCACTGCGGCCGGCGAGGTTGCGCACCTCCTCGGCCACGACGGCGAAGCCCTTGCCGTGCTGACCGGCGCGGGCAGCTTCGACGGCGGCGTTCAGAGCCAGCAGGTTGGTCTGGAACGCGATACCATCGATCACCTGGATGATCTTGGCGATCTCCTCACTGCTCGCGGTGATTCGCGACATGGCGTCGGTCAGCGTACTCATCTTCTGGATGCCCTGGGTAAATGCCTTCGACGTTCCATCGGTCAATTGATTCGCCCGATCCGCCCCCTCGGCATTCTGCCGGATCTGCTCGGTGATTTCGGTCGTCGAACTGGAGATTTCCTCGAGCGATGCCGCCTGATTGGTCGTGTCATTGGACAACGAATGGCTCGTCGTACTGATCAGGTCGGTCCCCGCATTGACCTGGTGCGCCGAGCTCTTGATGTTGCGGATCATCCTGCGCAGCTGTTCGACCATCCCGGCCAGGGACTGCCCGAAGCTATCCTGGGGCGAGTGCACCTTCACATCACAGGTCAGGTCGCCCTGCGCGATCCGCTCGGCCACGGTCGCCTTTTCCTCCAGACCATCGGCCATGGTGTTCAGCGCCTGGGCCAACTGCCCAATCTCGTCACTGCTGCCGACTGACAATCGGCGCGAGAGGTTCCCGTCACCGACTTCGTTGGCCAGCTGAACGGCATCTTTCAACGCTCGCAGGATACCCCGGTTGACGATCCACCAGATCACGATTCCGGAGAGTGTGAGCATGACAAAGAAGACGACCAGGGAGATGTTGATCTGTCGCTTCGAGCCGGCAGCCATCGTATCGAGCGATCCGACCAGGCTGGCAGCGCAGTCATCACGCAGGGTGGTCATCCGGCCCTCGATATCGGATTGGCGCCGAGACAATTCCGCGGCATCGGATCGAATCGAGTCGGAAGTCTCCATACGTGCCATCGCGCCGTAGACACGGGTTGCATCCCGGCTGAAGGCAGCGCAATCACCGGACAGCGCCTCCACCTCGTCGTGGATCCTGGGGGCGAGTCGGTTGCAGGCGTTGATGCGTTGGAGGGTCGCGGCGACGATTTCCGCCTTTTTGCCGGCCTCGACCAACAAATCCTCTTCGCCCATGATGACCGCGTCGTTGTAGAGCTTTCTCTGGATCCCGAATTCCGCCAGAGTCTCCTGACACATCTGCGTGGCCGGAAATATTTCTTCGGCGACCTGCGAGATGGTATCGGATTGCCGCGCCGTCTGCTGAAAGCCCAGCAGAGTGGACAGCGCGAATCCGAACACGAGGAATGAGATGCCCATCCAGATCTTGCCGGAAATTGCCAGGGAACCCAGGAAAGGGATGGTCCCCTGCCGGTCGGTTGAGGGTTGGGTCTTCATGATTGAGTCATGCTCCCGGTTGAAGCGAACACAGGTACCGGACGCTTGTGCGCCCGCCCTTGGTTTCGGATACAGAACCCGTCACTTTAGTGGGATTAGGGGATTTCTTTATGATTAATTTAAGGATTTAAGATGGTTTCAGCCCGGTTTCGACCGGTTTCGACCACGAACCACGCGACGGGTTTCAGTCAGAATCAGACGGGGCCAGTAGACCGGACAGCAGGAAGTCGGTCACGGCCGGTGCCCGTCCCGCCAATCGAGTGTTTCGGCGCGACAGCACCCAATCGGTGGCCATCTCGTCCAACACGCCGAAGACAGCTTTGGCTACGAACGTGGGTTCGAGGTCCCGCCGAAACTCACCCTCGGCCTGCCCCTGCTCGATCACGCGGGTCAGGACCTCGAGGTAGTCACCGACCAGGGTGCGCGACAGATGCGCCAGAACATGCAGACTATGCCTCAACTCGACCTGGGTAATGATGGCCAGATCGCGGTCTTCACCAACCAGCGACAAGTGGAGATCGACGATCCCGGTCAGCTTCTCACGAGCGGTCGCGACGGCAGCCAGGCGTTCGCGCCCTTCGTGACTGAAACGCTCCATTGCCCGTTCAAAGAGCCTCAGCAGCAATTCTTCCTTGTTCTTGAAATACAGGTAGATGGTGCCGTCGGCGACGCCGGCCCGGGCTGCGATCCGGGCCACGGTCGTGTGGTAGTAACCGTGTTGCGCGATTTCCACCACGGCGGCATCGAGGATGCGCTGTTGCTTGTTGTCATTGGATTTGCGCGCCATCAATGAATCCCTGTTCAGCGACAACCGAGGTCCGGAGTTCTCCACTTCGAACGATACCCAAAGCATTATAACAACAATTTTATCAAGCTACAAGACAGATAGCCGATCTTCCAAAACCATTGACAGTTTCGTAAATGCCGTCTACCATGAATGAATGGGCATTCATTAATACGATTCATCGTGGGATGAGCCACCCGATTCCGCGGCCCCCATGCGAGCTGCGGAGCCTCCCGAAAGGTTGGTATGATGCGCAAGCAGATCAAGAAGGTCGCCGTGCTCGGATCCGGCGTCATGGGCAGCGCCATTGCGGCCCACTTCGCCAATGCCGGCATTCCCTCACTGGTGTTGGATATCGTCCCGCCCGATGCGGGAGACGATCCGAAGTCGCGCGGTGCCGTGGCCGCTACCGCCGTCGCGGCGATGAAGAAGACCAAACCCTCCCCCCTGTTTCACTCCGACGGCCTGCAGTTGATCGAGACGGGCAACTTCGAGGACGACCTGCCGAGGATCGCCGATGCCGACTGGGTGATCGAGGTGGTCAAGGAAGACATGGCGATCAAAAAAATCGTCCTGAACAACGCAGCCCCGCATATCGGCGCCGAAGCAATCTTCTCGAGCAATACCTCGGGCCTGTCGCTGGCCGAAATGGCGGCCGAACTTCCCGAAAATCTGCGACCGCGCTTCCTGGGTACCCACTTCTTCAACCCTCCGCGCTACATGAAGCTCTTCGAGCTGATCCCCACCGCCGATACCGATCCCGAGCTGCTGCAATTTGTCGCGGATTTTGCGCGCGATCGGCTGGGCAAGGGCATCGTGCTGGCCAAGGACACGCCGAATTTCATCGCCAACCGCATCGGTGTGCACGCCATGATGGCTACCGTTCAGGTCATGAACGAGATGGACCTGACGATCGAGGAAATCGACGCCATGACCGGACCGGCGATCGGGCGGCCGCGGACCGCGACCTTCAAGCTGGCCGACCTGGTCGGTCTGGACACGTTCGTTCACGTGGCGACGAACCTCTATCCGCTCATCCCCGAGGATGAGGCGCGCGAGACCTTCCGGGTGCCCGACTTCCTGGGCCGGATGATCGAAAAGGGCTACCTGGGCCGCAAGAGTGGCGCCGGCTTCTACAAGATGGAAAAGAAGCCCAAGAAGAAGTTCTTCACCCTGGATCTGAACACGCTCGAGTACCGCGAAAAGACCAAGCCCAATCTTCCGGAGATCGCCGCCGCCAAGAACATCGAGGACCTGGAAGAACGCCTCCGCGCGCTGGCATTCGGCAAGGGCAAGGCGGGCCAGGCGATTTGGAAAATGTTGGCGGCCAGCTTTTCCTACAGTTCCATGCGCCTGGGCGAGATCTGCAATCAGGCGGTGGATATCGATCGCGCTGTTCGCTGGGGCTTCAACTGGGAGCTCGGACCGTTCGAGGTCTGGGATGTCCTGGGCTTCCGCAAGGTCGTCGAGCGCATGCGCACCGACGACCTGCCGCTGCCGGCCTGGGTCGATGCGCTCTACGAGTCCGGCGCCGAAACGATCTACCGCGAAACAAACGGTGTGCGTCAAAGCCCCACCTCCGAACCTGGCATCTTTGCGGACCTACCGCTCGACGACCGGGTGTTCGATTTCGACATCCTGCGCACGGCCGGCAAGGAAGTGCGCCGCAATCCCGGCGCCTCGCTGCTCGACCTGGGCGACGGAGTCCTGGGGCTGGAGTTCCACTCCAAGATGAACGCGATCGGCCAGGATACGCTGAACATGGTCATGACCGCCTGCAATGAGGCCGAGCAGAACTGGGAAGCGATGGTTGTGGCCAACGGTGCCGACAACTTTTCCGTAGGTGCCAACCTCATGATGCTGCTGATGGAGGCGATGGAAGGCAATTGGGTCGATATCGACCTGGTGATTCGCGCCTTCCAGACCGCGACCGGGCGAATCGAGCAAGGTGGCGTCCC
>JANTGJ010000010.1 GCA_024762975.1 Candidatus Krumholzibacteriia bacterium
CCCAGAGCAACGATCATCTGGCTGCCGGCAACGACCGCGTCGGCCGGAAGCACCTGCACATCCGAAGGCAGGACCGGCCGCAGGTCTTCGCAGGCCACGAGATCCGTGCCCCGGTTGCGACATCCGTCGCGAATCGCTTCGATCGCTCCGCGGAGATCCGCCTTGGTCGGATTTCCAAAAAGTCCGAGCGTCGAAATTTTCAGGGGGAATTTCGTTTCTTCGTCCGTCATGACGCGCTCTGTGCCCGCGTACCGCCCCGCTCATCACCAGGGGCCCACTGCCGGATGCGCTCCGCGATCCCGGCCGCATCCAGATTCAGGTTCGCCAGAAGCTCTCCCCGTGCCGCATGTTGCTGGAACTCGTCGGGAATGCCGAGCATCCGCACCCGCGGTCCCCCGTCGATCCCCTGAGCATGGGCCCATTCCAGGACACCCGAGCCGAACCCGCCCGTCAGCGCACCCTCCTCGGCAGTGATCACCAGCGAATGGCGCGCGAAAACATCAGCCAGTTTTTCCTCATCCAGCGGTTTGATGAATCGCATGTCCACCACCTCGACGGCCAATCCTTCCTTTTCCAGATCCTCGGCCGCCAACAGGGCCGGATGCACCAGGGAGCCGACCGCCAGAATCGCGAGAGATTCTCCCCGGCGGAGCGTCTCAGACCTGCCGATGGGGATGGGACTCGCCGGGCCATCCAGCGGAACGCCCAGCCCCGAACCGCGCGGATACCTCAGGGCCGAAGGTCCTTCCGTGCGAGCCAGGCCGGTGGCCAGCAGATGACGTAGCTGATTCTCATCCCGCGGCGCCATCACCATCATCCCCGGCACCATCCGCAAATAGGTATAGTCGAACACCCCGTGGTGCGTCGGCCCGTCTTCGCCCACCAGCCCGCCGCGGTCGATCGCGAAAACGACCGGCAGGTGCTGCAGGGCCACATCGTGGATGATCTGATCAAGGGCACGTTGCAGGAAGGTGGAATAGATCGAAACCACCGGACGTTGGCCGCAGCTGGCCAGGCCGGCAGCAAAGGTCACCGCATGGCCTTCGGCAATGCCGACATCATGGAATCGATCCGGGTGCTCTTCCTTCATGCGGCCCAGCCCGGTGCCTCCGGGCATGGCCGCAGTGATGCCGTGGATCGCCGGGTCGTCATTCGCCAATTCGCAAAGCGTATCACCGAAGACGCTGGTATAGCTGGGAACCGCCGGCCGAACGGCCTGCACGCCGCGGGATTTGTCGAATTTGCCGACTCCGTGATACTTCGCCCGATCCTCCTCGGCAAAGCGATAGCCCTTGCCCTTGGTCGTCAGGACGTGGAGCAGAACCGGTCCGCCCATTTCGCGCACGGCCTCGAGAGTCCGGATCATCAGCGGTAAATCGTGTCCATCGAGCGGACCGAAATACTTGAAACCCAGCTCCTCGAACAGGATGGTGGGCACGACCAGCTGCTTCAGGCTCTCCTTGATGCGCCCGGCCAACAACTGCGCTTTGCTGCCATGCGGGATCTTGCCCATCAAGTCCCACAGGTCGGCTTCCATGCGATTGTACTGTTTTCCGCTGGTGATGCGCGTCAGATACTTTGAGATGGCCCCCACATTGGGCGAGATGCTCATCTCGTTGTCGTTCAGGATGACAATCAGATCGGTGCCCGATTGGCCCGTATTGTTCAGTCCTTCGTAGGCCAGTCCGCCCGTCAGTGCGCCATCCCCGATCAGCGCGACCACCGAATGATCCTCACCCAGGGTATCGCGGGCGATCGCGAATCCCAACGCGGCACTGATCGAAGTGCTCGCATGTCCGACGCCGAACATGTCATGTTCGCTCTCGGCCTGCTTCGGGAATCCGGCAATGCCATCGCGGCTGCGGAGCGTATGGAAACGCTCCAAACGTCCTGTCAGCAGTTTGTGTGGATAGGCCTGGTGTCCGACATCCCATACGATCTTGTCGCGCGGCGTACTGAAGACGCGGTGTAGCGCCACCGTCAATTCGACGACGCCCAGGCTGGCACCCAGGTGCCCCCCGGTGTGGGACACGGTCGAGATGATCTCTTCGCGGATTTCCCCGCAGAGCTGGAGCAGTTGCTCTTGCGTCAACTCTTTCAGATCGTCGGGCCCGGAGATTCCCGGCAGTAGCGGATCCATGAGTATTCCTTCGGACGAGTGCGCCAGTTGTGCGGCCGCGTGCGGCTACTTCCCCGTTCGCCACCGCTGACACGTTCGAATCGAAACTTTACGACCGGGAAGGTATCAAATCTTAACCCTGTTCGATCCCGAACGCCAGAGCGAAAAGGGCACCGAGGATCATCCCCACCAGCACATGGGCCGGGTGATGCGTACGGGGATCCAGATAGTCGGCCACGCGCAGTCGAAGCGGCCCATTCCTGTCCAGGGATTCCACCAGCCGGTAGACCACGGCTCGCTGCCGGCGCGAGGCAAAACCCAGTTTCACCGAATCGTGGATCTGAATCACGGCCAGGATCAGGGCGAAACCGAACTCGGAACTGCCCCACCCGAGTCGCAGTCCGACCAGCACGGCCAGGCAAGTCAACAGGGCGCCCGGCAGACTGGGCAGACCATAGCTCTGCCCCAGCGCAGCGAGCGCGAACCGGCGGCGCGCTACGGAGTAGGCCAACAACTTGGCAAACTGGACCACGACTCCGCAGAGCCCGACGACCAACCAGATCGGCAGCCAGCGATCACCCAGCACGTACGCCTCCCCTATCGATTCCCACTCAGTGGTCCCGGTTCCAGAGCATTCGCGAAAGATGGATCAATCGCTCGGTGTTCGTCCGTGCCGGCAGGGTCTCCTGCAATGTGCGCAGGGCGCTGGCACCGTACCGCTTCATCCGCGCCCGGGTCTTCTCCAGCCCTTCCAGCTTCACCCAGGTCGCTTTGCCTGCCGCCTGGTCCTTGCCGGCACTCTTGCCCATCTGCTCCGCGGTGGCGACTACATCCAGAATATCGTCAGCGCACTGGAACGCCAGCCCCAGTTTCACTCCGGCACTCTCCAGCCGGTCGCAAGCCGATGAGTCCATCCCGGCCAACACGCCACCCAATCCATACGATACACCGAGCAGGGCTCCGGTTTTCCGCCGGTGAATCTTTTGTACTCCGGCCGATCCGATCTCCTGTCCCTCGCTGTCCAGGTCCTCCTGCTGTCCACCGACCATTCCTGCCGGGCCGATGGCTCGCGTGACCCGGATGACCGCAGAGGCAGCCCGGCTACCGGAGTTCTCGGCGATTCGTTGCAGCCCCAGCGCCTGCAGACCATCGCCGGCGAGGATCGCCGTGGCCTCGTCGAAGGCGACATGACAGGTGGGCTGGCCCCGTCGCAGAACATCATCGTCCATCGCCGGCAGGTCATCGTGGATCAGCGAATAGGTATGCAACATCTCCAGACCACAGGCCGCGGCCAGCGCCGCCTCGCGATCCACCGGGGTGCGGCGGCGCCCCGCCGCGGCAGCATCCCAGGTCCACAGCATCAGAACCGGTCGCAACCGCTTGCCTCCGGCCAACAGGCTGTGCCGCATCGCCGCCCGCAGCCGGGAAGGCACCCCCCGTTCCGCGCGCAGAGTCGCGGACAACATCTTTTCGATGCGGCGTTGCTCGGACCTCAATTCCGTCTGCCAGGCATCCTGCGTCATCCGTGATCTCCGCGCCGAGTCCTCTGCATCGCTTCCCAGGTGTTTTCGAGCAGCATGGCGATGGTCATCGGCCCGACGCCGCCGGGAACGGGTGTAATCGCGGAGCACCGATCGGCCACGGCATCGAAATCCACGTCACCCACCAGACGCGTACCGGACTTACGTTCTGGTGCCTCGACGCGATTGATTCCCACGTCGACGACCACGGCGCCCTCACCGATTGCTTCCGCGCCCAGAAAACGCGGGACGCCGATCGCGGCGACGACGATGTCGGCGGCCGCGCAGACCGCCGGCAGATTTCGGGTACCAGAGTGACAGTTGGTGACGGTGGCGTTGCCCAGCGGCCCCTTCAGTGACATCAGCAGGGACAGGGGCCGTCCGACGATCACGCTTCGTCCGACGATCGCGACATTCTTACCGGCCACCTCAATGTCATAGTACTCGAGCAGGCGCACGATTCCCTTGGGTGTGCAGGAAACAAAACGTGGCACGCCGGCAACCAGACGGCCCAGATTCTCGGGATGAAAACCATCGACATCCTTGCGCGGGTCGACCCGCAACAGGACACGCTCCTGGTCCAATCCGGCCGGCAGCGGCAACTGCACCAGAATACCGTCGATTGTGGCGTCCGCATTCAGGCGATCGATCAGCGCCAGCACTTCCGGCTCGGGAGTATCCGCCAGCAGGCGATGAGTCTCCTGGTGAAAGCCGACCTCCCGGCACCCCTTCTCCTTGTGCGATACATAGACAGCCGAGGCCGCGTCGTCGCCAACCAGCACCACGGCCAGTCCGGGCGGGCGCTCGGCTTGGCGTACGCGTGAGGTCAACTCCTCCAGGATCCGATCCCGGACCGGTACGCCCTTCAGCAATCGAGTTTCCATGCGCTGCATCCTTGTATGCGGTGGATCGACACTTCCGCACTCCTACTTGGCGTAGGAGGTCGCCCTCGTTTCACGGATCACCATGACCTTGATCTGCCCCGGATACTCCAGTTCGCCTTCGATCCTGCGGCTGACCTCTTCGGCCAAAACTGCCGCATCGGCGTCGCTGACCTTCGAGTGGTCCACCATGACCCGAATCTCGCGGCCGGCCTGGATCGCATAGGACTTTTCGACACCGCTGAAACTATGGGCGATCTCTTCGAGGTTCTCCAGGCGCTGTACGTAGGTTTCCAGGCTCTCCCGCCGCGCGCCCGGACGCGAGGCCGACACGGCATCGGCGGCCGCCGTAATGTAGGTGTAGGGCGAGGTGGCCTCCACGTCCTCGTGGTGCCCGCCGACGGCGTTGATCACCGTCTCGTTCTCGCCGAACTTTTTGCAAAGGCGAGCGCCGATCTGCGCGTGCGGCCCTTCGACCTCATGGTCGACCGCCTTGCCGATGTCGTGGAAGAACCCACACCGGCGAGCCAACTTCGGATCCAGCCCCAATTCCGATGCGATCACCGCCGAAACGGCCGCGACCTCGCTCGAATGTTTCAGCAGATTCTGGCCGTAACTGGTGCGGTAATTCAGGCGCCCCACGTAATAATAGAATTCAGGATCGATATTCTGCAATCCGACATCCAGACAGGCTTGTTCTCCGATTTCGCGGATCTTGTCCATCATCTCGTCGTGGGTCTTGCTTACGACCTCCTCGATCCGCCCCGGATGGATTCGGCCGTCGCTCACGAGAATGGTCAGCGCCTGGCGCGCGATCTCGCGCCGCACCGGATCGAAGCCGGAAACAACCACGGCGCCGGGGGTATCGTCGATGATGACATCGATGCCCGTGGCCATCTCGAAGGCCCGAATATTGCGCCCCTCCCGGCCGATGATGCGCCCCTTCATATCGTCACTGGGAAGATCCACCACCGAGACCGTACTTTCGGCCACATGCTCCGAAGCATAGCGCTGGACCGCCAGACTGAGGATCTTCATCGCTTCGCGGCGGGAAGTCCGCTCGGCCTCGTCCCGCACCTGTTTGATACTGCGGGCTGCGGCCAGTCGGGCATCCGAGACCATATTCTGCATCAATTCCTTGCGAGCGTTTTCGGCGGTCAGACCGGCAATCTGTTCCAATCGCCGCAGCTGCTCCCCCGCCATCTTTTCGACCTCGGATTCTCGCTCGACAAGCTTGCGCTGCGCTCCCCGCAGTTCTTCGTCCTGCTTCTCCAGGCGATGTTCCTTCTGATCGATGAAGGCTACTTTCTTGACGAGATTGGCCTCCCGCTGATCCAGCATTTCCTGACGCCGACGGCTCTCCGTGCGGATCTGTTCGGTCTCCGAATCGAAGCGCTGGCGCGACTGATAGAACTCCTCCTTGGCTTCGATCTGAGCCTCTTTGAGCAGATCCCGCGCCTCCTGCTGTGCGCGCTCAAGCAACGCCTGGCGCGCCGCCTCGGACTGACCCTGCTTTTGTTGTTGAATGGACCGGTGGAGGACCCAACCGATCAGAAAGAAGACCACGGCCGAAGCGGCCGCAGTGAGGTAGGGTACGTAGGGGGTCATCAGCCTTCTCCTCCGGATCTATGTAAAACGCGGAGAAGGCGGCCAAGAATCGAGGCTACAGGGAAACACCCCGCCCGGACGTGTGTGCCGGAAGCAACTGAACCGAGTTGCTTCAGGTGGGTCCCCTGTCCCCGGCTTCAGCCTCGACCGCGAAGGCCAAGGCATCCGACGGGAAACTCCGGAGTCCCGCTGATGAAGTGTTGGCTCACTTGTACGACACCAATCACGCCCCGGGCAGGGATTCGATTTCCTCGTCACGGGCCGGTTCGTCTCCCAGCTCCTGCTTCAGGAGGCGAACGATTTGCGCAGATCTATCCTCGAGCATGGCCATGGACTGGATGCTGCCTTCCTGGGAACGGATCAACTCGTCGGCGATATTGATCGCCGCCAGGATGGCGACCTTGGACGTCGATGCCATAGCCGAATTGCGCGCGACTTCGTTCATCCGGTCATGGACAAACTCCGCCACCTTCTGCACATACTCCGGGTTGGCATCCCCCTTCAGGACGTACTCGTTTCCAAAAATCTTGACTGTGACGCTTTCAGGTTCAGTCATGGACCATTTCCCGTGCCCGTGGCTCTAGCCCAGGGCCTCCAACTGCTCCAGGAGGCCTCCGACTTTTGCCTCTACTTCTTTCCGCTTCTCCTCATAGACCTCGAGAGCGCCGGCGCGCTGGCCGACTTCCTCGAGTTCACTCGTCATCCGTGCATTCCGTTCTTCGAGCTCAGTACAACGCGACGTCAGATCGGCACATTGTTCCCGTAAGCCGTTGTTTTCCTGGCGCAATTGCTTGATCACCTGAATTGCTTCCAGAACTTTGGCTTCCAAGATGTTGAGATTGCTTTCCATAGCCGGTCTCTTCCTCCTAACGACAGGATCCATACCTGGCGTCGCTCGGGACTCTCCCTAGTCCTAACCCTCAGAACTTCTATGCTTTATATCCAAGCGGTCTTCCAGTTCCCGCAGAATATTTGCAACTGCCTTGTCGACCGCCTTGGCCTTCAAGTTACCTTTATCGGAACGGAACTTCAAGCGAATTCCATAGGCTCCCCGGCCCTCCGGAACGCCCTTTCCGCGGTACACATCAAAGAGTTCCTGTCCCACCAGCAACGGACCGCCGGAAGCGACGACGGCTTCCTCTATCTGTCCGTAGCGGACTCCCTCGGGCACCATCAGCGACAGATCGCGACGCATCCCGGGAAAGCGTGAGAAGGGTGTGTATTCCACGGGTTGAGGCTTCAGATCCAGCCGATCCAGATCGATTTCCGCGACGGCCACCGGCACTTCGATCGCGAATCGATCGGCCAATTCGGCAGCCACCCGGCCCGCAGTACCGACGACGTTGCCGCCACCATCCAGGACACTCCACTGGTTCCCCGCTTCATACCACTTTTCGGGTCCACCCTCCTGAAGTTTCAAGGGAATGCGCAGAGTCACGGACAGTTCTTCCAGTATGCCCTTTATCTCCCGCAAGTCTCCCGGCAGGGAATCCAGATCGCCGCCGGTCCGACCGGCGACACCGAACTGCAACAGCAGCGGTTCGTGAGGAAGCTGCTTCTCCTCATCACGGCGCAGCGGACGCGGAGGCGTGACCGCCGGTAGGTAGACACGGTTCATCTGGAACAGGCGAACCGGTACCGGCGCCCCACTGTTGAGATGCCGTCTTGCGACATGCAGCAGCGAAGGCAGCAGCGCCGTACGCAGTCGGGTATCGCCGCCGTGGTGAGGATTGACGACGGCCAGGGTTTCGGCCCGAGGATCGTCGCCGGGCAGTTCCAGGTTCTCCAGATCCTTCTCGGCGAAGAAGGTCGAGGTCACCATCTCGTGATAGCCATTGTGCGCGAACCAACTGCGAATCGATTGCTGAACCTCGTCGATACGCCGCCGAGGGTTGCCTCCGCGCCGCGCCAGCCCCTGGTCGGTTGACAATTGATCGAAGCCATGGCAGCGGGCTACCTCCTCGATCAGATCCACTTCCTGCAGCAGGTCCCGCCGGAAGCTGGGGATCTCAACCATCATGTTCACCGCACTGCGATTGCTGGATTCGGCATTGCCCATCGGCTGCACCTTCAATCCCAGATTCTGCAACATCTGCGCGACATCACCCGTCGAGAGTTCCGTGCCCAGCACGCGATTGACCTGCCAGGTGCGAAGCGGTACGGGTTCAAAATCCTTGTGGTCCGGATCGGCGCGGTCGGCCCAGTCCGAGACCACGCGGGCTCCGGCATATTCCTGCATCAGATACAGCGCCCGACGGGCAGCCTTTTCGACCATTCCCCAGTCGGCGCCGCGCTCGAAGCGATACGACGCTTCGCTGATCAGACCCAGCTTGCGACTCGTAGTCCGTACCCGGCCCGGTGCAAAGAATGCGCTTTCCAGTACGATGTCCCTGGTTTCTCCGCCGACCTCGCTATTGGCCAGTCCCATCACGCCGGCTACGGCGATCGGACGTTCGCCATCCCAGACCAGCAGATCCTCGGCCGTCATCTCGCGCTCCTGGCCATCCAAGGTGACGACTTTCTGACCGGCTCCGGCGCATCCGACCCGGATGACATCGCCCCGGATCTCGCTCGCATCGAATGCGTGCATCGGCTGCCCCATCTCCAGCAACACGTAGTTCGTGATATCGACGATGTTGTTGATCGGGCGACTGCCAACGGCCAACAGTCGATTCTGCATCCAGCGCGGGGAATCGCCGACACGAACATCCTTGGCCGCGAAGGCCGTGTAGCGGGAGCAATCCTCGTAGTCATCGATCTGTACCTTGAGCCCCAGGCTCTCGGCGCTCTGCTGGCTGGACCAGCAACGCGGCGTCGAGACCTTGGTCCCGTAGATCGCCGCAATCTCGCGCGCGATGCCCAGGTGATTCAACCAGTCGGGTCGGTTCGGAGTCACTTCGATATCCAGGACCACATCGCGAAATCCATAGAGTTCGTCGGCCGAAGTGCCCGGCGGCAATTCGGTATCCAACTCCATGATGCCTTCGCTCTCGACCGAGAGTTGTAACTCGGAAGCGGAACAGATCATGCCGAAGGATTCGATGCCGCGGATTTTCGTCTTCTTCAACTTGAAATCGCCGGGCAGCACGGCGCCCACACGACCGAACAACACGGTCAGTCCTTCGCGCACATTGGGCGCGCCGCAAACCACCTGAACCTCTTCTCCACTGCCATCGTCCACGCGGCAGAGGCTGAGGCGATCCGCATTCGGGTGCTTCTGACGATGCACCACCCGCGCGACCACGACGCCGGGATAACTCTGTTCGTACTGCTCGATACCTTCGACGTTCAGCCCCGCGGCGGTCAGCTTCACTGCCAGCGCCTCGGGCTCGTCCTCCCAGGCAACGAGTTCCTTCATCCAGTCCACGCTGATCTTCACTGCACACCTCGGAATTGGTTCAAGAAGCGATGATCGTTTTCGTACAAGAGGCGGATATCATCGATGCCGTACTTGAGCATCGCGATGCGATCGATGCCCATCCCGAATGCGAATCCGGTGTATTTGTCCTCGGGATAGCCGGCGGCATGGAACACGTTCGGGTGCACCATGCCGGCGCCCATGATTTCCAGCCAGCCCGTCTGCCCACAAACTCCGCATCCGGCGCCGCGGCATTTCACGCACTGCATATCGACCTCGACCGAGGGCTCGGTGAAGGGGAAGAAATGGGGCCGGAAACGAGTGGGCTCGGCGGCACCGAAGAACAGTCGGACGAAGGTATCGACGGTTTCCTTCAGGTCGGCCATGCTGATCGATTTGTCGACCACCAGTCCCTCGAGCTGGTAGAACTCCGAGGAATGCGACGCGTCGGAATTTTCGTTCCGGTAGACGCGGCCCGGAAAGATGCACGCCAACGGCGGATCCTGGGTCTCCATCGTCCGCACCTGCACCGGTGAAGTCTGTGTTCGCAGGCACACCTCGTCATTGATATAGAACGTGTCCTGGATATCGCGCGCCGGATGATCATCCGGAAAATTCAACGCCGTGAAATTGTAGTAGTCGAGTTCGACTTCGGGACCATCACTCCGGGTGAATCCCATCCCGTAGAAGATGTCGCAGATCGACTCGAGCACGGTCAGCAGTGGATGCAGGGTTCCGCCCGAGGTCGGAGCCACCCCCGGCAACGTCAGATCGATCGCCGCGGCTTCGGCCATCGACCCCGTCGCCTTCAACTCCACCAGACGCGATTCCAGCGCTTCGGTCAATTCGACCTTCAGCCGGTTCAGTTCCGCTCCCATCGCCGGCCGTTCCTCCGCGGGAACGTCCTTCAGCCCCCGCAGCAGACCGGTGATCTCGCCTTTGCGCCCCAGCAGGGCGACGCGGATTTCCTCGACTTGCGATGCCGTCGTCGCAGCTTCGATGCGGCTTGCCCCGTCTTGGCGCAACCGTTCGATCGTCTCCTTCATGGAGGATTCCTTCCGCCGGTCGGACCGGTCGATGATGCAAGGTCCCGATGGTGCCGGGGTGAGCTTGCGTTCCCCGAACGAGAGGAACCGGGCCTGCCGTGCGGATTCCTGTCACGCGGCCGGTCCGGTTCCCAATCGACAACTAGCGAGCGTTCTTGGCGGCCTCCGCCAGCTTCGCAAAAGCGCCCTCGTCGTGGACGGCCAGGTCAGCCAGCATCTTGCGATCGATATCGATCTCGGCCAACTTCAGGCCATTGATGAAATGGCTGTAGCTCAGGCCATGCAAACGTGCTGCCGCGTTGATCCGGGTGATCCACAGGCGTCGGAAGTCGCGCTTCTTGTTGCGACGATCCCGGTACGCATAGGCCAAGGCGCGTTCGACCGTCTCGCGAGCCTGGCGGTACTGGTTTCCGCGCCCGCCGACGAAGCCCTTCGCCCGCTTCAGATACTTTTTCCGCCGTTGTTTGGCGGCAGGATTGTTTGTTGCTCTTGGCATGTTTCCATCTCCTCGATGCCCGGTTCTTGAACTGATGAGCCGGGTCGTTCAAAATTAACCCTACTTGCCCAGCATCTTGCGGGCTCGAGACTCGTCACAGGCCGCCAGCATGCTCGCGCGGCGCAGATTGCGCAGCCGCTTCGGGCTCTTGGCCGTGAAAAGGTGACCGTGGTAGGCCTTGTTGCGCTTGATCCGCCCGCTGCCGGTCAGCTTGAAGCGCTTGGCAGCTGCGCGGTTGGTCTTCATCTTTCCGTTACCCATGACACTGTCCTTTGCTCATTCGCACCCTGCGGCGCACTCTACTCCGGGAATCGAACCGGAGCGTTCGACTCGACATTGGTTTCTCCGGCGACTTTTCCGATCAGGCCTTCTTGGGCGCCATCACAAAACTGATCTGCCGTCCTTCGCGCTGCGGACGGGACTCCGGGGCCCCGTACTCCTCGAGCTCGGTATTGAGGTTGTTCAGAAATTCCAGGGCGAGGTCCATGTGGGAGATCTCGCGGCCCCGGAAACGCATCACGATCTTGACCTTGTTCCCGGCTTCCAGGAACGAGATGATGTGCTTTTTCTTGAACTGATAATCATGGTCATCGGTTTTGGGCCGGAACTGGATCGTCTTGACCTTCACGGTATGGGACGCCTGCCGGGCCTTCCGCGCCTTCTTGCTCAGCTCGTACTTGTACTTCCCGTAATCCATGATCTTGCATACGGGAGGGCGAGCCGTGGGCGCCACCTCGACGAGGTCCAGCCCCTTTTCCTCCGCCATGCGAAGGGCTTCCGCCGTGTCCAGAACTCCGAGCTGCTCGCCGTCATCGTCGACGACCATCACTTTCGGGATCCTGATCATCCGATTGACCCTGGTCACCTTATTGGCCTTGATAGGACGAACCTCCTGGTCGAACCCTTGTTTGCAGGCGAATCCACCGCATACAAAAAAAGCGGACCCATAGGTCCGCCGTCGGCTGGGGAACCGTTCCAGTCCCGATCCCTGCCGGGATGCGGGCCAGACACGGTGAGAGGGCGGACCTCTGCTTGTACCTGGGAGCCGGAGAACAGCCTGATCTCCGGCTCGCTATCGATGTAGCAAGAGAAACTAGCCTCTTTGGGCTATTACGTCAAGCATTTCATCGATTACCGCCTGCACGGGACGGCTTCCCTGGTCGCCCTGATGGCGAATGCGCAAAGAAACCTCACCACTCTGCGCTTCCCGGCCGCCCACGACCAGCATCCAGGGTACGCGCAGCACCTCGCCCTCCCGGATCTTGAAACCGATTTTCTCGTCCCGGACATCGGTGCCGGCGCGCAGACCGGCAGCGCGCAACTGCTCCGCCACCTGCTCAGCATAGGCGTGTTGATCCCGGCTGACGGACATCACTCGCACCTGTTCCGGCGCCAACCAAAGCGGGAAATCACCGGCGAAGTGCTCGGTCAGAATACCGATAAAGCGTTCTAGCGAGCCCATGATGGCCCGGTGCACCATGTAGACGTACTTCTCCTCGCCGTCGCTGTCGGTGTACTTCACGTCGAAGCGTCGCGGCAGGTTGAAGTCGAACTGGATGGTGCTGGTTTGCCAGCGGCGGCCGATCGCGTCGATCAGCTTGACATCGATCTTCGGCCCGTAGAACACCGCTTCGCCCTCTTCGCGGGTGTAGTCCAGGCCGTGCTTGTCCAGGGCCTGGATCAACGAAGCCTCGGCCGCATCCCATTCCTCATCGGTCCCGGCGTACTTCTGCTTGTTCTTTGAGTCCCGGACCGACAGCTCCACCTTGAAATCATCGAAGCCGAAGGCGCCCATAATTTCCTTCACCAGATCGATGCACAAACTGACCTCGTCCAGCAATTGATCCGGGGTACAGAAGTGATGAGCATCGTCCTGGGTGAAACCACGCACACGCATCAGACCGTGGAGCGCCCCGTGATCCTCGGCGCGATAGACCGTACCCAGTTCAGCATACCGTACGGGCAGATTGCGCCAACCCCGCGTCCGGCGTTTGAACATCAGGATGTGGCCGGGGCAATTCATCGGCTTGACGACGTATTCGCGTTCGTCCTGCTCGAATACGTACATGTCGTCGCGATAAAACTCCATGTGTCCCGACGTATTCCACAGGCCGGCCTGGGAGATGTGCGGCGTGGTAACGGTCTCGTAGCCGTTGGCACGATGCACGTTCTTCCAGTAGTCGATGATCTGCTCTCGCAGGATGTCGCCGCGCGGGAACCAGTAGCTCAGGCCCGGACCGGCCTCTTCCATGATCCCGAAGAGATCCAATTCGCGACCCAGCTTGCGGTGATCGCGCTTCTTGGCTTCTTCGAGCATCTGAAGATGCGCATCGAGATCCTTCTTCTTGTAGAAAGCCGTTCCGTAGATCCGCTGCAGCATCGGACGCGAGGCATCCTTCTGCCAATACGCTCCGGCGATACTCAGCAGCTTGAAGGCTTTCAGGTCGCCGGTGCCGGGAACATGCGGCCCTTCGCACAAGTCGGTGAACTCCCCCACCTGATAGGCCGACAACTGCTTCTCGCCCAGGTCGGCGATCTGCTCCAGCTTGTAGGGTTGATCGGCAAAAATCCTTTCCGCCTCGTCGCGCGATATTTCGCTGCGCACCAGCGGCAACTTTTGTGCTGCCAACGCCTTCATTCTATTCTCGATGGCCTCCAGGTCGCTCTCGCTGAAGGGCTCTTCGCGATCGAAATCGTAGTAGAAGCCGCTGTCGATATCCGGGCCGAACGCGAATTTGGTGCCCGGATACAGTTCCTGCACGGCCCAGGCCATCAAGTGCGCCGTCGAATGTCGCAGGGCACCCAGGCCTTCCTCGCTGTTCTTCGTGATGACGGTCAGTTCGCCCCCATCCCGCGCAGCCTCGGCCAACGGATGGTGGACGCCGTTTACGGTAACGGCAGCCGCGTTGCGCAACAGTCCCTCACCAATGGCCCTGACGGCCTCGGAATACGACTCGCCCTCGGGAACGGAAATCGAATTTCCATCCGGCAACTGGAAGCTGATCTGCGACATCTCCAACCTTTCCTTCTCGATGTGGTACAACGAACAGAGCGACGCGCGGCCCCGCCGGCGCTGAAACTACCCGACCGTGCCGGCAGATACCATCAGCATCTTTTCAGCAAACAAAAAAAGCTCCCCGCCGCGTTCCGGCAAGGAGCTTTCAGGATCTCGGTGGTGGGCGATACTGGACTTGAACCAGTGACCCCTTGCGTGTCGAGCAAGTACTCTAACCAAGCTGAGCTAATCGCCCACCGGAACGGCGAAATAAAACCACCACGTCGATTCTTGTCAACGCAAAAACCGAAATTTCGGACAAGGCGGAATCCACCCCAACGAAAATCAGTTCAGGTAGTCGACCAATCGCTCGCCGTGGCCGTGCTGGCGCATTTTGTTCAGCGCCTGGTTTCGGATCTGGCGGACGCGTTCGCGGGAAAGATGAATATCCTGCCCGATGGTCTCCAGCGAAGCGGTCTCGACCGCTCCCAGACCGTAGTACCGGGTCACGATATCCTTCTCACGAGCAGTCAGCAGGCTCATCGCACCATCGAGCTCCGCGCTCAGCTGCATGCTGGCAAATCCCTCATCCGGAATGACGTCATCAGGATTCGCAAGAACCTCAGCCAGAGTCACCGATTCTTCGTACATCGGCTGATCGAGACTGACCATGGGCCGACTGGCGGCACGGATCTGCCCCATCTTGCGCGTCGAGAGGCTCATGGCCTCGGCCAGTTCCTGCTCGTCGACACTGCGGTGCAGTTTCTGCTCGAGCTTGCGACTCATCTTTTTCATACGCTGTGCCTGCTGCGACCGGTTGATCGGCAACCGCACCGTATTGGTCTGCTCGGCGATCGCCTTCTGGATCGCCTGGCGAATCCACCAGACCGCATACGAAATGAAGCGGAATTCCCGCCGTTCATCGAAACGCTTGGCGGCGGTAATCAAACCGATGTTGCCCTCGGCGATCAGGTCCATATAGCTCAGTCCCTGATTCAGGAACTTCTTGGCCACACTGACCACGAAGCGCAGGTTCGAATTGACGAGCTTGTCGAGAGCCGCCTTATCACCACCGCGAATCCGCGTTGCGAGTTCAAACTCTTCCTCTCGAGTCAGCAACCGGTGCTTGCCGATGGTCTGGAGGTAGTGCTGCAAACTGGAATCTTCTCGCCGATCGCGGCTCAGTTCTACTTCGTACACTGGGTCCTCCTCGTGCCCGGGCTGCCGGGCATTCTATATTCTGACCGAAGCGGTCAATTTTTTATTTGCACGAATCGTTCGTATTACGCAACAGTACCGAATTAGTTCCCATTATCCCCAGATCGGCACGTCGCGGGCTTTCTTTATTCGCGAACGATTCCGGTTAGCAGATTCTAATAGACCGACACCCGCACGTCAAAGACAGTTTTAATCCATTTTCAACTTCGTTGCGGGAGTTGTCGGGTCGGGTGCGCTTTGCCACACACCCGACCCTACCAGATGAACATCGAATTGCAAGTGAAATCCGACCGGTTTGCTCTACCTAGTCATCGTCCACGACCTCGTAGTCTGCATCGACAGCGCCGTCGTCGCCGCCCTGGTTGGGCGTCTCCGCTTCGGGGCCGGCCTGTTGGGCCTCGTCCGCACCGCCTCCCTGGGCAGCCGAAGCCTTCTCGTAGGCCTTGCTGGCCAGGGCCTGGACCGCAGTCATCAGCGCATCACTGGCCGTACGGATCATCGCGACATCTTCGCTGGTCATGACTTCCTCGAGCGCCTTGATCTTCATCTCGACGTCGGATTTCAGCTCCGCATCCAGGTCATCGCCCAGATCCTCCATGCTCTTGTTCGCAGCATGGATCCTGGCTTCGGCCTCATTGCGCACGTCAATCAGCTCGCGGCGCTGCTTATCCGCGTCGGCGTTCGCCTCGGCGTCATGCACCATCCGTTCGACTTCCTCATCGGACAGGCCGCTCGACGCCTGGATCTTGATCGACTGCTCCTTGCCCGTCGCCTTGTCGACCGCACTGACCGACAGGATGCCGTTGGCGTCGATATCGAAGGTGACTTCGATCTGCGGGGTGCCGCGCGGCGCCGAGGGAATTCCCGTCAGCTGGAAACGACCGATGGTCTTGTTGTCGATCGCCATTTCCCGCTCCCCCTGGAGCACGTGAATATCGACCGTCGGCTGATTGTCCGCGGCCGTCGAGAAGATCTGGCTCTTTTTCGTCGGAATGGTCGTATTGCGGTCGATCAGCCGGGTCATCACACTACCCAGGGTTTCGATTCCCAGGGAAAGCGGGGTGACGTCCAGCAGCACGATGTCCATATCTTCGCCACCCAGGACGCCCCCCTGAATCGCGGCACCCATGCCTACAACCTCATCCGGGTTCACCGTCCGGTTGGGCTCTTTGCCGAAGAGTTTTTCCACCTGTGCGGCCACTGCGGGAATGCGTGTGGAACCACCGACCAGCAGAATCTCATCGATATCCGACGGAGACAGGCCCGCGTCCTTCAGACAGCTCAGACACGGCTGTGCCGTACGTTCCACCAGATCCTCCACCAGGCTCTCGAACTTGGAGCGGGTCAGCGTCAGGGTCAGGTGTTTCGGCCCGTTCTGATCCGCGGTGATGAACGGCAGATTGATCTCGGTCTGGCTGGAGCTGCTCAACTCCCGCTTGGCCAACTCCGCCGCCTCCTTCAGGCGTTGCAGCGCCATCGGATCCTTGCTCAGGTCGATGCCCTCCTGTTTCAGGAAGGTATCCACCAGGTGGTCGATCACGCGCTGATCGAAGTCGTCACCGCCCAGGTGGGTATCTCCATTCGTGGCCAATACCGAAAACACACCGTCGACGATCTCGAGAATCGAGATATCGAACGTTCCGCCGCCGAGATCAAAGACCGCAATGGTCTCCTCCCCCTTGCGTTCCAGGCCGTAGGCCAGCGCAGCCGCCGTCGGCTCGTTGATGATGCGCTTGACCTCCAGGCCGGCGATCTTGCCCGCATCCTTCGTGGCCTGTCGCTGGCTGTCATTGAAGTACGCCGGCACGGTAATCACGGCCTCGGTAACGGATTCGCCCAGATATTCCTCCGCCGTCTCCTTCAGAGATCGAAGGACCTGCGCCGAGATCTCAGGCGGCGTGAATTGGCCGTGACCGGTTTTGATGGTCACTTCACCGTGCGCACCCTTTTCGATGGTGTAGGGCACTTCCTGCATTTCATTGGAAACTTCATCGAATCGACGCCCCATGAAGCGCTTGATCGAGTAGACCGTATCGGTAGGGTTGGTGACTGCCTGCCGCTTGGCCAGCAGACCGACCAGCCGTTCTCCCGCCTTGTTCCACGCGACCACCGACGGCGTCGTGCGGTTGCCTTCGCTGTTTTGAATGACCTTGGGCTCTCCGCCCTCCATGACTGAAACAACACTGTTGGTCGTTCCCAGATCGATCCCGATAATCTTGCCCATGAGACACTCCTTGATTCGAGGACGAAATCCACTTTGCTTGATGCCTCTACGGCAAGGCGTGTGCCATTCCTGAAGCGTCGCCGATACAATTCGATCTTGTTGAAATACAGCGTGTTAACAATTGGCGGGGAATCCCACGGCTCAGAAGTAGAATCCGACAATTCGAAGAAGCGTGTCACCTCGTCAGGTAATTCGCGCCATAATGGCACCTCAATCCGCGATGTCTGTCACGCCACGCCGGTAACAACACAACACCGCCAGATTCATCAGACCGAAGTACAGACGCTCCCAGCGCGGCTTCGCCGTCGCGGTTGCAGGCCAGCGCTGCAACAACTGCGGCAGGGAGCTACCCAGGGGCGAGTCCGCCAGGAAACGGAAAAGTACTGCCGCCGGCCCCGGCCGGGTTCCCGGAGCATCGACCACCAGATCCAGGCGCATTTCCACGAGGCGCTCCGGGTGGATCTCGGCGATGCGCGGCAGACTGAACCTGCCGCATTCTACCTTCTTTGCGAAATACTCGGCCAGTGTGTGATGATGGACGTGAAGCGGTACCGGCGTTGGGAGCGTTCGAAATCGGACTCCCGCAACCGATTCCAATCGAAAAGCCACTTCCATATCTTCGAATCCGTAGGCGGAAAATTCTTCGTCGAATCCACCAATGGACAGGAACTGATCCCGCGGAACAGCGGCGTTCTGCGTCACAAAATAGCGGGCCGGAGCGGGGCCGGCCGGCAACTTCGAGGCCCCCCGGGTATCCAGGTATCGAAAATGCGGCGCATCGATGACTTCCGGGGCGGTCACCGCATAGCCAATCGTACCGCATCCCGGGAACTCGCGCAGCAGTCGTACGTGGGCACCCGGCAGATCGGGCGGGACCACGATGTCATCGTCCAGAAACAGGATCCACTGCCCCACCGCATTGCGGGCTCCCAGATTCCGGGCACGGGCACGTCCCAGATTCATGCCCGGAGCGACCACATGCAACGCGGGTTGATTGCCCACGTGGGACTCGACCCGTTCGCGCAGAAAGTCCCCCGTTTCGTCGGTCGAACCATCGTCGACCACGATGATCTCCCAGGGTTCATCCAGTCCCGACTCCTCCTGGAGCAGAGCATCCAACGTTCGCCGCAGCAGGGAGACCTTGTTCATCGTGGGAATGACCACCGAAAGAATCATCGTGTTCCCCCGGTACCCGATGCCAGCGACGCCAGTCCGAACTCCGTCGGCCAGGTATTCGAGCCCTCGACCAGACTCCGGTAGATCTTTGATACCGCCTCCATGTTGGTATCGAATCCGGCGCAGGCGCGCGCAATTTTCAGCGCAGCCTGTCCGGCATGGGAGCGAAAATCGGCGTCCCTTGCGAAGCGGAGCATCGCCGCCTCCAGTGCCTCGGTATCTCGCGGTGGGACCACCAGTCCGGACTGCCCGTCCTCGACGAATTCCATCGCCGAAGCCAGTCCCGAGACCACGATCGCCGATCCGCAGGACATCGCCTCCAGGAGGCTGACCGCCGTCGCATCGACCGAGGGAACGGAGATGAATACATCGGCAGCATTCAGCGCCAGATGGAAGTCCTCGTGTGGGATGCGGCCCACGAAGACCATCGCCTGACCGATCCCGGCGGCTTCGGCCATTTCGCGGAAGGGGCCGGGCTCGCCCTCATAGCCGGCAAACAGAAACCGGGCGCGCGGCTCCTGCCGAAGAATCCGCGCCGCAGCCTCGATCACCACATCGATATTGTAGTAGGGCTGGGTATAGCTTCGTGGCGAGAAGTACACGATGTCATCCGGTCCGAACCCCAGACGCGTTCGATAGTCCGTCGCATCCACGGGCCGGAACCGGGCGAAGTCGACTCCCCACAGAACACGGTAGGCACGATTCCGATCCGCATCCAACTCCACGGAGCATTGCAGGATATCGACCGAATCGCCGGTCAGCGCATCGCAGTGACGCAGGGCGCGCCGGGCCAGCCACTTTTTCAGTGTCGACTCGTACGGTGTCACGTAGACATCGTCTCCCCATACCGTCAACACATTCGGATGAAATCCGCTGAAGTCGCCCCAGTATCCGTAACCGGTCAGGAAATGGGTGTTCAGCAGGTCGGGTCGGATCTCGGCGAGCAGTCGTTTGACCTTGCCCAGGGAACGCCAGTAGCGAAACGGTTTCGGTCCGACGCCGGCAGAGATGTCGTGAACCTGAACGCCGGGCACCGGCCCGGGCTGGACTGTCAGTAGATGGCATTCGTGGCCCCGCTCAGCGAACCAGCGAATCCAGCGCTCGGTGTGAATGTGGCGGCCAATGGAAAGGAATGCGAGGCGCACGCGGATCTCTCCTTGCCGAAACCCGGTGGTTCCGGCCCAAGCACTATTGCCGCGCTGCGGCGGATTGTCCAAGCTGGTGCCGGGAGCCGGAATCGAACCGGCACGGAGCAACGCTCCGAGGGATTTTAAGTCCCTTGCGTCTACCAGTTTCGCCATCCCGGCACCGATCGATGTTGCTCACCGATCATCGAGTTGCGCGCAGCCGGTGTCAATCAACAAAAAACCGACGCGAAACGTCGGCAAGCATCCATTCGTCGGGCAGTGTTGGACTGGAGGCGGCACCCGGAGTCGAACCGGGGGTAACGATTTTGCAGACCGTCGCCTTAACCACTTGGCCATGCCGCCCCGTACCGGAATTATCGTGCGACCCGGGAAAGATGTCAACCGGTCGCGGACCGCCCCATCCGGCAATAAAAATGGAGCGGGCAACGAGACTCGAACTCGCGACAGCTACCTTGGCAAGGTAGTGCTCTACCAGCTGAGCTATGCCCGCTCCGAAGATTCCGAAGAGATAATGAATCACCGACGAGTTGTCAAATGGATTTTGCGTTATCCCCCAGTCAGTTCGTGGTAAACGTCGGCCGTCAACTCCGCGACACGATCCCACGAATAGGTCTCGATGGCATGCAACTGGGCTGCCTCGCCCCATTGGCGACGTTGATCCGGGTTGGCCAGCAATTCCGTCAACTTTGCCGCCAGGTCAGTGACCTCCCCGCTGCGAAAGACCGCACCGTTTCCGGACAGAGCCTCCAGGTTCGGCGGAATGTCGCTCACCAGGCAGCACCTCGCGTAGCTCATCCCCTCCAGGAGCGTAATCGACAGCCCCTCCAGCGTAGACGGCAGCACCACGATTTCCGCACTGGTATAGAGCTCGGCCAGGATCGGCCCATGCACATAGCCAAGAAAGACAACGCTCTCGTGCGCCATGGCTTTCAGGCTCTCAACGTACCCGGGAGTGAATCCGGCGTCGCCCGCGATCACCAGTTGGCGATTGCCGCGGACCTCGGGCGGGAGACTCGCCCACGCCTCCAGCAACAGGTGACACCCTTTCTCGGGCACCAACCGGCCGACAAAGAGCAGGTACTCTCCCCGGACGCCCGCGGCGCGCATCAGATCCGGTGCTCGATATTCCGGTGGCGTGATGCCATTGGGAATGAACTCGGTGACCTGCCCATGTTCGCGGCGAAAATGCTCCTGCAACGCCTGCGAAACCACGATCGTTCGATCCGGAAACCGAACGCTGCCGGTCTCCCCCCACTTCAGGATTCGCTTGGCGAAACCGCCCCACTTGTCCCGCTGCCAGTCCAATCCGTGAACCGTGACCACCGTGGGAATACGCGACATCCAGCGGGGAATTCCGGCCAGCAAGCCGGGCCCCAGGGCATGGTAGTGCACAACATCCGGACGCGTCCGCAACACATCGCCGGTAGCCAGGATCGAATGACTGATCGCGTCGAGATGCTTGGTGGGAATGCTCGGCAACCGGCGGACCCGGACACCGTCCAGATCCGCCGGGCCATCCTGGTCGCTGTAGTGCGGCCGACTGTAGATCTCGGTCGCAACTCCCCATGGCCCCAGCCGGGCAGCCAATTCGGCCACGTGCTTCTCGATTCCGCCGTGGACGGGGGGATACCCCTTCTGACCAATCATGGCCACGCGGATGGGACGATGGGTCACATCTACTCCGTCGTTCCGATCAGTACTCCATGCGCAGCGGCGCACCATTGCGGCGAATCGACTCGCAAGCCTGCTCCAGCACCTGTACGACCTTCAGACCGTGATCGCCGGTGCTGAGAGGCACCTCGTCACCAACAATGATATCGCGGAAGTGTGCGGTCTCGGCCTTCAGGGGTTCGACCGTGTCGACCGTCGGGACATGGATATCACCCGACCGGTACAACAACTGGAATTCTCCGAAGTTGTCGTAGTGCGGTTGCACATCGACTCCCTTGTCGTACACCTTCACCTTTTCACTCGGATCAATGTCGTCATACACGAGCATCTTGCGGCTGCCCACGAAGGTGCACTTGCGGATCTTGTTCGGATCCAGCCAGCTGACATGGATGTGCGCCAGGCGCCCACCGGGATACTCGAGGGTGATGAAAGCCACGTCCTCGATATTCTTTTCCTTTTGTACGTAGCAGTGTCCGTAGGCACTGACGCTGACCGGCCACGACTGGAACAGGTAGTTCAGCATCGCCACATCGTGCGGTGCAAGATCCCAGACCACATTGGCGTCCTTCTGGAAGATCCCCAGATTCACCCGCGAGATGTTCACGTAGTAGATATCTCCCAGTTCACCTTCATCGATGAACTGCTTGATCTTGCGGACCGCAGGCGTGAACACGAAGGTGTGCCCCACCATGATGTGCAGCCCCCGGGCCGCGGCGATCTCGTTCAGGGCGCGGCAATCGGCGCTGTTGGTCGCCATCGGCTTCTCGAGAAACAGATGCTTTCCGGCCTCGAGTACTTCCTTGCCGAGCGGAAAATGAGTCGACATCGTCGTCGCTACGACCACGGCGTCGATCTCATCATCCTGCAGGATCTCCCGATAGTCCTGAGTTTTCCCGGTGTTCGGGTAGAGCAGTCCGACATGGCCCAGGCGCGTTTCGTTCAGGTCGCAGATGGTCTTCAGCTCGACATCGGCCAAGCCGTTGAAGTTCCGAATCAGGTTAGGTCCCCAATAACCACATCCGATGACACCGACTTTCAACATGGCCGACTCGCTTTCTTTACCGTGGAAGGCTCCTGGACCCGGCGCTCCGCCCCCTGTGGCGTGCCTTGATCCAACAGATTGACTAGAAGCTTGTGGGCAGGATGCGAGGCGTCCGCGACACCGTCAAGTGGAATCCCGTCGCCTCATCCGGCCGGCGTTCAATACCCGCCGGTGCCCCAGAGAACTACCGGGATCGTACGTAGAATGATGGCAACATCCCAAGCCAGGGACCAGTCATTGATATACTGGACATCCAGCCGAACCATTTCTTCGAAAGAAACGGAACTGCGACCACTGACCTGCCAGAGCCCTGTCAAACCGGGTACCGCTTTCAGACGCTCCATGTGCCAGGGTTGGTAGTTTTCGATCTCGTAGGCGATGGGCGGTCGGGGGCCGACCACTGACATTTCACCCTTGAGGATATTGAAGAGCTGGGGAAGCTCGTCCAAAGAGGTCTTGCGCAACCAGGCGCCAATCGGTGTGACGCGCGGGTCAGCCTTCAACTTGAAGACCTTGTCGCCGGCATTGGACTCGGCACAACCCGACTCGTCGCCGGAAATGAACATCGCGGCGAACTGGCGATGGATCGCATCGTCACTGTTGTATTCCATCGAACGGAATTTGTAGAAGGTAAACGGGCGACCGTCCCGCCCAAGACGTTCCTGTTTGAACAGGACCGGTCCCGGGCTGGATCGTTTGACAAGCAAGGCCAGCAACAACATCACCGGGCTGAGCACGACCAGGGCCAGAGTGGACAGTACAATATCCATCACACGCTTGGCCGTGGCCCAGTGGCTGTAGTATCGGGTGGTGTCGGCGGGAATAAAAAGCTTCGGGGATACTACGTGGTAGTCACCTTCAACGATCGCTGCCGCTGCCGCGTCTTGCTTCATGGGACACAGTCTCCTCTGCCATTGCGCAGTTGTTGTTTCTCCGGACTGAAAGACTCAACGCATTAGCTTCGGATCATCTGTCCCCTTCAGAAGCTTAGGAGGTACGTAGGTACCCACAGGCAATTTCGCGATTGAGAATGTAGTATAACACGTGATGTTCTGTCCCGTCTACCCCCTTCTTACCATTTTTTTTGCCCTTTACGGTTTTCTAATGAAAGGATTCCCTCCCGGCCACCCGGTTGAAGCTGTCCTGGATTCAGGTAACCCGCGATTTCCGAGCGAAATCCAGGGGTTATGATTCCCGGGAATGCCTGAAACTTTCTTTTGCCTTCCCCGCGTCGAAAACCTATCCTGGACTAGCTGATTTCCGCCACAGAGGGCAAGTTACTTGGAGAGGAGCTACAAAGCATGGCAGATCAACTGCAAATCAAGCCCGCCACAGGGAAGCTGGGAATTCTCACACCTGGGATGGGTGCGGTTTCCTCCACTTTCATGGCCGGCGTCATGGCCGTCCGCAAGGGCCTGCGACTTCCGATCGGAAGCTTCACCCAGATGGCGCACATTCGCCTTGGGAAGCGCACCGACGAACGGCAGCCGCTGGTGAAGAATTTCGTTCCGCTGGCCGGACTGGACGACATCGTGTTCGGTGGCTGGGACATCTTCGAGGATTCCGTCTACGATGCGGCAGTGAACGCCGGCGTCCTGGAGAAGGAACTGCTGGACCAGCTCAAACCCGAGCTCGAGCAGATCAAGCCGATGAAGGCCGTATTCGACCAGTACTACGTCAAGAAACTCGAAGGCACGAACGTCAAGACCGGTGCCAACAAGATGGAACTGGCCGAAGCCCTGATGCAGGACATTCAGAACTTCAAGAAAGAGAACGGCTGCGACCGCCTCGTCATGATCTGGTGCGGCTCGACCGAGATCTTCATGAAGCGTACTGCGGTTCACGAGACTCTGGCCGCGTTCGAAAACGGCCTGCGCGAGAGCCATCAGGACATTCCGCCCAGCATGATCTACGCCTACGCGGCGATCAAGAGCGGCATCCCCTATGCGAACGGCGCCCCGAATCTCAGTGGCGACATCCCGGCTCTCGAGGAGCTGGCCAAGGAGAATCGCGTCGGTACCTGCGGCAAGGATTTCAAGACCGGCCAGACGCTGATGAAGACCATCCTGGCACCGGGTTTCAAGGCCCGCCAGTTGGGCTTGGCGGGTTGGTTCTCGACCAACATCCTGGGCAATCGCGACGGCGAAGTCCTGGACGATCCCGAATCATTCAAGACCAAGGAAGAGTCCAAGCTGAGCGTGCTGGGTTCGATCCTGCAGCCGGAGCTGTACCCTGACCTCTACGGCAAGCTCTACCACAAGGTGCGGATCAACTACTACCCGCCGCGCGGAGACAACAAGGAAGGCTGGGACAACATCGACATCTACGGCTGGTGCGGCCGTCCGATGCAGATCAAGGTCGATTTCCTGTGCCGCGACTCCATTCTGGCGGCACCGCTGGTGCTGGATCTGGCCCTTCTGCTGGACCTGGGCTCCCGTGCGGGATTGCCGGGCGGAATCCAGGAATGGCTCAGCTTCTATTTCAAGAGCCCCGTCATGCCCGACGGCTTGAACGCCGAGCACGATCTTTTCATTCAGCAGACGAAGTTGAAGAACACGTTGCGCTGGATGATGGGCGAAGAGGTCATCACCCACCTGGGCCGTGAATACTACGACGGCTAGATTGGTTGGATGATCTTACCTGGAACGAAACCGGCTCCGCATCCCGTGGAGCCGGTTTCTTTTCCGCCGCAAAGCGGCGAGCGCGAAGGAACGACCATGGAATGGAAAGTGGAGGTGCGCCCGGTCGGCCCGCTGCAGATGAACTCGGTGTTGATCACGGGCGTGGGCGCGGACGGGCCGGAAACCATTCTGATCGACCCGGGCGCCGAGCCGGAGAAACTCCTCGAGTGGGTCGGTCATTCCGGCGGCCGGCTGGTTGCCCTGCTGGCCACGCACGGCCACTTCGACCATGTCGGTGCTGCGGCCGAGATCCAGGACGCGCACGATCTGCCGCTGCGCTGCCACAGGAACGACCTCGAGCTGATCCGTCAGATGCCGCAGATCCAGGAATCCTACGGATTTCCCGCCACCCGGATCCCACGCTGCGCGTCGGACCTGGACGAGGGCGTGCGGATCCCGTTTGCCACTGGTGAAATCAAGGTCAGGCATGTCCCGGGCCATTCCCCCGGACAGCTGATGTTCATCCTGCCCGGACAGGCCATTGTCGGCGACTGCCTCTTTGCCGGGTCCGTCGGGCGCACCGATCTACCGGGCGGGGATTTCGCCACCCTGGAAAAAAGTATCCGGGAACGCATCTATACGCTCCCGGACAACACCGTCATCATTTGTGGGCACGGTCCCGATACGACCGTTGGTCGCGAAAAAGAGTCGAATCCGTTCGTCCGCGGCTAGGCGCCGAACCGGTCACGCAGCCAACGGGGCGTCAGCCTAGGCGGGCGGATTGTCTCGCGCCGCCTCCAGAGCATCCTGGCGTTCCACCTTCTGCTTCTCCAGCTTCTGGTGCTTCTTCAGGAACTCTTTCTTGATCCAGTCACGATAGAGCGAAGCACCCAGGCACCCCGAATCGTAGGCATAAATGCTCTGGGAATTGGCCGGGGCCTCTTCGATCTTGATATTGTTCGTGATGATCGTCTTGAAGATGTCCGCCGCCGGGAAGACCTGGCCCAGTTCGCGACGCACCGGCTTCTGCAACGGGGTACGGCCATCCTTCTGGGTGATCAGCACGCCCAGCAATTGCAGCCAGATGTTCTGGCGCTGCTGGATCTTTTCGATCATTTCCTTCACCTGACGGATCGGCGGCACCGCCAGACCACTGCACTGCGTCGGGATCAGCGCGTAGTCGGCGGCAACCAACGCGTTCTGTGTCAGCACGCCCAGATTCGGGGGAGTATCGATGATGATCCAGCCGTACGATGTCGACAGCGCTCCGACTACCTTCGCCAACCGGTCATTGATCTGCGTCTTGGCCATGCTCTCGAGGGTCGGCGTCGAGGGCAGAATATCCACATTCTCGTCGTAGATCGTTGATGAGATTCCATCCTGCGGGGTGATTGCGCGGCGCAATACGTCAAATACGCTGCGGGCCGGCGGCTCACCGTCCATCTTGCCCAGCAGCGAACTGGTCGCGCTACCGTTCGGATCCATATCGATCAGCAGACAGGACGAGGTCACGTCGCTGTAGCGAGTCAGGCCAGCCGCCAGATTGATTGCCGTAGTGGTCTTACCCGTTCCACCCTTGTGGTTCACGACAGCGATCACGTTGCTCATAAGCGATAACCTCGAAGATTGGGGCCGGATACGGTAGCGGAATCAAGCAGGCAATATAAACGGACTCCCGAGCGCTTGAAAGGAAAAAGCCATTTTCTGCCCATAATGCCCTCCAGCGAGGACGTTTTTACTGAAAACCAGATACGATTCGCAAAAATCAACGATTCAGGAACGAGGTCGCTCGGTCGCAAATGTGGATGCGACCGCCTCCATTTTCCGGAACATGGGCATCTTGTCCATCCCGGGGGCATAGACCAGGAGATCCAGGCACCAGAGTCGTCCGTGTTGTTCATCAGGAATGAAATAGCACCAGAAGGCACCACCGCCGTCAAAACGATTGCTGGTCCATGCACCTTCCAGTTTCAGAATTTTGCGATCGCCCCATTCCACGGTGGTCCACTCGAAAGTTTGCGGCAGAATTTCTTCGCTGTGCATTTTCAGGCCCATCTGCTCGCGCATCTCGATCAGGCGGTCCCGGTCCGCCAGCACCCCACTCGGCTCCGTGGTTTCCTGCCAGGTGACGGTGATGCCACGCGACGGCCGCTGCCGCAGCATCTCGACACCGGGAAACCCATCCGGCTCCAACTGGTTCTGCTGGTACTGCCCCGGCACCTCAAGAAAGAAACCCAGGCGATCCATATTCGCGTTTACGAGGTTGGTATTCAGCCCGTCGTAGCGATTGCGGCGCAGAATTCTCTCCCGATTGCTGTCCTCGAAGATCTTGCGGATCTTTCCGACATTCCGGTTCAGAATACTGCCCAGATTATTGCGGTCGCGGGACGCGGCGACGACCAGGTGCTGATAGGTGGACCAGGGATCCTTGGCCTGAACGACTCCACCGCCACCGGAGAGCAGGCGCTCCCAGGTCGGCTCGGAGATCTCGCCGCGGGCGGCCTTCTCGGCTCCACCCCCCTTGCCCAACGCGACGAGCATCAGCACATTCTTGTAGCCCTTGGCAAGCTCCCAGCGATCCGGCTCGAAGATATCCACCTTGAAGGACGGCTCGGGCTTGATCACGAAGGTTTTCTCGGTCACGAATTGAGCCACGAAACGGTCCGCTACCGGACGCAGGTCCCGGTCGGATACGACAACCGCCAGATCCCCATAGGATCCGGCGGCCATCAGGATGCCTTTTTCCTTGTCCATTCCGCAACCGCCGGTCAACAGGGTCACGGCGCAAGCTGTCAGGATCAGCCAGTTCTTCAAGTTCTTCCTCCGACCGGTAGCGGGATGCATCGCCGCCCCACGGACGGTCACTAATCCTCTAGATCTAGGGCCTTCGGACCACTGGTGTCAAGCTGTGCCTGCATCTGTCGAATCTGACGCTGGGCCTGGACCAGGGCGCCGGTCAGCGCCCGATTCTCCCCTCGCAGGCGAGTAATCGTCACCAGATCGGCGCGGTCGCTTCCGGACCATCCACCTTCCAGCCGCAGACGACGATCCACCGGCTGTTGGGCGATTCCGGAAACCTGCCTCTGCAGTCCACTGCGCCCCATGCCGCTCCAACGAAGATTCGTTTCCAGCGGCAGGCGATCGGAAATCGTTTCGGCCAGCGCCCGGTTCTCGGAGAGCGGACGAGAAGCCGGGGGCGCACCCGTCGGTCCCAGGAAAATCGCCACGGTCAGGACGGCAGCCATGCCGACGGCCGCGGCAGCGCCGAAATTGCGCAACCATGCCCAGCGGTCGGTGCGTGCCTCCTCCCAGGGGAAAGCCGCTTCGCCGGCGGTTTCCTTGAGAGTCTGGTTCAAACGCAACTGCAGTTTCCAGTCGAAATTCTCGGGCAGCTCCGGTTCCGTTGCGGCAAGCAATCGCCTGCCCAGCAGCAGATCCGTGCGATACGCCTGACAGTCCGCGCAAGAGTCGAGGTGGGTTTCCAGTAGGCCCGCGACATCCGGTGGGGTTCGGCCGTCCATCTCCAGGCTCAGGTACTCTCGGGCCTTGTTGCAACGCATCGCTCAATCCTCTCCTCTTTGATTGTCCTTCTCGGCCAAGGCTCGGGCCTCGATCTGCTCCAATTCCTCCAGCAACGACTCGTTCCGCAACATCGGTTTGATCAGCTGGCGAAAACGGCCACGTGCCCGGTTGATCCGCGAACGGACCGTCCCCAACTTCAGGCCGGTTACCTGCTGGATCTCTTCATAGCTGAGTTGATCCACCTCGCGCAGCAGGAACGGAATGCGGTACTTTTCGGGAATCTGCGCCGTGGCTTCCCGGATCAAACGCCCCAGTTCCTCGCGTTCCACTTCGTTCGAGGTATCGGCCACCATATCGGGCGGATCGACCGGCATTTCGCCCTCGTCCGGTGCCGGATTCAGGGAAATCAAGCGAGGTCGACGTGATCGCTGGCGCATCTTGTTGCGCACCAGATTCGTGGCGATCGTAAATACCCAGGTCGAGAATTTTGCGATCTCACGATATTTCGCAGCGTGGACGTAAACGCGGATCAACGTCTCCTGTGTCAGTTCTTCCGCCAGATCGGGTTCCTTGACCATACGCAGGATGAAGCTGAAGAGGCGCCCCTTGTAGCGGGTTACGATCTCGTCATAGGCGCGTCGCTGTCCATTCTGGACCTGAACGATCAGATCCTCGTCACGGATCTCTTTCAGATCCGCAGCCAACTGCCGAGCGCGTTGATGTTCGTCCCTTGATAGATTCACGGCGTCTTCCGTTCTGTCCTTTTGGGGTTGATGCACACGAGTTGATACCCGCGATTCCTTACCGGGTTCCCGGAAAAATCTCATCCTCCGGCACGACGTCACGCAAAGGCCACAGCGGCAGGAAGATCTCCGGCGGCACCGCCCTTTTCTCGAAACGCAGGATTTCGAAGTCGAGCGATCCCGGTCTCCGCGAACTGGCCAGATGTCCGCGACTGCCGGCGGGCCAAGCGCCTCCCTCCTGTCCGGGATTCCAGACCGTGAGCAGGGCGACCTCCCGATCGTCCCCCCGGCCCCGTCCCCGCCAGGTCCAACGTTGCCGGAACCCCCGGTCGGCACGAGTCCGGGACTCTGCGGAGTTCGCCCGCAAATCGATTACCGGCAGGACCCACCGAATCCTGGCTGTCGGAGGATCCCCCCCCCGGCTTCCCCGGAACCTCCTGCGGGGCAGGGGATTCCCGGTGGCCATTCGACTGTTGTCCGTACCGGTTCCCCCGGGCACCAGAATCTGACGAATCCATTCTTCCCAACCCGGTGATGGTTTGCTCCACGCTTCTCGCCAGGGATTGAAAGTGCCTTCTCCGGGTTCGCCCAGCACGACCGACCAGCCGATTCCCGCCTGTCTGAAAATTGATTGGAGAGGCGAGGCGGCGCGGCCCTTCTCGCTCAGCACTTCGAGCCGCAGCGCACCGCTGCCGTCCAGCGCCCAACAGGCGTACCCTTCGAAATCGTAGATCCAGGCCGACGCCCTCCAGCGGGCAAAACGGTACCCGGCCTCGCCCGTCTGCGCCAGGGCGCCACCGGTGAGACCGACCAGCAGAAGCAGGGCAAGGAGTGTGCGACTTCCCGGCCAGCAGGAAGTGGGATTCGTTGCAGGTGTCGGCACGCACCTACCTCCCGGCAGCGTCCTCGAGACGGGACTCGACCGATTCGAGCACTTCCTGGAGGCGCTCGCGATCACCGCCGAGGCTGATGGCGCGCCGGATCAGGTCCCTTGCCTCCACGGCTTGCCCCAGTTCGAGCATCGTCAGTCCGACATGTTCGAGAATCACCGGATCGTCGGGCTGTGCGTTGACAGCACGGACCAACTGATCCAAGGCGTCTTCGTAGCGGCCCAGGCGATAGTAGACCCAGCCCAGGGAATCCAGATAGGCACCGTTTCCCGGTTCACTGTCGATCGCCTCGAGGACCAGCTGTTCGGCCAGCTCCAGGTCCTGCCCCTTCTCGGCCAGGAAATATCCCAGTGAGTTGGCCACTTCGGCATTGTCCGGATATTCGTTGCGCAGGGTCTCAAGCGTCGTACGGGCGCGCCGAACTTGATCCATGCGATCGAGGCAAACACTCATCTGCGTGAGCGCCGTAATCCGGTACTCCGGATTTTCCCCGGCCAATTCGAATCGGTACGCACCGCGTTCAAAATCCTCCAGCGTCAGAAAAGCATAGCCCAGAACCAACTGTCCCTCGGCATCCCCGTCGGCCGTGATCATCGAAGCGACCATCGCCTGTCTGCGCAAATCGGACCGATTCGAGTCGGCCAACGCTCCCGCCGCCTGAAAACCGCCGTTGCGCTCCCCGGTGACGAGCAGGGCCCGCACCAGGCCGAGTCGAATTTCCGGATCGTGAGCTGCCAGATCCGCTGCACGCCGGTAGTGTGTTACGGCTTCGGGCCAGTTGTCGTCGGCCTCGGCAACCTTGCCGCGCAGGAACCAGGCTCGCGCGGAATCCGGATGGCGCTCGAGCAGATGTTCGACCAGGGCAGTCCCTTCTTCGGAACGCCCACTGCCGAGATACAACCGGGCCAACCAGAGGCTGGGAGTCAGTTCCAGCTCGCCCGCCGCTTCCAACGGCGCCAGCAGGCCTACGGCCCTTTCGATCTGGCCGTGCTGCGCATAGTGATCCGCCAATTCGATCGTGAAGAATTGCGGCGATTCGGGAACCGGGCCGCCCCCTGCGGTGACCTCGCTCATCGTGATCGAGTCTCGCGAGGCTCCGGCGAACAGACCGGCAAACCGTCGGGTCGCATCAGCGGCGGCAGCGGCCGCCTCTTCGTGGCGATCCAAAGAGGCCAGCGCCCGCAACAGAACCAGCCACAGAGCCGAATCCATCGGACGGACCTGCAACGAATCCCGGATCAATTCCGGGATCTGTTTCAGGTGCCCCTCCTGTTGAAGGATCGAAGCCATGCCCAGCGCAAAGCGCGCAGTCTGGGCCGGGAACAACGTTTGTCCTTCGCGAAAGACTGCCAACGCCCGCTCCGGCTGTCCGGCCCCCGCCAGCAGAGTTGCCTCCGCAGAGATGACCGCCGGCGTCGCCGCACCCGCCTCGCGAATCCTCCGCAGGTCCTCAAGCGCCTTGTCGCGGTGCCCTGCCTGCAGATTCAAATTCGAACGGCGCAGCAGGTAGGTCTGCGAATCGGGCCAGGCGGCGACCAGTGAATCCATGACCTCCAGGGCATCGCTGAGATAACCTCCCTCGGCGAGCGCTTCCTGGAACGTCATCGCGATGGCCTGTACGCCGGGTTGGGCGCGGTAGGCGTAGTGCAGGTAGGGGAGCGCGTCGGCCGTCTTTCCCTCCTGCAGCAATTGACGCCCCAGAAGCCAACTCGAGGCAACGCCGTAGGGAACATCCTCGTCGGCGATTCCGTCGCCGGGACCGGGGATGTCCGCCAGCGCGCCGGAAGCCAGCAGGCAAACCAACAGGCAAGTCAACAGTCGGGAAGAAATTTGTTTCAAGAGGATCCCTTTTCGGTTTCCTGGCGCCCCAGGAAATCCGGATCCTCCTCCAGGATCTTGAGGGCTTCCTGAGCCGCACTCTGTTCCGCCGATTTCTTGTTGCCCCCGGATCCGGTACCCAACACGGTGCCGCTGTAGGTCACCGCGACCCGGAAGACCCGATCGTGGTCAGGGCCCTCCACACTCAGGATCCGGTATCGGGGCGGACTCTTGTAGCGGGCCTGGATCAGTTCCTGCAATCGACTCTTGAAGTTGCGCAGGGAACGTCGTGCCAACACATCTTCGCTTCCCTCCAGCACGACCTTGGAGATCATCGCACGAGCAGCTTCCAGTCCACCGTCGAGGTAGATCGCGCCGATCAGGGCTTCCATGGTATCGGCCAGGATCGACGAACGTTTACGCCCACCGGTGGCCGCCTCCGAACGGCTCATGCGAATATGCTGACCGATCTCGTTGGCCTGGGCAACCTCGGAAAGCCGCGCGCCGCACACCAGCAGTGACTTCATCTTGGTCAGGTCGCCTTCGGAGCGGCCCGGAAACTCCCGGTACAACTTTTCGTTGACGACCAGACCCAGAACCGAGTCACCGAGGAACTCGAGTCGTTCGTTGGACTCCTCCCGTTCCTGTCCGGTCACATGGATATGGGATCTGTGAAGGAGCGCATTGGCCAGAAGTTCCGGGTTCGCGAAAACGTGGCCGAGCTTCGTCTGCAGGGCCGGAAGATGGTCGGCCAGAGAATAGGCTTCGGTATTGGGGAGCGGAGGTTCGGATGGTTCCGGGCCGGTCGGAGAATGATCTCCGAGACGGCCCATCCACTGCTGCAGCGTGTCCTTCAGTCCCATATCGGGCTCCGTCCGCCCTGGTTCTGCGAGCCTAACGTGCCCGCAGGCAGAGCGTCACATTGTGGCCGCCAAATCCGAAGGAATTGGACAGCGCATATTCCACGCCCTTTTCCACTGCGGTATGGGCGCAGTAGTCCAAGTCACATTCCGGATCCGGTGTCTCGAGGTTGATGGTCGGCGGCAGGATGCCATTCTTCAGGGCAAGCGCCGTGATGACCGCTTCGACTCCGCCGGCGGCGCCCAGCAGGTGACCGATCATCGACTTGGTCGAGCTGATCTTCAGTTCGTCGGCATGGTTTCCAAAGACCGTGCGGATGCCCAGCGACTCGCCCTTGTCGTTGAAGTAGGTCGAGGTGCCGTGGGCATTGATGTAGCCGACCTGTTCATTGTTGATGCCTGCGCTCCGGATCGCCTGTCGCATCGAACCGATGGCGCCGCGCGCCTCCTGGTCCGGCTGGGTCATATGATAGGCATCTCCCGTCATTCCGTACCCGGCCAGTTCACCCAGGATTTCGGCTCCACGCGCGCGGGCGTGCTCCTCGGATTCCAGGACGAGGATCCCCGCACCCTCTCCCAGTACGAAACCGTCGCGATCCTTGTCGAACGGGCGACTGGCGTGTTCGGGATCATCATTGCGCGTCGAAAGCGCCTTCATGTTCGCAAAACCGGCCAGGGCCATCGGACAGATCGCCGCCTCGGCTCCTCCGCAAACCATCACGTCGGCGTGGCCGAGGACGATCTGATCGTAAGCGACTCCAATGGCGTGCCCACCCGATGCACAGGCACTGACCGTGCAGAAATTCGCGCCCTTGAATCCGTAACGGATCGAAACGAGGCCCGCCGCCATGTCACTGATCATCATGGGAATGAACATCGGGGAAACGCCCCGCGGCCCCCGTTTGATCAAACGGCTGTGCTGCTCCTCGAAAGTGTGCATACCGCCGATGCCGGATCCGATGATCACTCCGTACCGGAACGGATCGTCCGGCTCACCCAGCCCCGATTGCTCGACAGCCTGCTGTGCAGCCGACATGGCCAATTGGCAGTAGCGATCGGCCTTGCGGGCCTCCTTCGCGTCCATGGCTACCGCGGGATCGAATCCCCAGGCCTGACCACCGAAAGTAACCTTGAAGTCGGTTGTATCCATGAAATCCAGGGCATGGATCCCATTTTTTCCCTCGACGAGGGCCTGCCAACTACTCTCGCGATCCAGCCCTGCGGCATTGACCATGCCCAGTCCGGTAATGACCACTTTACGCCCGTCCAAGACGCTACCTCCCTATCCCGCTCCCACGGGATGGTTCAATATTCGACACGGTCCCATCCTGTCTCCAGGACGGGACCGGGTGCGTTTTCCAGGCGGGGCGAACCCCTGAAATCCTGTCCGCTAGTCCAGGTGCTGCTCGAGGTAATCGATGGCGTCCTGCACCGTGCGGAGCTTTTCCTGATCCTCTTCCGGGATCGTGATGTTGAACTCCTCTTCCAGATCCATCACCAGCTCGACAGTGTCGAGGCTGTCCGCGCCCAAATCCTCGGTGAACGAGGCCTCGGGAGTGATCTGCTCCGGGTTGACCGAGAGCTTACGCTGGATGATTTCGTACACCTGTTCCTGAATCGACGCCATTTCCGTGTACCCTCCTGGGGAACGTGAAAGGTGATCCAGCTCGTGCTGGATTCTCTACCGGACTTTGGAGCTAGGCAATCATGCCTCCGTCCACCACCAGGACCTGCCCGGTAATGTACGATGCTTCCGCGGATAAAAGGAACTTCACGACACCGGCGACATCTTTCCCTTCGCCCAAGCGCTTCAGGGGAATCTGCGCCAGCATGCCGGCCTTGACCTTGTCAGGCAGGTCGGCGGTCATGTCGGTGGCGATAAAGCCGGGTGCGACGGTATTCGCCGTCACGCCGCGACCTCCGAGTTCCTTGGCCACCGATTTCGTCATCGCCGCTATTCCCGCCTTCGAGGCGGCGTAGTTGGCCTGGCCGGCATTGCCGGTCACGCCAATCACCGAGGAGATGTTGACGATTCTCCCCCGGCGCTGCCGCATCATAAGAGGGGCCACGGCTCTTGTAAAGTAGAAGGTCCCGTTCAAATTGACGTCAATGGGTTTCTGCCAAGCCTCCGGAGTCATACGGACGAACAGGCCGTCCTGAGTGACTCCGGCATTGTTGACAACGCCCCAGATGGCGCCGAAATCCTCGTTCGCCTGGGTCACGATTCGCTGCGCATCATCCCACTGCGAGATGTCGCCGGCGTAGGCCTTGACCTTGGTTTCACCGTTGAGTTCCGCGGCCAGCGCTTCCAACCGCTCGGCGCCACGGGCAACGATTGCCAGATCATAGCCGGCCGCGGCCAGTTCCCGGGCAATGGCCTCGCCGATGCCGCGACTGGCTCCGGTCACGATCACGCATCCATCACTCATCGTGTCATTCCGTTTCGCTGGGATCCGGCTGCGGATTCGCTCAAACGAGCTTCTCCGCCAGCAGGTCCTTGATTCCGGCCAACTCGACAGCAGTCCCGACGGTCAGGAAATCTACTTCGGGATAGGCCCTCTTGGCAAGATTCGTCAGCACTTTGCCCGGACCCACTTCCAGTACCACCGACGGACGGTCTCCAGCTCCGCCCGCGATGTGTTTCATGATCTCATGCCACCGAACCGGTGAGGTCAACTGCTCGGCGAAACCGGCCTTCAATT
This sequence comes from Candidatus Krumholzibacteriia bacterium, assembly GCA_024762975.1. GTDB lineage: Bacteria > Krumholzibacteriota > Krumholzibacteriia > LZORAL124-64-63 > LZORAL124-64-63 > JANTGJ01. The sequence goes on from JANTGJ010000010.1 coordinate 35,659, forward strand.
CGGCACCGGCGCTGACCGGAGCCGCGCTCACATTGGCGATCAGGGGCACCGTCGAATCGGCCACCTCGATGTCTTGCAGGAAATCCGAGAACTCTTCGGCGGCGCCCTCCAACAGGGGCGAGTGGAAAGCTCCGCTGACATTCAGGGGAATGACGCGCCGAGCACCGGCATCCTTCAAGGCCACCCCTGCTGCTGCCACCGCTTCGACCTCGCCCGATATCGCCACCTGGTTGTCGGAATTGTGGTTGGCCAGGACGACCACGCCATCGACCGATGCGCAGACCTCTGCCACCCGGGACCCGTCGAGCCCCAGGATCGCAGCCATGGTACCGGGACGCTCCCGGCCGGCAGCGAACATCAGTTCCCCCCGGCGCCGTACAACACGCAACGCATCCTCCGGGCGCAGGGCGCCGGCGGCAGCAGCGGCACTGAACTCACCCAATGAATGCCCGGCGACCAGGGAGGGCACGATGCCCATCTCACGCAGTTCCAGGGCAACGGCGACCGAGTGGGCCAGGATTGCCGGCTGGGCGTTGCGGGTCTCGGTCAGGCGTTCGGCAGGTCCTTCGAACATGGTGGCGGTCAGGTTTTCGCCCAGGACCTCGTCGACTCGGCCCAGAAATTCGGCAGCCGGCCCGTTGCCCGCGGCCAGATCCTGCGCCATGCCCACAGCCTGGGAAGCCTGGCCGGGAAAAATCATGGGAACGGTGAACATGCTACCCCTCTTGGAACCGGTGGAATCAGGAATCGTGGGCCGCCGCCAATTTCGAAGGCAGGTCATGATCGATCTGCATCCAGGCCTGACGAATCGCATTCTGGATCGCCAACTCGGAGCTGCGACCGTGGGCGATGATGCTGATACCGGCCACTCCCAGCAACAGCGCACCGCCGTAGACCTCGTAGGAGAAATCTCGCATCAGCACACCCAACACCGGGCGGATGGCATGTTTCTCGGCATCGCTCAATTCGTCGCGCTCGGACAAGGCGGCCAGGAAACGTGCAAAACCCTCGACCAGCTTCAGAGTGTTGTTGCCCGTAAATCCGTCGGTAACGACGACATCGCAGGGTCCGAGCATGAACTCGTTGCCCTCGACGTTCCCGATGAATTCAAAGTCCTCCCGGGAAAGCAATTCATAGGAGGCCGTGCACAGGTCGGGACCCTTCTTGGCCTCGCCGCCGATATTCAGCTGTCCGATGGTGGGTTTCTGCACGCCCAGGATTTCGCGAACAAACACTTCCCCCATGCGAGCAAACGAAACGATCTGCTCGGGAGTGGCCTGTACATTCGCGCCGACGTCCAGCATCAGCAACTCGCCCCGGATGGTCGGAATCTGTGTAGCGATCGCGGGGCGGTTCACGCCCGGCAGACGGCCCAGCAGGAAGATACTCCCCGCTACCATGGCCCCGGTGGATCCCGCCGAGACCACCGCGTTGACCTTGCCGGCCTTGTGGTCGGCCATCGCGCGGACAATCGGGCAATCCGGCTTGTTCTTGATCGCGGCAGCCGGGGATTCCCCCATGTCGATGTCCTGTCGACAGTCGACAATGGAGATCGGCAGGCCATCGGTCTCCAAGGGGTCCAGCTCGGCCTGGATCTCCTCGGTACGGCCATACAGCGCCAAACCGAAATCGGCATCGGCGGACATTGCAGCGACAGCACCGGGCACCACCACGGAGGGTCCGTGGTCTCCGCCCATGGCGTCGACGGCGATCGTGGGTTTGTCGGTACGGCTCAACTTCCGACCTCCCTATCGGAGAGCGAGACTCCCGGCCTCGGCGTATGGACGCGAGGCCGTCTGCCTCGGGCAAACGACGTCTACTTTTCGACGACGATCACTTCACGCTCACCGTAGTAACCGCATTCGCGACAGACGCGATGGGGCAGGCGAGCGGCGCCGCAGTGCGGGCACTTGTTGTGGTCGGGCTTGGTCAGGTGCCAGTTCGCGCGGCGCTTGCCCTTGCGAGACTGGGAGGTTCTTTTCTTGGGAACTGCCATCGTATTCTCCTGCTGTGGCCTCGTGATTCGGGGCCGGTCCCGGTCACCCGGCGCGACATCCGCCGCTACTCGGGCAACCCTTCCCATCGCGGATCCACGTCTTCGGCGACGCATCCGCAAGGATTCTGATTCAAGTCGGCACCACACTGGGCGCAGATTCCGCGGCAATCGTCACGGCAGATCGGAGCCGGTGGCAATGCCAACACCGCGCATTCACGCAGCGGTTCGGTCAGGTCCACCACTCCCTTTTTCTGATGGAGCACCAGGGAGTCGTCCGAGCCTTCGTCGGAATGGACGTCCCGCAACACCATGATTTCGACCGGAACCTCCCACTCCAGGCGGAAGGAATCGAGACAACGGGCACAATCGGCCTGCCCGGTCGCCCGCAGTGTTCCGTTGATCAGAAAGCGGCTTCCTACATTGTCGACCGTCAGCTCGCCATTGAGTTCTGCACGCTGTGGCCAGTCTTCGGGCAACTCCAATTCGACCCCTCCGGCCACCGCCAGAATGGTCCTGCCCTCGCCTTGCCTTTCAAGATCCAGTTTCATGCAGGCGCCACACCTTAATAGCCGCCCCCCGAGGTGTCAAGTTTTGCCGCGGGGGGCATTTAAGCCGATTGAGAGTCCCTACTGGCCGAAGATCAGACCCAACTCCCGGGCGGCATCGTCCGCGTTCGCCGAGGCGTGGATCGCATTGTTCTGCAAGGACGCGCCATACAGATCGCGAATGGTTCCGATCGCCGCATCGGCGGGATTCGTCGCGCCAATCAACTCGCGCAGGGCGGCCACCGCGTTCTCGCGCTCGAGGCGCAACGCCACGACCGGACCACTGTTGATATAGTCGCAGAGTTCACCGTAGAAGGGGCGTTCGCGGTGCTCTCCGTAGAAATCCTCGATCAGGGCGCGGTCGAGTTGACGGAGTTCCATGCCCGTAATTCGGAACCCAGCCCGGTTGATGATGGCCAGAATTTCGCCGATCTTCTGTTCGCCGGCAGCCACGATCTCGGGCTTGATCATCGAATAGGTCTTCTGCATTTCCTTCTCTCCTGTTTGCCCTGCGGGCACTTCCGGATGGTCCACGGCGGGCACCCCGTCCGGAGCGCCCGCCATTGCGTCCCCACTACTTCTCTAGCGCTTCCAGATCTCCTGCAACGCCGGAACGATGTCCATCGGCCGTTCGGCAACGGGGATGCCCGCCGCCTCGAGGGCCTTCTTCTTCTCGGCCGCCGTACCGCTGCCGCCACTCACGATAGCACCAGCATGCCCCATCCGCTTGCCCGGAGGCGCCGTCTGGCCGGCGATGAAGCTGACGACAGGCTTTTTGCAATTCTCCTGGATCCAGGCCGCGGCCTGTTCCTCTGCGTCGCCGCCGATCTCGCCGATCATCACGAAAGCCTCGGTCAGCGGGTCATTGTTGAAGGCTTCGATCGCGTCCATGAAGTTGGTGCCGATGACCGGGTCACCGCCGATGCCCAGACAGGTAGTCTGTCCCAGTCCCGCCGCCGAAAGCTGGTACACGACCTCGTAGGTCAGCGTCCCCGAGCGGGAGACCAGTCCCACCGGCCCCTCCTTGACGATGCTCGTGGGCAGGATACCCAGCTTGGCAATGCCCGGCGCAAGAAGGCCGGGGCAGTTCGGGCCGATCAGCCGCACACCACGTTCCTGGAGGTACGGCATGACCTTGACCATATCTACCGTGGGTACCCCCTCGGTAATACAGACGATCAGCTTGCATCCGGCGTCCGCGGCCTCGTAGATCGCGCCGGCCGCACCGAACGGGGGCACGAAGATGACCGACGTATTGGCCCCCTTCTCCTCGACGGCCTGCTTGACGGAATTGTAGACCGGGACCTTGTCCTCGAACATCTGGCCACCGCGTCCGGGGGTCACACCCGCGACGATATCGGTACCGTAGGCCAGCATCTGGCTACTGTGGAATCCGCCATCCCTGCCGGTAATTCCCTGCACGACCACTTTGGTATTCTGATCGACGAAAATCGCCATGGTTCCTCATCTCCTTTGCGTTGGCGCGTCGGGGCGCCGAATCGGTTTCAAGCTCAGGAAGCGGCGCCGGCCAGTTCGTTGGCCTTCTGCACCGCCTCGTCCATCGTCTCGGCCGGAACGAGGTCGGTTTCGGCCAGCAGCGCGCGGGCCTCTTCCTCGTTGGTGCCGGTCAGACGGACGACGATGGGAACGTGGATGTCCATGGACTCGGTGGCCGCGATGATGCCCTTGGCCACGTCGTCACAGCGGGTGATGCCGCCGAAGATGTTGAACAGGATCGCCTTCACCTCGGGGTCGGACAGAATGATGGTCAGCGCGTTGACGACCTTCTCCGGCTTGGACGATCCGCCGATGTCCAGGAAATTGGCAGGACGGCCCCCGTAGTACTTGACCAGATCCATCGTGGCCATGGCCAGTCCGGCTCCGTTGACCAGGCAACCGACGTTTCCTTCGAGCTTGACGAAGCTGAGTTCGGCCTGCCGGGCCTCGCGTTCGCTCGGATCCTCGGCGTCCAGATCCCGCAAATCCTCGTAACCGGGATGACGGAACAGGGCGTTGTCGTCCAGGTTCACCTTCGCGTCGATCGCGTGCCCCTTGCCCTCGGGCGTGAAGATGAAGGGATTGATCTCGGCCAGGCTGGCGTCCGAGTGCATGAACGCGACGTAGAGTTTCTGCATCGCCGATGCCAACTGCCGGGCCTTCTTGATGTCATCCGGGCACAGGCGCATCCCCATGTCCAGCGCTTCGTGGTCCAGAAGACCGAAACGGGGATCGATCGGCTGTTTGAAAATCAGTTCGGGCGTGTCCTTGGCCACCTGTTCGATCTCGACGCCGCCCTCGGCACTGGCCATCAGCAGGACACGCTTGGTGTTCCGGTCGATGAGCATGCCGATGTAGTACTCCGACTCGATATCCACGGCCGGGGTGATCAGGACCTTGTGGACCGTGTGCCCCTTGATGTCCATGCCGAGAATCGCCTCGGCGTTCTTGCGCACGTCGTCCTCGGTCGGACTGAATTTGATACCGCCCGCCTTGCCGCGGCCGCCGGTCAGCACCTGGCACTTGACCATGACGGGGTAACCGTACTCGTTGGCCAGATCGACCGCCTCGTCGACCGTGGCGGCGACCTTTCCGCCGGGCACCGGCAATCCGAAGTCGCGGAAGATGTCCTTGGCCTGATACTCGTGGATATTCACGGAATTCCTCCCAGGGAGAGAGTCGGGTCGGCCGGCCGGCTCCCGCAGGAGACGGCCGGCACTCTATCTAGTGATCGCTAACCGATGAACTTGGCCAGCAGCTGCTCCAGGTTCGGCTCACCGATCTCCTGCAACTCGTACTTCACGCGAACCGTCGGCTTGTCGATCTTTACGATCCGGGTCAGGTCGATCGGGGTACCGATCACCACGGCGTCACACTCGACGGCGTTGATCGTCTTCTCCAGATCGGCGACCTGCTCGTCACCGTAGCCCATCGCCGGCAACAGCGTGCCGATCTCGGGGTAGATCTCGAACGTCTCGGCCAACTTGCCGGTAGCCCAGGGACGCGGGTCGACCAGCTCTTCGGCCCCCATGCGCAGAGCGGCAACCACACCCGCTCCATACGTCATGTTGCCGTGCGTCAACGTCGGGCCGTCTTCGACCACGAGAACCTTCTTGCCGGCAATGTCGAAATCGCCTTCGATCGTCAGCGGGCTGGCGCCATCGATGATGATCGCGTCCGGATTGATGTCGCGAATATTGTCGCGTACCTGCTCGATGTTCTCGAACTCGGCCTCGACGACCTTGTTGATCACGACACAATCGGCCATGCGGACGTTGGTCTCGCTCGGGAAGTACGTATTCTCGGCACCGGCACGATGCGGATCGGCGACGACGATGTGGAAATCACTCTTGTAGAACTGCGTATCATTGTTGCCGCCGTCCCACAGGATGATGTCGGCTTCCTTCTCGGCCTCCCGCAAGATGGCCTCGTAGTCGACACCGGCGTAGATCACGCCCCCGGCCACGATGTGCGGCTCGTATTCTTCCATCTCCTCGATCGTACACTTGTGCTTCTTGAGATCGCCGACCTCGGCAAATCGTTGCACCCGCTGGGCGACCAGATCACCGTAGGGCATCGGATGGCGGATCGCGACGACCTTCTTGCCCGCCTTGCGCAGGATCTCACAGATGCGGCGGCTGGTCTGGCTCTTGCCGCAACCGGTACGCACGGCCCCCACACTGATCACGGGCTTGGTGCTCTTGAGCTGCGTGTCGCGCTCCCCCATCATCATGAAATCGGCGCCTGCGGCGTTGACGATCGAACCCAGGCTCATGACCTGCTCGTAGGAGCGGTCACTGTAGGACATGACACACATATCGGCGCCGGTCTCGGCGATCAATCCGACCAGTTCACTTTCGTCGTAGATGGGGATGCCTTCGGGGTACAGTTCGCCGGCCAACTCGGCGGGGTACTTGCGGCCGTCGATATCGGGAATCTGGGTCGCGGTGAAGGCCACGACCTCGTAGGCCTCATTCCCGCGGTACCGGCAATTGAAATTGTGGAAATCACGTCCGGCAGCGCCGAGGATGATGATCTTCTGCTTGCTCATTTTGTTCTCCTTGAGGCCACGGGGGCCAGCATGAGCCACAACGATCAGGGCATTCGCCGGATCGCTGCGATAATTTGGGAGGTCGATTTACCTTCCACCATGGGAACCCGATGAATGCGTCCGCCCCAGGAACGGACTTCGGCAGCGCCCACGATATCGGCTTCCTCGTACTCGGACCCCTTTACGAGTACGTCCGGCCGGACCGCCAGGATCGTTTCCAGCGGAGTTGGCTCGTCGAAAATAGTGACCAGTGAAACGGGCCGCAAGGCGGCAATCAATGCTGCTCGTTCGTCTTGCGTGAGAATGGGCCGTCCTTCTCCCTTCAACTGTCGTACCGAGGCATCGCTGTTCAGGGCAACGACGAGTTCGTCGGCGCCACCGGCAGCCTGTTCCAGGCTCGCCAAATGCCCGGCGTGGAGCAGGTCGAAGCATCCGTTCGTAAAAGCGATCGTCCGCCCGGCGGCGTGCACTTCCCCGGCCCAGGCAGGCAGATCAGCTCGCTCCAGCACGAGGCCGCGCCGAACCGGCATCAGGACACCTCCGGATCCAGGATGGCTTTCAACTGATCGGCCGTCACCGCGGCGGTACCCAACTCACGCACCGCGATACCCGCGGCGTGGTTCGCCAGAGCCGCCGAGGAGAAAAAATCCGCGCCGGTGGCCAATCCGGCCGTATAGACGGCGATGACGGTGTCGCCGGCACCGGTGACATCGTAGACCATCGTCGCTTCGGTATCCAGATGATGCTCCTTGCCAGCGGGTTCGAACAATGCCATGCCGTTTTCGCCGCGCGTGACCAGTACGGCCTCGGACCGGGTCCGTTGCAGGAGTGTGGCACCGACTCGCGACAGGGACTCGGCATCCACGATGGGATCGGCGCAAGCCTGTTCGGCTTCCTTTTGATTCGGAGTCAGCGAGGTCACACCGGCATACTGGCTGAAATCGCCTTTCTTCGGATCGACGACCGCGGGGATCCCCTGTTCACGCGCGAAGTCGATCAGATCGGTGAGCACCGACTTCGGCAGTACGCCCTTGCCGTAATCACTGATGATCAGACCATCGAACTTCCGCCCCGCACGGCGCCAGCCTCCGACCAGCCTTTCGGCCACCTCGCCGGCCACCGCGGTATCATCCTCACGGTCTGCACGGACCACCTGCTGGTTGTGGGCGATGATCCGGGTCTTGATCGTCGTTGGACGATCCGCGGCACGCACCATGCCGTCGGCATCGATCCCGCGCTCGGACAGTAGTTCGCTCATACGATCCGCCTCGGAATCATGACCCCAGACCCCGAACAGGGTCACGTCCGCGCCGAGGGCGCGGATATTCGCCGCCACATTCGCGGCCCCGCCCAGTTTGATCGTTTCCTTTTCGAGCCGGACTACGGGCACGGGAGCCTCGGGACTGATCCGATCGACCCGACCCCAGAGAAATCGGTCCAGCATGCTGTCGCCCACCACGGCAAGTCGGCGTCCCGGGATCTCGTCGATGATCTGCTTGAATTTGGGGGACATGGCCGCTTTCTTTCACGGGTACGGGAGTGACGGGTCGCGGACCGGAATCCGCCGCCGGAAGCTATCATCCGGCCAGCGGCGTGTCAACGCACGCACCGGTCGCCGGTTCCACCGTTTTACGAATCCAACGGGTGAGGATACGAACATGAATGCCAAGCAACCGCAACAGCAGCGGATCACCGTCGACCTGAACGAGAAGGAAGCCGAGGGGATCTATTCCAACCTGACGCTGATTTCCAGCAGCCCCGCCGAGTTCATCCTGGATTTCGCCCGCATCGTGCCGGGCATGCCCAAGGCGAAGGTTCATGCGCGCGTGATCATGACGCCCCAGGCCGCCAAGGGGCTGTTGCAGACCCTCGGCAAGAATATCGAGCGTTTCGAGGCCGCCAACGGTGAGATCAAGTTGGCCGGTCAGCCGGATGCCGCCACCGGCATCGGTTTCCAGACCGACTAGCTCGACCGGCCGCTGCCTATCCCAGGGCGTGGCGCCTCAGGCGCCACGTCGCCAGGCTGATCAACACGACGAACCACAGCGTCAGCCCCAGCAAAAGAGGCGACAATTCCGCGACTCCGTATCCGCGACCAATGAGGTCGTGGAAGATGGTGATCGCTTGTCCGGTCGGCAACGCCTTGCCGATCGTCTGCATGAATTCAGGAACGATCTCGAGCGGCCACCACAGCCCGCCCACGGCAGCCATCGTCATGGTCACAGCCATCCCCAGTCCATCGGCCTGCGCGGTGGAACGAGCCACGCAGCCCAGCAGAATCGAGGCTGCCGAGGCCACACCGGCCGTCAGCAGAACCACGAGTACGAGCCCGGCCACCGAATCGCCGTAGTCCAGACCGAAGGCCAGCGAGTTGAGAACCAGCAGGATGCCAGCCTGGATCAGGCCGACGCTCATGCCGGCCAGGAAATATCCCAGCACCAGGTCCAACGTCGAGGCCCGACTGGCCACCAACCGGGCCAAGGTGCGGTCCTTGCGCTCGGCCACCAATTCCTTGGCCGACATCATCAGGAACATCAGCACAAAGAAAATGATGTAGGCCGGCCCGACATGTTGGCTGGCACGGGTCAGGGCAAACTCTTCCGTTTCGACCCGCCCCAGGGTTTCCGCCTCGAGGAAAACGCGAGGATCGTTCCACCAGCGTTCGAACGTCGCTTCGTCGAACGCGCGCGACTCCCCCGGCAACAAGGCTGCCGATTCATCCTCGCGGACCAGTCGGCGAGCCGCGGCTATGGCGTTTCCGCGCAGGATCGATTCCTCGAGCACCGTCCGCACCGTCTGGCTGCTCAAACGGTCCGAGTCGTAGAACAGCCGCAGCGGCGCGGCAGTGGAATCACCAAGCGTCTCGGCGAAATCCGCCGGTATGTACAGGGCAGCGGTGATCCGGGATCGATCCAGCCAGTCGCGAACGACTTCCTCGGCGATCGTCGTGTCGCGACGATCCAAGCGGAACTTCGCGTTGTCCTGCAGGGGGGCCAGCAACGAGTCCACCTCGGCGCCGCTTCCGGGCGCGACGACCAGACAACGGGGCAAGCTGCCGGCGCTGCCCCCACCCCAGTCTCCCATCAGCTGTCCCATCAGGAACGAGAAGACCATCGGCATGATGAGCAGCCAGATCAGGCTGGTACGATCGCGCAGGATGCGCAGCAGGCGCAACGCGACCAACGATCGAAGGATGCCGAAGTTGATCACAGCACGCCTCCCTTCGCACGCCGAATCCGGTAGGCGACCAGGCTGGCCACCAGGAACAGTACCGTACTGCCGCCCAGCATCAGCAATGGCTGCGGCGTAGCCAGCAGATTTTCGTCCGAGACCATCACGCGGCTGAACGAAACATTGGCCCAGTAGTTGAAGAAGTACTGCCCGACGGATCGCACCCAGTCCGGAAGCTGATCCACCGGCATCATGTTGCCGCCGAGCATCGCGGCGGCCAGCACCGTGATGGTGCTCAGAGTGTCGGCCACCTTCTCAGTCCGGCACACCAGAGTGATCAAAAGGAAAAAACCGGCGGCGGAAGTGCAGGTCAGGATCACGGCCAGCGGGAGCGACCATGGATCCGAGCCCAGATTGACCCGGAACAGGACCGCACCGGCCAGGAAAAGCACCAGCAGTTGAATGCTGCCCTGGATCGCGGCGGCCATCCATTTGCCCAACACGAAGTCACGATCGTTCAACGGGGATAGCAACTGCCGGTTCAGTGTACCCATCTCGCGTTCGCGGTGGAAATCACGGGCGGCCGCAGCGACGCCGAACATCAGGAAAAAGACCGAGAATGTGGGCAGGAAATAGTTGAAGAGATTCACGTCATCCTGCGGACCCTCCGCATCGGTCATCGCCTTGTTCTCGACTTCCAATGCAACGCCCGGACCTTCCATGGCGTCCGAGAGGGCCGCCTGCCGATCCATGATCCGGGTGAACTCCCTCTGGAAGATATCCCAGAAGGGATCCTCGTCGGCCTGCTTCCATTGCTTCCAGACGGACTGTACGTCTCCCTGGAAGTAGCTCTCCAAAGTGGAGGTCCACTCCTGGTTCCGCTGCGGCTGGATATCTTCGGGCCACAGACCGGCATAAACCGCTTCGCCCGCCTGGATCGGGCTCAAGGAACGCTCGATCACCTGCTCGACGATGCCGGCCTTCAGGGGACTGCCCGGATCCTTCCAGACCCGAATGCGGATCGGTTCGAACTGGAAAAAGCGCTCGACCAGATCATCCGGCAGCACGATCGCCGCAGCGGCCTCGCCGCCGCGCACCATTTCGTCCGCGGTGTTCGAATCGGCCCAGGTGACGGAAAAGAATCCCGTCTCCTCGAGACCTTCGGTCAGGGGGTCCCGCAACATCTGCGGGATCCCGTCGGTCACGCCGACGATCCGAATCGCACTGATTCCCTTCTTGCCGAAAACGCCCCCTCCGAAGGACAACCCCATGATGAAGGTGATGATCAACGGTAGGACCAGGGAGACGACCAGCGCACGCCGGTCCCGGAAGAAGCGCAGCAAATCCTTGCGCACGACCTGGAGCATTCGCATCGGCTACTCCCTCAGACCGCGACCGGTGAGATTCAGGTACAGGGTTTCCAGATTCGGTCGCTCCACTTCCAGTTGCTCCAGCTGTTCGCCCTGGGCCGTCATCCAGGACTGGAGGTCGGGCAGCAGGCGGGCACCGTCGGTCGCCAGCAGTTCCATCTTGCCACGTACCACACCGGACACGACACAGTCCTGTCGGCCGGAAAAGGCGCGGGTGAATTCATCGATCCGCGCCGTCGGCAGGTGGAACCGGATGTGGTCCTGGTCCCCGACCTGGTCGATCAGTTCTTCCTTGTCACCGAGAGCGACCATGCTTCCCCGATCGATCACCCCGATGCGATCACAGAGATGCTCCGCTTCTTCCAGATAGTGCGTGGTGTAGATGACCGTCAGACCGGAGCCGCTCAATTCCTTGATCAGTTCCAGGATCCGGCCCCGCGCCTGGGCGTCGATCCCGACCGTCGGCTCGTCCAGGTAGAGCACCTCGGGCGCGTGAATCAGACCCACCACCAGGTTCAGCCGCCGCTTCATCCCGCCCGAGTAGGTTTCGACCTTCTGGCCGGCCTGTTGCCGCAGATCCGCCATTTCCAGCAGTTCTTCCACTCGCATCCGCAGGGCCTTGCCGGACATCCCATACAGGCGGCCCCAGAAATTCAGGTTGTCACGCGCCGGAAGATCCTGATAGAGGGCGATCTCCTGCGGTACGATCCCGATCAACCGCCGTACTGCCGAGGGATCACCCGCAACATCGTACCCCCCGATCGACGCCGTTCCCCCGTCCGGAGGCAGCAGCGTGGAAAGGACATTGATCGTCGTCGTCTTGCCGGCGCCGTTGGGCCCGAGCAATCCGAAGAGTTCGCCCTTCTGCACCGAAAACGAGATGCCATCAACAGCTCGAATCGAGCCGAACTTCTTGACGAGATTTTCGATCTGAATCAATTCGTTCCCTCCGGGGGGCGGGTTTTCCAGCGACGATGCAACCAGAAATACAGTTCAGGTGCCTGATGGATCGCTTCTTCCAGCAGGCGGACATGGACCCGGGTCAGTTCGCTCAGGGCCTCTTCCTCCGTCCAGTCAGGGTTCGGGTGAACCAGCGGTTTGATGCGAGCCACATGGGAACCATCCGGACGACGAAAAATATAGCCATGCAACAGGGGAACATTCAGTTTCCAGGCGAAATAGGCCGGCCCCTTGAAGACCGAGGCCTGCCGTCCCAGGAATTCCTCGAATACCCCGTCCGCACCGGCGTCCTGGTCCGCGAGCATCGCCACGAGTTCCTTCGATCGCAGCGCGCGGACCATGTTCTTGATCTGCGCTCCCGAACGGATGGTCCCGATTCCGGCACGATGCCGGATCCGGTTCTGCACACGGTCCACGTCCTCGTTCGACTGTGGTTTGACCACGAAGCTGACCGGTATGTCCTGGCTGGCAATACGAGCCCCCAGAAGTTCCCAGTTGCCGAAATGGCCCGAAACCAGCAGTCCGCCACGCCCCAGGTCGACAATCTCCTGCAGGTGTTCCTCACCTTCGATATCCACCAGGTCGACGATCTGCTGCCGACTGAAACGGGGAAAGGCGAGAAATTCCATCAACGTGACGCCCAGGTTACGGTAGAACTCGCGGGCAAGTTGCCGAATTTCCGTTTCGTCTTTTTGCGAGCCGAAGGCATGGCCGAGATTTTCGAGCACGATCGAACGCCGGAATCGAACGACATGCCAGACGAATGATCCCAGCCCTCGGCCGAACGCCCGCAGCCACTTCAGCGGCAGCGGTCGGGCCAGACCGTAGAGCATCATCAGCAGGGCAAAGTCCAGTTTCTTGCGCAGCGGGGAGGCCATCGCTCATCCTCGTCCAGGTGTACCCAGGGAAATCGCCCGGACAGTCCGGTGGATAGCGCCGAACCCCGGTCAGGGCCGCCAGATTGTACGCGCCAGCCGTCCGCCGGGCAACCTCCGGATCAATCCTGCCAGCTCGAGGTCCAGCAGTCCCCGCTGCCATCCTTCTTCATTGCCCGGCCACCGCTCGCGCAGGACATCCCTCCCGACGCCTTCCAGGTCGATACGATCATGGATCCATGCCGCGGCCGAGCCCGGATCGGGCTCGGCGCGCTCGGTTACCGGAAGCCGAGGCCCCACCTCACCCAGGACCCGACTCAGGTCCTGCGGCCCCTCCAGCAGATGAGCACCCTCCCGCAGAAGGCGGTGACAGCCGCGACTGGTATCCAGATCCACCGGACCCGGCACGGCGAATACCTCCCGATTGTAGTCCAGCGCCAGGTAGGCCGTCAGCAACGCTCCGCTCTTGATGGGCGCCTCGACGACGATCAATCCCCGTACGATTCCCGCGATCAGGCGATTCCGCCGCGGAAACTGGAAGCGGCGGGGACCGGTGCCCAACTCGCATTCCGTGACGACACACCCGCGGTTCTGCAACCCGGCCCGCAGTTTGCGATGAGCCGCGGGGTAGGTCAGATCGATGCCCGTGGCCATGACGCCCACGGAACGACCGCCCACTTCCAGGGCTCCGCGGTGCGCGGCGCCGTCGATCCCCCGGGCCAAGCCACTGACTACGGTCCAACCGAGCGCCGCCAGCGCCGCCCCCAACCCGTGCGCAACCGCCAGTCCGCGCGGCGTGGCTCGCCGGGTACCGACGATTCCGACCGCCGGCGCGGTCAGGACCGAAGCATCGCCGGCCACATAGACCTGTTCGGGAGGATCGTTCATCTCACGCCAGCCGGCCGGCCAGCAGTCGTGTGCGGGGGTCATTCGGATCGAATCACTCGAGGCCGGTCGGGTGCCGGCAGGGCGCGCAGGTTGGATCGACATCGGTTGGTCCCACCGGGAGGTGATTCCGGAGACGCCGGGGGCGTCGTGGGCCTCAGTCCGAGGCCGTGTGGTGATCGTAGAGCCGAGAGAGCAACCCCCGCAACTGCGGCAGTCCGGCTTGCGAGACCGCCGAGAAAATCTGGGTCTCGAGCGCACCGTGGGCGTCACTCCAGGCCTTTACTGTCGCGAGAACCTCGTCCGCTTCATCGTCCGTCATCAGATCCCGTTTGCTGATCGCCACGGCGAAAGGCAGGTCCGGCAGCCGATTCCCATGCCGCTCGAGTTCGCCGCGCAATACATCCAGGGTCTCGCAAGGATCCTCCAGTGACGGGTCGACCAGCATCAGCAAGGCACGGGTACGCTCCACGTGGCGCAGGAACTCATGGCCCAGGCCGCGGCCTTCGCTGGCTCCCTCGATCAGTCCGGGAATATCGGCCAACGTACAGGAGCGGAAATCCCCCAGATCAACGATGCCCAGATTCGGGACCAGAGTCGTAAAGGGATAGTCCGCCACTTTCGGTCGCGCCGCCGTCACCACCGACAGCAACGTGCTCTTGCCGGCATTCGGCATGCCGACCAGTCCAATGTCGGCAATGAGCTTGAGCTCGAGCCGCACCTGCAAGGATCGCCCCTCCTGCCCCGGCTGGGCGCGCATCGGAGTCTGGTTGCGCGCATTGCGGTACTCCCAATTGCCCTTACCGCCCTTGCCGCCGTTGAGCAGGCGTAACTGATCGCCATCCTCCAGCA